>JAOPYO010000384.1 GCA_025964575.1 Actinomycetes bacterium
GCCACGCCCCGCCGCCGGGGCCCTTGGGCCGCGAGCCGCGGCAGGGCGGATCTGCACGGGGCCGCCGTGTCAGGGGCGTTGCCCCGGCCCGGCGGCCCGTTTCTCGAAAAGATCAGTCTCGGAAAGATCAGTCGAGAGCGGCGAGGACCTCGTCGCTGACGTCGAAGTTGGCGTAGACGTCCTGGACGTCGTCGGAGTCCTCCAACGCCTCGAGCAGCCGGAAGACCTTCTTGGCACTGTCCTCGTCCAGCGGCACGGTGACGCTGGGCAGCCAGTTGGAGTCGGCGGAGTCATAGTCGATGCCGGCCTCCTGCAGCGCCGTGCGGACCGCCAGCATGTCCCCGGCCTCGCTGATGACCTCGAAGGACTCGCCAAGGTCGTTGACTTCCTCCGCGCCCGCGTCCAGGACGGCCATCATGACGTCGTCCTCGGAGGTGCCCGCCTTGGGGACGATGACGACGCCCTTGCGGGTGAAGAGATACGACACCGAGCCGGGGTCGGCCATGTTGCCGCCGTTGCGGGTCATGGCGGTGCGCACCTCGGAGGCGGCACGGTTGCGGTTGTCGGTGAGGCACTCGACGAGCACGGCGACACCACCCGGGCCGTAACCCTCGTAGGTGATGTTCTGCCAGTCGGCTCCGCCGGCCTCTTCCCCGCCGCCGCGCTTGCGGGCCCGCTCGATGTTGTCCATCGGCACGGAGTTCTTTTTCGCCTTCTGGATGGCGTCGAACAGCGTCGGGTTGCCGTCGGGGTCACCGCCGCCGGTACGAGCCGCGACCTCGATGTTCTTGATCAGCTTGGCGAAAAGCTTGCCGCGCTTGGCATCGACGGCAGCCTTCTTGTGCTTGGTCGTCGCCCATTTGGAATGGCCGGACATCTGTTCATCCTCCTGCTCCGTGGCCCGACGTCACACCGAGTCGCCCACCAGATCGACAAAGTAGCGATGCACGCGGAAGTCACCCGTCAGCTCGGGGTGAAAGGCCGTCGCCATAAGGGGGCCCTGACGGACCGCGACGATCCTACCGGCGGCCTCACCCGACTCGACGCGTCCGAGCACCTCGACCTCGTCGCCGATCGCCTCCACCCAGGGTGCTCGGATGAAAACGGCGTGATACGGCGCGCCGAGCAGGTTCACTTCGCTCTCGAAGGAGTCCACCTGGCGCCCGAAGGCGTTGCGCCGGACGAGCATGTCCAGGCCGCCGATGGTCTCCTGCCCCGCGACGCCGCCCAGTACCCGGTCAGCGAGCATGATCATACCGGCGCAGGAGCCGTACGCGGGCATTCCCGCCTCGATCCGCTTCCGCAGCGGGTCGAGCAGTTCGAAGGTGCGCGCCAGTTTCCACATCGTGGTCGACTCGCCGCCGGGGAGCACCAGCGCGTCGGCGCGCTCAAGCTCCTCGGGGCGCCGGACGGCCAGTGTGGAGGCACCGCACGCTTCCAGCGCATGGAGATGTTCGCGTACGTCCCCCTGGAGGGCGAGGACACCGATAGTGGGCACAGATCAACCTTTACAGCCGAGTACGCCTACGAGCGTAGACGTACTCTCAACGCTCCAGGAACGCGGCGATCTTCCCGTACGGCTGGCGCCCCGTGCCGCGCACCCCGGCGAGAGAGGGCAGTTTGAGGCGGCGCGGGCGGCTCCGCAGCCGGAGGATCGCGGAGACGGTGGCGGCCAGCAGCAGGAGGTTGCGGGCGAACAGGACGGTCAACCCGATCACATGCGCCTTCTCGATGCTCTTCCAGAGCAACGGGAACTCGACATGGGAGAGGAAGGCGGCCAACAGGATCAGCACGATCGCGGGACGCTGCCGGGTGGCTCCGAGGGTGAGGCAGACCGCAGCGACCCCGAGCAGCCAGATCAAGTACTGCGGCGACAGGACCCGGCTGGTGACGATTGCCGCGAGCGTGACCGCCAGTGCGATGTCGCAGGCGAAGACCGGATCCCAGGTCGCACTCGGACGGCGCCAGATGATGATGGCGATGATCGCGAGCATGACGACCGTGAGCACCAGGCACACCGTCGCCGTGGCGGGCACCCCGGTCCCCAGCAGTTCCGATGATCCGTACCGATGCCGGATCTTCACCCCCTTCCAGCCGAACATCCGTGCGATGTGGAACGGCGTGGCCGCCACGGCTTCCATCTGCAGGCCCCTGTCCTGCTGACCGGTCAGGAAACTCCACTCGCCGCGGCCCAGCGCGGCACCGCCCAGCAGGCAGACCCCCGAGGCCGCGACGAACGCCGTGATGGCCCGCACCCCCCTGCGGTCTCGCGGAAGAGCCAGCAGGAAGAACACGGGCAATACCTTCAGCATGGCGCCCACGGCGGTCAGCACGCCGAAGGTACGCATCCTCGGCAGGGCGAGCAGGGCCGCCACCGTTGCCAGGGCGACCACGATGTCATAGCGGGCATAGCAGAACGGCCCGAGCAGGAAGGTCCCGGCCACCCAGGCCCAGGCGCCGATCAACCGGCCACCGCTGCGCAACAGCAGGATGAGGATCAGGGCGTCCACGAGGATCATCATGACCACGAAGGTCGTCAGGTAGTCCCCACCGAAGAGCCGAGGCAGCAGCATGACCGCTCCGGCCAGCGGCGGATACTGCCATCGGGGGTCGTGGGCGGGGAAGGAGCCGGCCGCGATGATCCCGCTCCAGCGCTGGTAGAGGCGGACGTCACCGACCGACACCTTGAGCAGATAGAACGACATCACTTTGAGGAGCACGGCCAGGTAGAGGCCACGGGTGACGGCCCAGACGCCCCAGAGCGCGATGACACCTCGCCGGCGGAAATAGGCTGATCTCTCATCCGTCCGCGCACGCATGCGACAGACATTAGGGCGCCACAGGTTATGAGATCGTTAAGTTCGCGGCTGGATAGTCTCCGGAAACGTCAGCAGAGCTTGAACCGGCGCAGCGGCAGCTCGAGTGGAAGAAAGCCGTCGTCCCCCCGCTCGGCGAGGCCACACCCGAACATGTGGGCCCGCACCAGTGCCAGACCGAATTCCTCCTGGTCGAACGGGAGCGGAACGTCACCGGTCGCGCTGTCGATCTCCGCCCAGAACGGCTGCTCCGCCGGGAGCCGCTCCCCCTGGTCGACGTCCACGCCGTCCTCGGCGGTGACGAAGACCTCGCGGAGCATCAGCCCGCCCTCGTACCACCGGAACCAGCAGCCGGAGATCACGCTGTTCAGCACGAGCACCCCGCATCGGGCGCCGGGCAGCACCCGGGCGACCGTGTCGGCGACTCGCCGGGCATCCTCGTCCAGGCAGAACAGCCGGCGGTCACAGACGATCAACGCGTCCTGGTAGGACCCGATGAAGAGCTCGTCCTCGTAGGGCCACAGGGCGAAGTCGAGGACCGTGTCACCGGTCTCGACCACCGTGGCCGCCGGATAAAGTCCCCGCGCCAACTCGGCCGCCGCCCGCGGATCCGAGCTGAGCCCAGGCCCGAACGCCTGTCCAGGTTCACCAACGCTCGCGCAGGCAAGCGCGACCGACCACCCCATGCTCGTCCCTTCTCGCGGCCGCCCGCCCTGGGTGCGCGAACACCCGAACAGTCGCGCCGACCAGCGTAACCCGGACACCCCGTCCTGTGGAGGGGCGGGGAGGGATTAAGGCATGTTCCGCAGATCTATGTCCTGCCACCCGACGAACAAGATCCACGGGGACCCGTCGTGGCCGTGCCTTTACCAGCCGCGCGCGGCGAAGCGCTCAGACGCCGGCAGGGTGTCGACGTTGAGGCCGACCATGGCCTCGCCGAGCCCGCGGGACACCTTGGCGATGACCTCGGGGTCGTCGT
>JAOPYO010000407.1 GCA_025964575.1 Actinomycetes bacterium
CGCCGATGACCTGATCGAGAAAGCCAAACAGCTCGGAAGGAAGGTCCGATGACCGTCACGGTCGGTAAGGAAGAAGCGGTCCGGCAACCGGCAACGGCAACGGACGCGGGGGAGGCCGATGACAGCCCTCAGCTTGCGCGCGCGCGCGATGGCATCGTACCCCAGATCCTCGCCGTGTTGCCGGATACGGAGAGTGTCCGCCGCGTCTGGGACGGGTTCCTCGGCTTCTGGGACCGGGTGTGGTCGGGGGAGGTGTGGGACATCCAGCCGCCCTCGCCGCGTGAACTCGTTGACCGGGTCCGCACCGGCCCGTGGGCGACCTCGGACGAGAGGGTGCTCCGCTTCCTCGCATGGACCGGCCTGACCTTCTGTGTCGCCTGGTCCGTCTTCTGGTACTCCGTCGCGGTCGCCGGCCAGAAGTTCTGGCGGCTCATCGTGGCCGTGCTCGTCACGGTCCTCATCTACAACATGCTCTGAAGGAGTTGATCAACGTGGGGTCAATGGCCTCGTGGATTGGGAGCGGTACCGGCCTCGTGATGATCGGTGTCGCGTTCCTGATCAGCAAGTACAAGTCGGAACTGCCGCACAAGGCGTCGCCGTGGATGACGCGCGCCGAGATCGTGCTCATGTTCATGGGCAGCTCGGTCCTGGTCCTCACCGTCGCCGGCAAGTGGATCGTCGGCCACCCGCTGACGTGGGTGGTCAGCCACAGCGGCGGGTGGGGCCCCGCGATCGCGAAGATCGTCGCCGCGAGTTTGGTTCTGACCGCCGGACTCGGCCTCTGGAGGGCGTGGGAGCGCGCCGCCAAAGCCGCGGTGGTCCTCCCGTTCGTCCTGGCGCTGTTCACCGCAGGGTTCCTCCACGACGTCAACCAAATGCTGACGCCGAACGCCCGCCACGGCGCCGACCAGGTGTCGAACTGGATCGGTAAGACCGACCACAAGAAGGGAAGCAAGAAATGACCCTGATACTCGCTCTCTTCCTCGCGTGGCTGATCACGGGCGGCGGGCCCGTCTTCGTCCGTGACGCCCGCACCAAACTCAGCCCGACGATGAAGTCACGCGCCACCAAGCACGGCGCCTCATCGGCGTCGTGGTGGCTTCTCGGTGCCCTTCGTGCCGCCCGGTATCTGACGGCTACCGCGTGGCGCGGCTGGGGTTCGCACCGCCGATGGGCGAAAGCCAAAATCGACGCCTACCGGGCGAAGCGGCCGGCCGGCGAGGAACCGCCGGACGACGACAGCACGCCGCCACCGGACCAGGATCCGCCCAAGCCGAAGAGGCCCAAGCCTGAGGTGAAGACGGAAACCAAACCCGCACCCAAGCCCTCTATCGAACCCGCCACACCTGCGGTCCGTCTCGTCCCGACCGGGCCCGTCAACACAGGAGATGACATGACCGAAATGATCGTTGAGGCGAACGGCTACGAGGAGATCCGCCTCGCCCTCCAGGCCGACGTCGACCGGCTGGAGTCGTACGACCCCATCTACGAGCAGCGGATGGAGAACCTGCGTAAGCACAAGGCCGACGACGACACCATCGAGCACGTCTCCAAGGCGCGTGAGCTCAACGAGCAGCTTCTCCTCGCCGCCCGTGAGGGCCTGGAGCACTGGGAGACCACCCACGGCGCCGTGTACGACATCGAGACCGCGACCGGCGCGCGCGGTGACGCCGCGCTCCGCCACACCGGCTGACCCCGCGGGGGCCCGGCGGTAATGCCGGACCCCCGCACCTTCCTGCACCCACACCTTCCGAGGGGGATCCGACCATGGACGACGACCAAGCGCCGGCGCCCTTCACCAACCGCCGTTGGGACGCCGTCAAGAACCGTCTCAGCGACACCGGCCGGTGGGCTCGGATCACTCCCGGACTCGCCGCCGCAGCGGTATGCGCGGAAGGCGTGGCGCTACACGGGCAGCCACTCTCTTCCGCCGCAGCGATCGCCGCGGTAGGTGCGGGTGGTCTGGTGATCGGCTGGAACCAGGTCGGCGCCAAAGGCCGGGTGTACGTGTGCGCAATCGCCGCGTACGCATCCGCGTGGGCAGCCGCCGTTTCCGCCCACGGCGAAGTGTCCTGGCGTGGCCCCGGCGACGGCCTCCTGCTGGCCGGCGCGGCACTCCTGGCCACCCCGTGGAGCTACGGGCGCCGCTGGCGGTACGAGGAGCCCGATGAACTCCCCGAACTCCCGGCGCTCGAAGAGATCAGCGAGTTCCAGCAGATTTGGCGTGACTACGTCAACATCCCCGGCGCTGTACTCGAACCCGAGTGGCCTGTCCCTGGCGGGTGGCAGACCGACATCGTGGTGCCGCGCGGCCGGATGGCCACCGAGGACATCATCGCCAAGTCCCGGCACATCCGGTCCGCCTACGATGTGGCTCCCACGCAGTGCGTGGTCGAGCCGACACCTGACCAGCGGTCCACCCGAGCCCGCCTCACCGTGCTGGAACGCGACGAGCTCGCCGTCCCGCGCATCTGGGGTGGAGCGACCCTCGACCCGGAAACCGGCCTGTACGTCGCTGGCAGCTTCATGGACGGCGCCCCCGCACGCGGGCAACTGTTCGTCCCCGGCAGCGGCCCGTCTGACCACTTCGTAGCCGGAACGAAGGGCTCGGGCAAGAGCCGGTTCCTGGACAAGCTCGCCGCCGAAATCCACCTCACCCCGCTTGGTGTCCTGTGGGTCAACGACCCGCAGGAGGGTCATTCCCTCTCGGACTGGATCAAAGGCGCAGCGGACTACGCGCTCGGCGGAGAAGAGATCGGATTCGACGCGTGCATGAAGCAGCTGCGGGCGTTGCGTCGGATCGTCTACCGCCGGTCCGCGTACTTCGGCCGAGAGATCGTATGGGTCGACCGGAAGGGCCGGGAACGTAAGGGCGGCAAAACCTACTTCGACCCGACGTCGGAGATCCCGTTCCTCTACGACTTGTTGGACGAGGTCCACGTCCTCGTCAAGAACGCCGACCCGGAGATCCGTAAGGAAGCCGTCGCCCTGCTCGGCGACATCTCGAAGCTGTCGCGCAAGGCGGGCGTTGGGATCGCCTACGTCGCACACCAGGTGGGCCTGGACGAGATGGGCGGCAGCAAGGCCAGCGCAACCCGAAGCATGTTGCGCGAGGGGACGACCGTGGCGTTCAGGACCGGTGACGGCACCTCGCACAGTCAACTCGGACTCAAAGCCGACCCGTCGAAGCTTCCGCAGTTCTTCGCGGACGGCTCCAAAACCCAAGGTCTCGGCTATATCAAGGGCCCTGACGCCCGGCCCGGCGCGCAGTTCCGCGCCGAATACGTCGACGACCCCTTCGAGATCGCGTGCACCCCGGCCGCTGGCCGGCTGGACGACATGTCGTTGGAGGCCGCCGCAGAGCCCGACGACGCGGAGCGCGCACCCATGCATTTCTCCGTTCCCGGCATCCTGTCCATCCCGAGCGCGGCGGAGCGCAAGACATGGGCAGAGCAGATCCTGCCCAAGCTCGTCGATGGCGAAGACCACACCTTCGGCGCGATCTGGAAGTCGTTCCCGGCAGGAACCTCCGACCGCAGTATCCGCCACGGCCTGCGATCCCTCGTCGATGACGAGCTCGTGGCCACCGACGGCGACAAGAAGCCGTACTTCATCACCGACGCCGGCCGTGCTGCGCTCGAGCAACGCTCAGCCGTCGCCTGACCATCCGAAGGGAGCCCGCCGTGGCTTGGATCAGCGCAGCACAGAAGCAACGCGACGAACAGGGACTCGCCAACATCTGCGGTGCCTGCGGACACCCGTTCACCGGGACCAATCCTGCTGTGCTCACCCAACGCACCGCCGACCACGAGGGCGGCTCCCGCATCCACCGCTCCCACACCACCAACCCCAACGACGGCTTCTAC
>JAOPYO010000418.1 GCA_025964575.1 Actinomycetes bacterium
CCTTGCTCATCCCGCCCCGCCGAACCCCTTGAGGTGGACGCATGATCGTCAGCACCATGAACGATTTGCCGGGCTACGAGATCACCGAGGTGCTCGGGGACGTGTTCGGGGTGACGGTCTTCGTCCGTGCGGCGGGGTCCCAGATCGAGGCGGGGCTGCGCGGCCTCTTCGGCGGCGAGGCGCGCGGTCTGACCAGCCAGCTGACCGACAGCAGGCTGGAGGCCCGAAAACGGCTGATCGCGGCGGCGGAGGCGGAAGGTGCCGGCGCAGTGCTGGCGATGCGCTTCGAGACCAACGAACTGCGCGACGTCGGCACCGAGATCTGTGCTTACGGCACCGCTGTGAAGGTCCGCAAACGCGCCTGAGAGGGGCCAAAGGTCGCGAGAGCGTAACAACCGGATGCCGTTGTAGTCCGATTCCCATGTTTCCACCCTGCGTAGCTAGAGATCTCTCTAGGGTGACTCCCTGTTGCCCCTGGTGCCGTGCATAAGCCGGTTGCCGTGCAGGAGCCGTACGCAGGAGGAAGAGTCGTGGGTGTGGCAATGACGTACCTCAGGTTGCCGCCGGCCTTGGAGGGGGAACCAGACCCGGGCCGCATCGCGCGCCTGGTGTTCGGTGTGGCGGACTGGCGTCGGCGGCACGCCGCTGAACAGATGATCGATATTGCGGGGGCGTGGCAGGGTCTGCACTACCTGATCACTGGTGACCCATGGGATGGCCGGGCGCCCGAGGCCGACGTGGTCTGTGGAGGAAGGCTGCTCACCGAGGACGGCACCGCTGAACTCGGCCTGGACGTGATCTATCTGGCGCCGGAACGGGTCAAGCCGGCCGCGGACCACCTGGCGCACACGCCGTTCGAGGCGATCGCCGGCCGGTACGACCTGCAGCGCATGGTCGCCGCGGACGTCCAAGGTGCCGCGGACTGGGCACAACGGCCGCCGCAGGAGGCCCGGGACCGGTTCCTGCGACCGGCCTACGATGCGCTGACCCGATACTTCGCAGCCGCCGCCAACGACGGCCAGGCGATCTACAAGGTGATGGGCTGACCTGTCCACGAGGTGACGGCCAGGCGATCTACAAGGCGATCTACACGGTGATGGGCTGACCTAACGAGCGGCCGGCTCCGCCGTTGCGATCTGGGCAAGGGTGCGATGGAACGTCTCCGTCGCACCCAGTACCTCGGCGAGATGCCGCTCCACCAGCGGGAGCGTTTCCGCGATCCGCACCGGCCTGCCCAGCTCGCGGGAGAGCGAGGTGGCCTCGACGTCCCGGATCCCGCACGCCACGATCTTGTCGAACCACGACAGCTCGCAGTCGCTGTTCAACTGGAACCCGTGCATGGTCACGCCGCGGGACACCCGGATGCCGATCGAGGCGATCTTGCGGTCGGGGACCTGTGGCAGGCCCGCCACGGTCAACGGCGACGTGGCCGCGGTGCCCCGCACCCATACGCCGCTGCGCCCCTCGACCCGGGTGGCCGCCACGCCGAGATCGGCGCACACCCGGATGAGCATCTCCTCGATCAGCCGGACGTATGCCACGACGTCGATCGGGTCGGGCAGCTTGATGATCGGATAGCCCATGAGCATTCCCGGGCCATGCCAGGTGATCTTCCCGCCGCGGTCGACCTCGATCACCGGCGCGCCGGGATCACCGAGTGGCCGGTCCATCGGTTCGGTGCGCTTGCCCGCCGTGTAGACCGATGGATGCTCCAGCAGCAGACAGATGTCGGGGAGATCGCCAGTGGCCCGCCGCTCGTGGGTGCGCCGTTGCAGCTCCCACGCCTCCTCGTACGGGACCGCGTGCTCGCCGAACCCCGCATGAACGATGATCAGTTCTTCCACGGCTACAGCCTACGTGTCAGCTCGAGGCCAGCAGGCGCGGTTCGATGAGGGTCTCCTTGGCGCCGCCTGACCCGTCCGGCTCGATCCGGTATGCGCCGGCGTCCTTGTTGTACGACACCGCCTGGACGAACTCGGTGCCGACGTAGTGCAACCCCACCGCCTCGTCCGCGGCGTACCCGTCGGGGAGGGTGCTCTCGCCGACCAGTTGCTGGAGCAGCGGCCGGCGCTGGTTGTCGCTGTTGTAGTGCACGCCGCAGGAATAGGGCAGGAAGCCCAGCCCGTCGGTCAGCGGCCGCAACTGCGGGCCGAAGGAGTCGGTGTTGCCCCCCACGTGCCAGCACAGGGCGCCCGCGCTCTGACCGGAGAGCACCACCCCGGCCTCCCACGCCTCGCGGAGGATGTCGTCGACGCCGTGCAGCCGCCACAGTGCCAGCAGGTTGGCCACACTGCCGCCGCCGACGTATATGAGGTCCTGGTTGAGGAGATGGCCGCGCATGTCGGGGACGTTGGGCATCGGGAACAGCGACAGATGGCTGATCTCAGCGTCCAGCTGAGAGAACGTGGCGTACAAGCGGGCGATGTTCTCGGCGCAGTCGCCCACAGCGGTGGACAGGAAGCACACCCGGGGCCGGTCCTGATCGGCGAGGTCGAGGGCATAGCGAAGCAGCGGGCTGGGCGTCATCCCATAACGATCGTTGGGGATGAAGCTGCCTCCGCCAATGGCCAGGATGTGCGGCTGTCCGTCAGTGCTCATACGCCTACGCCTACTCCCGCTCGGTGCTCATTCCTCGTCACCGTACGACTACGCAGCGGCGAAAGAGGTCGCTTTTAGGGATTCTTGTGGCTTCCTAGGCCCGTAGGACGGCGGTGAGGGCGCTGTCGAGATCGGGATGATCGAAGGTGAATCCGGTCTCCGTCAGCTTGCGGGGGACCACCCGCTGGCTGACCAGGGCACCCTCGTCGGCGAACTGGCCCAGCGCGATCCTGAGGGCGATCGGCGGTACGGAGAGTATGGCCGGACGGCGGACCGCCTTCGCGACCGCCGTGGTGAAGTCGGAGTTGGTCACCGGATGCGGAGCGGTCAGGTTGACCGGGCCTTCGAGATCATCGTGGTCGATGAGGAAGCGCAATGCGGCCACCTGGTCGGACAGCGAGATCCAGCTCATCCACTGGCGACCGTTCCCGAGCTTGCCGCCCACTCCCAGCTTGAACAGCGGCAGGACCCTCCCGAGCAGTCCGGCCTCGCGGGCCAGGACCAGCCCGGTCCGTGGATGGACGACCCTGATGCCCTTGGCCGCGGCGGGTGCGGCTGACGCCTCCCAGTCGCGGACCACCTCGGCCAGGAACCCGTCACCCTGCGCCCCGGACTCGTCGGTCTCACTGTCGCCGGTGTCGCCGTAGAAGCCGATCGCCGAACCGGAGACCAGCACCCGCGGCGGCCGGCCGAGCCCGGCCAGGGCCTCGGCGAGGGTCCGGGTGCCCGCTGTCCGGCTGTCCCGGATCTGCTCCTTGTACGACTCGGTCCATCGGTGATCACCCACTCCCGCCCCCGCGAGATGGACCACGGCGTCCAGGCCTTCCAGGGCCGCCGTGTCGACGGCTCCATGCGGGTCCCAGCGGGCCTCATCCGGCCTGCGGGCCTCCTTCCGGACCATGCGTACGACGTCGTGCCCGTCGGCCCGCAGGCTCGTGGTGAGCGCGGAGCCGATCAGCCCCGACGCGCCCGTGATCGCAACCCTCATTCCGTCAGCCTATGCCGAGCCGCTCGACCGGAGAGACCGCCAGTGGCTCGTGTCGGGTGCGGAAAGTCCGGTGCCCATGGCGGCGGTCGGTTGAGCCGTTATTTGGTGATTTCGGCAATCAGAATTGCGGATTCTCTCCCGCCTACTTCGCTATCCATTCGAGCTTCTCAGCGGTCTGGTGCCGACCTCGCTTTTCATCGAATAAATCATGATAACTATCTGGTCAATGTTCGAGTTCGGCGATAATATATTCGAAGAAAGTGTGGTCTTCGAATGGGGTGTGATGTCGGTCGCGACGGTCGTTGAGGTCGAGTCCGGCCTCGGGATGCCGGGGCCGGGCACCGCGACCTGGCTGTCCGGAGTGGACGCCGCGTCACTGACCGACGATGAGCTGATCGAGGGCATGAAGGCAGCCCGGAGATTGACCTCCTGGGCGCAGGCCGGAGAGCTGGCCCTGGTGGCCGAGCTGATACGGCGTCGTGAGGCTCGGTACGACTCAGCTCCTTCGGTGGAGCTGGGGGAGTTCATCGCTGATGAGATCGCCTTGGCGCTGACCCTGTCCGGCGGTGCGGCGGGGATCTGGGCCGGTCTGGCCTGCAAACTGGCCGACGGACTGCCGCTGACCCGCCAGGCTCTTTCCGAAGGCCGGATAGACCTGACCCGCGCCAAGGCGATCGCCGACGGGTTGCTCGGGGTGGACGAGGACACGGCCGCCCTGGTGGAGCAGGCGGTGATCGGGGAGGCAGAGCGTCGGAGCGCCGCTCGGCTCCGGCACCGCGTCCGCGAGGCCATCCAAGAGGTCGATCCGGAGGCTGCTCGGCAGCGCCGGGAACGAGCCCGCAAGGTCCGCAGCCTCCAGACCTGGGCGAACGCGGCAGGGACCTGCACGCTGGCGCTGTGCGATGTGTCCGAGGAGGACGCCGACGCGATCTACAACCGGATCAACGCGGTTGCGCAGGCGATGAAGACCGACGGTGACACCCGCCCGATCGACGCGATCCGCCACGACCTGGGCGTCGCTCTGTTGCGCGGCACCCCGCTCCCCGAAGCCGCCGCCGACCTGCACACCACCCCCGACGGAGCCGACGTCCCCGATCACCGCGACCCGGATCACGCCGACGCCGATCATCGTGACCCTGATAACTGCGACCCCGATCACTGCGACCCCGATCACTGCGACCCTGCTCGCGGCGTTGACGGTGACCGGGACCTTGACGTTGACGGTGACCGGGACCTTGACTGTGACCCTGATCATTGCGTTGACGGTGACCGTGCCACCGACTCGTGCGCCGCACGGTCCAGCCGGGACACTGGCCCGGCTGATGCGGGCGACGAGCGTTGCGGGCCGTGCCCGGCACGTACGGGTCGTGTGACGGACACCGATGGTGAGGGTGGCGGCGGGTCCCTTGCCGGGCGGTCCGGCCAGACTGGTGCGACGTCGCCGCTCCGGCCACGGTCAGCGGGGGTCGGTGGAGGCGTCGCTTCAGCCCGCGATCGTGGTGCCGCCAGCGATCCGGTCGCGGAGGCCGCTCGGCTGGTCACCGGGCAGCTGGCCAAGGTGATCGACGAGCGGCTCAGTATGGTCACGCGGCGCGACAAGGCCGCCGGCCGCAGCCTCGGGTTGTCCTTGCGGATCACCGCTGCCATGCACGCTATGACGATGGCGCTATCCGATCTGAAGACCCGCTGGTGCGAGACGACCAGCCACGCGGACAGGAGGGGAGCGACCCGGACGGCCCCCGGCACGCATGGTCATGACGGTTACCGTCCGCCTGCGGGGATGCGCCGTCTCATCGAGCGCACCTACCAAACCTGCGCCTTCCCGAACTGCGGCCGTCCCGCTAGCCGATGCGATCTCGATCATACAATTCCGTGGCACGAGAACGGACCCACCTGTCCGTGCAATATGTCTCCTTTGTGTAGACATCATCACCGGCTGAAGCAACATCCGCAATGGCAATTGTTCCAACCCTGGCCGGGTCTCCTGGTGTGGGTTACGCCCTCGGGAAAATGGCACACGGTTATCCCGGAAGATCGGCAGTAAGGATGCGGGTCTTCGGAATATCGCGGCCCCGGGCTTCACGGCTTTCCAGGATCTTCGCGGAGGGTTGGCCGCCAGCCCGGTGAGGGGAGGTTCTGATGCGAGAACCCCAGGGAAGGATGGGCCTTGGGGCCTGGTCGGCGGCGGAATGTTAGCGCGCACACCAGGTAGCTGCGGTCACCGATGTCCCACCGCCATGGTGCGGTCAAGCCGACCATCGCGGCCCGGAAGTTGGCATCGCCGCCGAGCTTGCGGGCGATTGCAAGTGGGTTGCAGCCGGTGAAAAAGTTGCCCGTCTGCACCAACGCCGACAACAGTGCGGGGAATTTCTCGGGGGCGGTTTCGCGCAGCTGCGGGCAGGTATCGGAGGACACCACATCGGTGATCAGCAGGCCAGTGCCACCCACCTGTAGCAGGTCAGCCATGGTCCGCAGATGAGCGTCGCGTACCAGTAGCAGCTCTTCGGGACGGCGGCCGCACTGTACGGCCGAGTTGATCAGCTGGGTCAGCAACGCCGCCGACACCACGACATTCGCGGATTCCAGTTCGTGAATCGGCTCCCAGCCGAGCCGCGTCACGTCGACCCCACCGTGCAGACGGATCGCGGGCAGCGTACCGGCATCCTGGCGGCCGACCGCGTCGCCGAGCGCTATGGCATCGATGTCGACGAGATGAATCTCCGAGAACACCTGGGCGATTCGCTTGAGCTCAAGGTCATTGCAGTTGCCCGCGCCGAGAAGTACAAGACGCCCCGGTGGAACGGGCGCGTGGCTGCGGACCAAGGCGGTGACCCGTGCCCGGTGGCGGGCGTAACCATCCCACAGGCCCGCAGAGGCCCGGTTGAGGTCCTGCTGCTCGCGCACCATCTGGGTGCGCCATTCGTCGCGAACGTCTCACTTGTCTCCGCCTTCACCGGTGTCGGCCTTTTTATGGTGCAAATGCCCTCCGACCATGCGTAGGAGCCGCTTCTGCGACGTAGACGGGGTACTGTGCGAGCGCTCCTTCGAGGAGGGGTTACCCGGATTCCGTGGCCGGTTCCAGCCACTTCCTACTTCCGTATGCCACCTCACCATCGACTGAACCAGAACCGGAGTCGGGGAGGTGGTGATCTGGAGGAGGCGTCGGATCACCAGGCGGCGTACAGGGCGTCGGTCTTGGCGCGTGGGGTGCCCGACGGCGCAGGGGTGAACTTCCTGGTTTGTCCTGTGTTCAGGTCAAGGCGGGTGATGCTTTGGCCTTGGGTGTAGATGAGGTACCGCCCGGTGCCGTCGAGGGACAGGTGCATCCGGCCGAGGCCGGAGCGGGCCAGTTCGACCGGGGAGCCGCCTGCCAAGGGGATGCGCAGGATCTGCCCGTAGGCGACCTGGACGGCGGCGACGCTACCGGTCGGCAGGTACACGCCGTTGGCGATCATGCAGGTCCCATCCGGGCAGTAGGTCACCGACCACACATTGGTGTGCACGGAACTCAGTCCCGGGACGGGGCTGCTTGCCGCTGTGAGGTCGGAACCTGGCCTGGTGGTGTCCAGGATCCGTACGGTCATGACCCCGTTCTGGCCTTCTGAGGTGAACGCGAGCCGGTGCCCGTCGGGCGCCCAGGACGCGCTCCATAGCAGGCCGTTCCGCGGCTCCGACCACGCGTGCCGGCGGCCGGTGGCCACGTCGATGATGGTGATCTGTCTGCTGTCGGCGGCGTCGGAGCTGTAGGCGAGCTGGGTCGCGTCGGGACTCAGCGCAATCGAGCGGGGCACGCCGAGCCGGGTGCTCACCGATCCCGGGATGAGGGTGGGTGCTGAGGGGCGGCCGTCCTCATCCAGGTGAACCCGGTAGAAGGAGAATGATGTCTGCGGCGCGGCGGTTCTGGCCGACAGGACGAACGTGCGGTCGTCGGGAGCCGCGGCCACCAGCGACCACGACCACGACAGGCCCGGCGGCACGCTGATCGGGTGCAGCACTCGCCCGGTGAGTGCATCCAGCACCACGGGTCGGACGGCAGGGTGGAGCGGTTGCGCGGAGGTCCAGCTCGGAGCGGGTGCCTCGTTCACGACGGGTGTGGTCGCGGCGACCACGAAGCGCGGCGGGCCGGTAGGACGCAGCGGCCGGGACGCAGGCGCTGCTGGCGTTGACGGCGTCAGCATCGGTATCGCCGCCACGGCCCCGATGGCGATGACCGCTCCCGCGGCCACCGCGAGGGAGTGAGCGCGCCGGCGGCGCCTGCCTCCTCGGCGGGCTCGCTCGGCCAGATCGGTGGCCGCAACGAGCCCGGCCACCCGGTCGTCGATGGCGGCGCTCAGCTGGTTTTCGATGTCGACCATCAGTTCCCCCTCGTCCATGCGGGTTCGGCGACCGCCGCGCGGAGCCGGGCCAGCCCGCGGGATGCCTGGCTCTTCACCGAGCCCACCGAGCAGCCCAGTGCCTGGGCGGTCTCGGTCTCCGATAGATCCATCCAGAACCGCAGCACCAGGACCGCCCGCTGTCGTGGCGGCAACCGGCGCAGCTCAGCGAAGAGCGCATTGCGCAGATCGGTGGTGTCGGATTCGGAGCGGACGGCCACCTCCGGCACAGCAGCGACCTGAACCTCGGGCCGGGATCTACGGCGGCGATGCCCGCTGATCGCCGTATTCACCACGATCCTGCGGACGTAGGGCTCGGGGTCGTCGCGGCTGATCCGCTTCCAATGGTGGTAGGTCTTCTCGAGCGCCACCTGCAGCACGTCCTCGGCATCGTGCATCGACTCGCAAAGCGCATAGGCCACCCGCAGCAGTGCGGAGGCCCTGGCTTCGACGAACTCGTCGAAGGATCTCTCTCCTTCGTCGCGCATGCGCCCCGCTTCCCGATCCGTCGCCCGACCTACGTCATACACGCACAGGGGACCGGAAATGGTTGAGACGAACCTGCGTCGGATTCAGCTGACCCACCCGCGGCCGACGGCGACGGCTACACCGACTCGGTCCCCGGCGCAGCGCAGCGGCGCGGCGGGTTCAAGGGACCGGGCCGCCTCGTCCCGCGAGCCGGCGAAGGCGGTGGCTGTGACGGTGACCACCGCGGTCCCCGGTGCAGCCGTCGTCAGGTCCGGGCCGGCGGTGCCGAGCACGACACTCAGCTCGACGCTCGAAGGGAGCACCGCCGCGATCTCGTCGGTCCAGCGTGCGACCTCCGCCAGATCCGCAAACGCGAACCCGTAGCCGGAGATCTCCTCTCTGCTGGCCTCTGTGGGCCTCCCCACATCGACCGTGCGGTCCTGCGGGGTGGGCCGGTAGGTCGGGCCGGTGTGTCAACTCGTGATCACGCCGAAGATCGCGATGAACAGCAGGAAGCAGAGAACGACGACCACGGTGCCCGTGACCTGTGCGGTGATGGAGTCCGCCCGGCTGGGTAACAGCCAGAAGGACAGGGCCCTGTTGACCAAAGGCATCAGCAGCCACGTGAGGATGCTGACGCTCAACAGATTGCTTATGAACAGGGCGATATATCCAGGAATCTTTGCCGCCCCAAATATTTTACCTACCGTCAGGTTCAGGATCATCACGGTGGGATAGAGGGCCAGCACCACGGTCATGGCCTGCTTCCAGTTGGGTGGAGTTCCTTCCTCTGTTTCGTTGCCGAACCGGAACCAGCCGCTGAATGCTGAGCTGACCTTGCGTACGTCGTAGGAGCTGAAGTAGTCGCGGCCCTCTTTCACAAGCCTCCTGCGGGCGTCGGATTCCAGCCATTCATCGAGGTGCTCGCGTGTGTCGAAGCGAACGACGGCGACCCATTTCTCCTGGATGTTCGACACGGGTCTGAACAACTCGAAACCCATGAAGCCGGGAAACTTCTCCTGCGCCTTCCGAACCTTGTTCTGCCAGCCGACGAAGTCCTGCTCGCGGCCCGGCCTCACTTCGTGTGGGATGACTGCCGTAACGACGTCCCGGGCCGGTGCTTCCCCAGCGAGGACCTCTTGCTTCGCGGGCCCGTCGAACAGGGAGCGGCCTTCGTCGAGCAACTCCTGGCGCGACCTGGAGTTGAGCCATGCGGTCAGCTGGTCGATGTTCGAGAAGCGATAAACGATCACCCATACGTTCTCTTCGCCGGGGACCGGCGGATGCATTTCCGTGTCTTCGAAGCCGTCGAATCCGCGTGCGATGTCGTTTACCTTTTCCTGCCATCGCCGGTAATCATCCTCGCGGCCATCGCGGACCTTCGTGTGAATCACGACGGTCGCGACGTTGCCACTAAGCTCGGGGCTTGCGCGGGACTCCACATTCGATATTCTACGATAAGGGGAAGGGTGAGGTAAATGGTAATGGGCTTAGAAATGGGCGGTAACGAAATGGGAAAAATAGCCAATCGGGGGTTTGGGATATGAGTCATAAAGAGTTTCTGGCTGAAGCGGTGCGACTGGCCATCGAGTCCGTGGAGAATGGCTGGGGAGGGCCGTTCGGTGCGGTTGTCACACGCAATGGCGAGATCATCGCCCGAGGACAGAACCGCGTTCTTCTCACCGGTGACCCCACCGCGCACGGCGAAGTGGAGAGCATTCGCAAGGCGATCCAGATCCTCAACCCCGAGGCGCCGACCATATCGGAGGAGCACCAGAACGAGTACACGCTCGAATTCGTGCCGCGTCCCAAGGGATCTCCCGACTCTCTGTCGGAGCGCGCCCGGATGTTGCTGGGATGCACGATTTACACCAGTGGCGCTCCGTGCCCGATGTGCATGAGCGCCATCTACTGGTCGCGGATCGGCGCCGTCTACTACGGCTCCGACCTGGAGGCCACGCGAAAGATCGGTTTCGACGATGCCTTCCAGTACGAGGACTTCCAGAAGCCCATCGACCAGAGACTGATCACGGTCGAGCAGATCCATCCCGAGCTGGGTGCCGAGGCATACCAGGCGTGGATGGACAAACCCGATCGGCACCCGTACTAGCCTGAGCTCTGTAGACCTGCACTAAAACGACGGACCCCCTCACCGCAGCACAGCGGTGAGGGGGTCCGAGCGCCGAACGTGAGATCAGCCGAGACCGAGCTCGGACTCGAAGTTGCCCTCCTCGAGACGGTGTTTGATCGTCGTGAGGAAACGGGCGGCGTCGGCTCCGTCGACCAGCCGGTGGTCGTAGCTCAGGGCCAGGTAGACCATCGACCGGATGGCGATGACCTCGCCCAGGTCGGGGTCGTTGACCACGACCGGGCGGCGGACGACCGCCCCCGTGCCGAGCATGCCGACCTGCGGCTGGTTGAGGATCGGCGTGTCGAACAAAGCCCCGCGACTGCCGGTGTTGGTCAGCGTGAAGGTGCCGCCGCTGAGTTCGTCGGGGCTCACCTTGTTGCCGCGGGTGCGGTCCGCCAGATCAGCGATCTTGCGGGCCAGCCCGACCAGGTTGAGCTCGCCGGCGTTCTTGATCACCGGGACCATCAGGCCCTTTTCGGCATCCACCGCGATACCGAGGTGCTCGGCGTCGTGGTAGGTGACCTCGTTGGCCTCGGAGTCGATGACCGCGTTGACCTTGGGGTGCTGCTTGAGCGCCTCGACGGCCGCCTGCGCGAAGAACGGCAGGAAGGACAGCTTGACGCCCTCGCGGGCGAGGAAGTCCTTCTTGGCCTGGTCGCGCAGCCGGGCAATCTTGGTGACGTCGACCTCGACCACGGTGGTGAGCTGAGCCGAGACCTGCAGTGACTCGACCATCCGCTTGGCGATCGTCTGCCGGATCCGCGACATCTTCTCGGTCTTGCCGCGCAACTGCGCCGCTTCCGGTGACGGAGCGACGACCGTGGCAGGCTGCGCCACCGGAGCGGCGGGAGCCGCGACCGGCGCTGGGGCCTGCGGAGCGGGGGCCGGGGCTTGGGCGGCCTGAGCAGCCGCTTGGGCAGCCGCTTGGGCAGCCGCCTGGGCGGCCTTAGCGGCCTCCAGGACGTCCTGCTTGCGGATCCGCCCACCGACACCGGTGCCCTCGACCGCCGACAGGTCCACGCCATGCTCGGAGGCGAGCTTGCGGACCAGCGGGGTGACGTACGGGCTGTCGCCGGACGGCGCCTCGGCTGCCTCCGCCGGGGCGACCTGCGGGGCCTGTGCCGGAGCGGCCGGAACCTGCTGCGGGGCAGGCGCAGGGGCGGGTGCCTGCGGAGCGACCGGTGCGGGCGGCGCGGGCGGCCAGGGGCCGGGGGACGGCTGCGGTGCCGGAGCCTGCGGGGCGGCCGGAGCAGCGGCGGGAGCCGGAGCGGCCTGCGGGGCCGGTGCGGGCTGCGTGGCTGCGGCGGGGCCGCTGCCGTTGGACGAGATCTCGCCCTCCTGGGCGATGATCGCGAGCTCGGCGCCGACCTCGACGGTCTCGTCCTCGGCGACGGTGATGCTGCTCAATGTGCCCGAGGCCGGGGACGGGATCTCGGTGTCGACCTTGTCGGTCGATACCTCGAGGAGCGGCTCGTCGGCCTCGACGTGCTCACCCTCCTTTTTGAGCCAGCGGGTGACAGTGCCCTCTGTGACGCTCTCGCCGAGCTGGGGCATAGTGACGGAGACCGGCATGGTTCTCAGCGACTCCTTCAAATACTGGTGCGGCCGTTAGCCGTGGACATGAAGCGGTTTGCCGGCGAGAGCGAGGTGAGCCTCGCCGATCGCCTCGGACTGGGTCGGGTGGGGGTGGATCAGCTTCGCGACGTCGGACGGGTGGGCTTCCCAGTTGTAGATCAGCTGGCCCTCCGCCACGAGTTCGCCGACCCGGCTGCCGACCATGTGGATGCCCAGGACGGGACCATCCTTCTCAGCGATCACCTTGACCTCGCCCGCAGTCCCCAGGATCTTGCTCTTGGGATTTCCGGCGAGGTCGTAGGTCACTTCCTTGATCTCGTACCCCCGCTCCCGGGCCACAGCGGAGGTGATGCCCACCGAGGCGACCTCAGGCTCGGAATATGTGATGCGCGGTACGCCGTCGTAGTCGATGGGCGTCGGGTTGAGCCCGCCCAGCCGCTCGGCGACGAGAATACCCTCGGCGAAGCCGACGTGGGCCAGCTGCAGTGTCGGGATGAGGTCACCGACCGCAGAGATGCTGGGAACGTTGGTGAGGCAGAGCTCATCGACCTTGACGAAGCCGCGCTCGACCTCCACCCCGACCTCTTCGAAGCCGAGGCTCTTCGAGACCGGTCCGCGGCCGACGGCCACGAGCATGATCTCGGCCTCGAGGATCTTGCCGCCCTCGAGGGTGACGGAGACGCCGCCGTCGGTGTTCTTGACGCTCTCGAAGCGGGCGCCCAGCTCGAACTTGATGCCGCGCTTGCGGAACGCGCGCTCCAGACGCTTGGAGCTGGACTCCTCCTCGAGCGGCAGCAGGTGCGGGAGCGCCTCGACGATGGTGACCTCGGCGCCGAAGGAGCGCCATACGCTGGCGAACTCGACGCCGATGACGCCGCCGCCCAAGACGACCACCGACTGCGGGATGCGGTCCAGCACCAGCGCGTGATCGCTGGAGATGATTCGCTCGCCGTCCAGCTCCAGCCCGGGCAGCGACTTGGGTCCCGAGCCGGTGGCCAGCACGATGTGCTCGCCTTCGATGAGGGAATCGCCGACCTGGACCTGAGTGGGGCTGACGAGCCGACCCTCACCCTCGATGATCGTGATGCCCTTGCTCTTGAGCAGTCCGGTCAGACCCTTGACGGTGGTGGTGACCACCTTGTCCTTGTACGCGTTGACACCGGCGATGTCGATGCCCTCGAACGTGGCTCTGATGCCGAACGACCCGGCCTCACGAGTCTGGTCGGCCACTTCCGCGGCATGCAGTAGGGCCTTGGTGGGGATGCAGCCGCGGTTCAGGCAGGTGCCCCCCAGCTTGTCCCTCTCGATCAGCGCGACCGTCTTACCGAGCTCGACCGCTCGGAGGGCACACGCATATCCGCCGCTGCCGCCGCCCAGAACGACGATGTCGTAGGGGCCGCTGCCATTCGTCACAGGACGCTCCTTCAATGCTGATCTACGCGCTTCTGGCGCAAGGCGATCGAAACGCTGGGTAAAGCAATCTTTTCATTTGTACTCACTGGTTAGTACCAGGAGGTCAGAGTGTCCCGGCGGCGACGTCCTCCGCGATCTGGACCAACGTGCGGGTGGCGGCACCGGTGCCGCCCTTGGGGGTGTAGCCGTATGGCTCGCCCTTGTGGAAGGACGGGCCGGCGATGTCGATGTGCGCCCACCGGACGTCATCGGCGACGAACTCCTTCAGGAAGACCCCCGCCACGAGCATGCCACCCCAGCGGTCGGAGGCGATGTTGGCGATGTCGGCCACCGAGGAGTCGAGCCCCTTGCGCAACTCCTCGGGCAGCGGCATCGGCCATGCGGCTTCGCCGGCACGCTCGGCCGCCGCAACCACCTTCTCACGGACGTCGTCGTCGTTGGCCATGACTCCGGCCGTACGCGTGCCCAGGGCGACCAGCTGCGCACCGGTCAGGGTCGCCACGTCGACGATCAGGTCAGGCTCGTCCTCGCCGGCCCGGACGAGGGCGTCGGCCAGGATCAGCCTGCCCTCGGCGTCGGTGTTGAGGACCTCGACGGTCCTGCCGCCATAGATGCTGATCACGTCGGAGGGGCGCTGCGCAGTGCCGCTCGGCATGTTCTCCGCCATCGGGAGGTAACCGATGACGTTCACCTTCGGCTGCAGCTTCGCGACCGCCTTCAGCGCGCCGAGCACGGCGGCGGCGCCGCCCATGTCCGACTTCATCCAGTCCATGGCGTCGGCGGGCTTGAGGGAAAGGCCGCCGGTGTCGAACGTGATCCCCTTGCCGACGAACGCCACCGTCTTGGTGGCCTCCGGGTGGCTGTAGGACAGTCGGACCAGCCGGGGCGGGTTGATCGAGCCCTGACCGACTCCCGCGATCCCGCCGTACCCGCCCTCGACCAGGGCCGTCTCGTCGAGCACCTCGATGTCGAGCTTGCTCTCTGCGGCCACCCGCTCGGCGACCTCGGCGAAGTCCTCCGGGCTGAGGTCGGACGGCGGGGCGTTGACCAGATCGCGCACCAGGGTGACCGACTCGGCCAGCACCTCGGCGCGGCGGACGGCGTCGGCCGCGTCGGCCACGGTCAGCACGGTGATCTTCTCCACCGGAGCCTTGTGGTCGTTTCCGGTGCGGTATTTCAGGTACGAGTAATTGCCCAGCAGCGCTCCGGTCGCCACCGCGCCGGCCTCCTCGGCGGATCCGGCGGGCAGTGCCAGCGCGACCCTCGCCGAGCCGGCCAGGGCGCGGACCGCCGCACCGGCGGCGCGACGCAGCCCTTCGGCGTCGGGGGAGTCGCCGAGCCCGACGGCCACGATGAGCGGCGCGGACAGTGCGCCATGGGCCGGAAGCTTGGTGACCTCACCGGCTTTGCCGGAAGCGCCCAGGGTGCCGAGTGCCTCGGTGAGCCGACCGCCATACGCCCGGTCGACGTCGTCCGCGCCCGCAGCGAGAGCCGGGCCGGAGTCGGAGGAGAGGACGCCGATCACGATCGCGTCGACATCGAGAGCGGACGGTGCTGTGCCGTCAAGGCTGATGGTCGTCACGTAGTCCGATCGTAGTCGCGTCACTGACCGCTTTCGCCCTTTTGGATCAAGCGTTACCTCGCCGGGCGCGTCTGAGGTTCGGATCGCGGTACCGAACTGCGCCGGGGATATGGGTCAGAGGGTTGCCAGGACGATCAGAGTGGCGGTGGTCGTGAGCTCGACCAGGGCGCCGAGAACGTCCCCGGTGATCCCGCCGAGCCGCCGCGTCGTGTGCCAGAGCATCCCAGCCGCGACCGCCAGGCCGGCGATCACCGAGAGCGCCGCGAGGACGGCGCCGCGCGGGCCGGCGGCCGCGGCTCCGGTCAGCGCGGCGGCGATGAGCACCACCGCGGTGACCAGCCCGGCGGGCACGGGCCGTACGGAACCGGCGACCAGCACGCCCAGGCCGTCCGGCCGCGCCGCGGGAATCCCGTCGCGACAGGCCCACGTCACGGCGAGCCGCCCCGCGACGGCTGCGATCACCACCGCCACCGGGCCGTGCCCATGCCCTGAGGCCTGGGCCAGTGCGGTGACCTGCACGAGCAGAGCCAAAACCAGGGTGACCACTCCGAACGGGCCGATATCGGACCGTTTCATGATGGCCAGCGCCTCGCCCGCGGGCCGTGCGCTGCCCAGCCCGTCGGCGACGTCGGCGAGCCCGTCCAGATGCAGCGCCCGCGTCATCACGGCCATCGACGCCACCGCCAGCGCGGCCACCAGCAGATCGCCGAGGCCGGCCTGATCGCCGACGACGATCACCAGGGCGGCGGCCCCGCCGACGATGAGCCCGGTGATCGGCGCCAGGGCCATCGCCCGGCCCGCGGTCTCCCGGTCGATCCGCTCCGCCCGCAGCGGGACCACCGTGAGCAGAGTGATCGCAAGCCGTAGCCCGGCCACGATGGAGGTCGTCACAGCAGGTCCGTGACCCGGCCGGCGATGACCAGGGCGGTCTCCTCGGACTCGGCGGCGAGCTGCTGGTTGAGCCGGCCGAGGGCGTCCCGGAAGGCCCGCCCACCAGAGTTGGTCGGCACCAGGGACAGGCCGACCTCGTCGCTCACGGCCACCACATGGGCCTCCGTGGTCCGCCAGGCCTCGATCAGCTCATCGACCCGGGGCTGTATGGCCCCGGCGTCGTCCCAGGCGTTCCACGCGTCCATGGTGGCGGCCAGCCAGGTGCCGATGCCGTCGATGAGGACCGCGCCCGAAGCCGTACGCAGGGTCCGGGCGACGTCGGCGGTCTCGATGGTCTGCCACCAGGCCGGGCGCCGCTCCCGGTGCGCATCGATCCGGGCCGTCCATTCCGGGTCGTCATCACGGAGCACCCCGGTCGCGACGTAGGTGACGCTCGGGTCGGCCGCCAGTCGCAGTTCCGCCTCCACCGACTTCCCGGACCGGGCCCCACCCAGCAGGAGGGTGCGGTACGGCCCGGATCGAGGGTGCCGCCACCAGGACAGCCGACGTTCCAGCTCGCGGGGGGAGGAGATCCGGTGATCAACGTGCACGGCCATGACCTCGGTCGCCGCCGTCACCGCGCCGCGGTGGCGGAGCAGACCGAGATGTTCCGGATGGCCCAGGAGATCGAGCAGTGCGAAGTCGTACACGGTGTCCGGGATGGGCTCCGGGCACTGGCCCGGCCCGCCTGCCATGAGCAGGCGCTCGCCACGCGGTGTGCGCACGTCGAAGCCGCCGGGGACCTCCCAGCGAGAGCACTCCTCCAGAGGCACGCCGTCGACGATGACCCGGGTCGGCTCGTAGCGGGCGCCGGTGGTGCGCAACCGCGAGCAGGAGGCGCAGCGGCAGTCGGGTTCGGGCCAGCCGGCCGGGCCGGCCATGCCGAGCAGGACGATGTTCATTCTCTCCATGACCTTAGGGGCCCGATCGGCGGGCGCGGCGCGACACGACGGAATCCGCAGGTGGGGAGGCGTGCCGGGGTCCACAGTGAGGCCGCCCGCGAAATTCAAGGTCAAGAATGGATAACCTCGGGGTGACGAGGAGGCTGACGATGCCGTGGACCTGGCGCTTTGAGAAAGCCGACGGGCGGGTCACCGCCGGTCCGGCCGACCTGCCGGAAGAGACCTTCACCACTCAGGCCGACGCGGAGTCGTGGGTGGGAGAGAACTGGCGGGTGCTGGCCGCGGGCGGAGTGGCCCAGGTGACCCTGCTCGAGGACGAGACCCTTATCTACGGCCCGATGAGCCTGAGCCCGGCCGGCTGACCTGCCCACCTCGGCTCGTCGTGACCATGCAATGGGCGTCGCCAACATGATCACGAAGAGCCGAGGTGCCGTAGAGGTGTGTGTCAGGGACGGGTGGCCGGGCTGGCGGTCTCCGACGGATCGGTGACGGCGATCGGTGCGATGACCTCGTCGATGCGCTTGAGGATGTCGGCGTCGAGCTTGACCCCGGCGGCCTTGACATTGTCGCGCACCTGCTCGGGCCGGGACGCGCCGATGATGGCGGCCGACACGTTCGGGTTCTGCAGCACCCAGGCCACGGCGAGCTGGGCCATGGTCAGGCCCGAGTCGTCGGCGATCGGCCGCAGCTGCTGCACCCGGGTCAGGATGTCGTCGGTCAGCAGCCGCCGGATGAAGCCGGCTCCGCTGGCCTCGTCGAGGGCCCGGGAACCGGGGGGCGGCGCCGCACCCGGCTGGTACTTGCCGGTCAGCACCCCCTGCGCGATCGGCGACCAGACGATCTGCCCGATGCCCTCCTTCTCGGAGAGCGGCACGATCTCGGTCTCGATGACCCGCCACAGCATGGAGTACTGCGGCTGGTTGGACACGATCCGGTCGAAGCCCATGTCATCGGCGATCTCGAGCGCCCGGGCGATCTCTTCGGCGCGCCACTCCGATACTCCGATGTAGAGGACCTTGCCCTGGCGGACGAGGTCGTCGAAGGTCTTGAGGGTCTCCTCGAGCGGCGTCTCGTGATCGAAACGGTGCGCCTGGTAGAGATCGACATAGTCGGTCTGCAGGCGCCGCAGGGAGCCGTTGATCGACTCCGTGATGTGCTTACGGGACAGGCCCCGGTCGTTGGGGCCCGGACCGGTCGGCCAGAAAACCTTGGTAAAGATCTCGAGGCCTTCGCGGCGCTGCCCCTTGAGCGCCCGGCCGAGCACTTCCTCTGCTTTGGTGCCCGCGTAGGCGTCCGCGGTATCGAAGGTGGTGATCCCCTCGTCGAGGGCGGCCTGCACGCACGCGTGCGCGGCCTCCTCCTCGACCTGGGAGCCATGTGTGATCCAGTTGCCGTAAGCGATTTCGCTGACCTTGATGCCACTACGGCCGAGGTGTCGGAACTCCATGATTCGACCCTAACGGGCGCTCGAAAAAACCAGAGTGCCGGGGCGGTCGGTCAGACGGTGTTCTTCTGGCCCGGCTTGACCTGGGCTGAGGGCATCCGCATCCGGCGCATCTGCATCGAGCGCATGGCGGCGTAGAACCCGGCACCGGAACGGTCCTCGTCGGGGAATCGCTCGGCGGCCAGCTTGCCGACCTTTCGGCTGATGACGAAACCCTCGATGAGGACCACGCCCAACATCACGGGGATGGCGAAGAACCCGAGCAGCCTCGCCCAGACATACGGCAGCAGGCTGACCATGACGATGCCCAGCATCACGAACATGAAGTACGAGGCGATGGTGCGACGCGAGTCGACGTAGTCGCGGGCCAGCCTCCGCACGGGGCCACGGTCCCGCTTGACCATGTACTTGTCGTCACCCCGGGCCATGCCCTCACGGGCCTTGACCCGATCACGGGCCTGGCGCTCACGGACCGCACGGTAGGCCTCCTTGCGGTCCTTGGGCGCGGTGATGGGCTGGCGGTTGCGCTTCTCCGCCTCGCTGCGCTTGGGCGTGGGGCGGCCCTTGCCTCCGGGCTTGACGACCTCGGGGGTCTGCTCGGGGGCGGAATCACTACGGCGTCGGAACACGTAGATCAGACTACCGCCCGCGAACCTCATGGCTGCCCCGTACGTTAACGCGTAGGGTGATAACTGCCCAGCAGTGGCGTTATGGATTGGTGCAATGCACCAGCACGAAGGGACCGGCCGCGCGCGATGAGCGTGATGAAGCGAATGTCGATGATCTTTAAGTCCAAGGCGAACAAAGCCCTGGACCGTATGGAAGATCCTCGTGAGACCCTCGACTACTCCTATCAGCGACAGCTGGAGATGCTGCAGAAGGTCCGCCGGGGCGTTGCCGACGTCGCGACCTCCCGCAAGCGCCTCGAGCTGCAGATTCAGCAACTCGAGACGCAGCAGAGCAAGCTGACGGACCAAGGCAAGAACGCGTTGCAGGTGGGCAGGGAGGACCTCGCTCGCGAGGCGCTGACCCGCCGTTCGGGACTGGAGAGCCAGCTCGGCGATCTGCGCGCCCAATACAACCAGTTGCAGGGCGAGGAGGAGAAGCTCACTCTTGCGTCCAAGCGGTTGCAGGCCAAGGTCGACTCCTTCCGGACCAAGAAGGAGACGATCAAGGCCACCTACACCGCGGCCGAGGCGCAAACCCGGATCAACGAGGCCTTCTCCGGCATCTCTGAGGAGATGGGCGACGTCGGCCTGGCGATCCAGCGTGCGGAGGACAAGACCGCGCAGATGCAGGCGCGGGCCGGCGCGATCGACGAGCTGCTCGCCTCCGGTGCGCTGGAGGACTTCTCCGGGCCCAGGGACGACATCCAGGCGGAGCTCGACCGGCTCGGCAGCACCAGCGGTGTCGATCTGGAGCTGGAGCGGATGAAGGCGGAGCTGGGTCAGGGCGAGGCGCCCAAGCAGCTCAACCAAGGCGCCCCGCAGGCCCAGCCTCAGGCGAAGCCGCAGACCGACCCGCAGCAGTCCCAATGGCCGCAGCAGCCTGGGGGAGGCCAGCAGTGATCGTCCGAATCATGGGTGAGGGTCAGCTCGACGTCGCTGTCGATGATCTGACCGCGCTCAACAAGCTCGATGGCGAGCTGGAAACGGCGATCGAGACCGGTGACGAGGCCACGTTCCGGTCGGCTCTGCACGCCCTGCTCGACAACGTCCGCCAGGTGGGGAAGCCGCTGCCGGCGGACAGCCTGGAACCCTCCGAGCTGATTCTGCCCCCGGCGGACTCGGACATGGCGGAGGTCCGGGCGATGCTGGGTGACGAGGGTCTCATCCCGGATTGATCTGGGACTAAGTCGACTCGTCACTCGTTCGAAGGGTGACGGATGAGTGGCGGCAGGAGGATGTGATGGCGCGTACCCGATACGCCCCTGACCGGGGGCTCACCTCGCGCATGCTGGTGACCATGTTCCTGCTGGGACTGGTGTACGTCGTCTTCGTGACGGCCTTCTTTGTGATCGTCCCCAAATGGGGAGTGATCGCATTGGTCGTGGCCGGACTCTTCCTGTTCGCCCAGTACTTCTTCTCCGACAAGCTCACGCTGTTCGCCATGCACGGCCGGGAGGTCACCCCGGAGGAGGCGCCTGAGCTCCACGGGGTGATCGACCGGATCTGCGCGCTGGCCGACGCGCCCAAGCCGCGGGTGGCCATCGCCGACACCGACGTGCCCAACGCGTTCGCCACCGGACGCAACCAGAAACAGGCAGTGGTGTGCGTCACCACCGGTCTGCTCAGGCGGTTGGAGCCGGTCGAGCTCGAGGGTGTGCTTGCGCACGAGATGGCGCACGTCGCACATCGGGACGTCGCCGTGATGACGATCGCGTCGTTCCTCGGCGTCGTCGCGGGGCTGATCACTCGTTTCGGATTGGAATGGGGCCTGTGGGGCGGTTTCAGCTCCCGGGGCAACGACAAGGACAACGACAGCGGCCTGGTCCTGCTCGCCGTCGTTGCGGTGAGCGCCGTGGCCTACGCCATCAGTTTCCTGCTCACCCGCGCACTCTCGCGCTATCGAGAGCTGTCCGCCGACCGGGCCGCCGCGCTGCTCACCGGGCGTCCTTCGTCCCTGGCCAGCGCGCTCACCAAGGGGTCCGGCGAGATCGCCCGGATCCCGACCAACGATCTGCGGGCCGCGGAGCCGTTCAACGCCTTCTTCTTCGCCCCCGCGATCACCAAGGGCTTCAGCATCTCCTCGCTGTTGTCCACCCACCCGCCGCTGGAAAAGCGGCTGCAGCAACTCTCCGACATCTCCGCTCAGCTCAGCAGAGGAGTCTGATGGGTTTCCTGGACGTGATCCTTGGCCGCTCCAAACCGGTCAAGCCGGATCTGGACCGGCTGTTTGCCCTGCCGACCGCGGCGATCACGCTGGAGGCGGCCGCTGGATTCGTCCCGACCGGGCTCGGCTCGGTCTGCTTCCGGGCTGCGGAGGGCGGCGCCTTCGCCCAGATTGAGCGGGAGGTCCGGGAGCTGCTGGACGCCGGTAGCGGGCCCGAGATCGAGACCAGTTCCGACTCCTACGGCTACACCTGGCTGCTGGTCCGGCGGAATCCGGACGAGCTGAGCGACCTGGTCACCGACCTGCACGCCATCAACTCCTCCCTCGAGTCAGCCGGGTTCGGGCCGTCGCTGCTCTGTTCTCTGGTCGGCTTCACCGGCCCCTCGGGGGAATCGTTGGCCCTCGTCTACCTCTACAAGCGAGGCACGTTCTACCCCTTCGCGCCGCAGCCGGGTCAGAAGCGGAACAACGCGCTGGAGCTCCAGGTCCGCGGAGCGGTCGGAGCCGATCTGCCGTTCGAGGACGACCTGTCCCGCTGGTTCCCCGTCTGGGGCGCTCCAGGCCTGTGACGTTCGTCCTGGACCAGGTGGGTGTCCGCCGGGGTGGTGCCGTTCTGCTCGACGAGGTGGCCGCCACCATCGCCGCGGGGCGCTGCACCGCCATCGTCGGGCCGAGCGGGGCGGGCAAGTCGACCCTGCTGCGGTTGCTGAACCGGCTGATCGAACCCACCTCCGGCAGGGTGCTGTATCAGGGCACTCCGCTGCCGGATCTGGACGTACTCGCGCTACGCCGCCGCGTCGGCCTGGTCGGCCAGCGGCCCACGCTGATCACCGACACGGTTCTGGAGGAACTGCGGGTGGGCTGCCCCGAGCTCGCTGAGGCCGAGGCCCGTGACCTGCTCGCCGAGGCCGGTCTCTTCCCGGAGTTCGTACGCCGCCGTACCGCCGAACTGTCCGGCGGGGAGGCCCAGCGGGTGTGCTTGGCCCGGGCGCTCGCACTGCACCCGGAGGTGCTGCTGCTCGACGAGCCGACCTCGGCCCTGGACCGGGTGGGCGCCGCCGAGGTCGAACGGGCCGTGTCGGGCCTGCGCTCCGAGGGCCGCACGGTCGTGCTGGTCAGCCATGACGCGGCGCAGGCGCGCCGGATCGCCGACGACGTGCTGGTGCTGCGGGCCGGCCGGCTGGTCGAACGCGGCTCTCCACAAGGGGTCTCGTATCTGTCGGCTTGATCATGGCGGCAGGATGGGGGCGTGAACGACGTCCATGTCCCGTCCTGGCCAGGTGTGGCGGTGTCCCTCGTCCTGGTCGGGGTGGCGTTCGGCGTGGTCGCCCGGGCGCGGCTGGGGATCTCCCGCGACCTCGTGGTGGCCGCCATCCGTGCGGGGGTTCAGCTCGTCGCCGTGGGAGCCGTGCTGCTGGCGGTGTTCCGCTACGCGGGGCTGCCGGGAGCGGCCGCCTGGGTCGCGATCATGGTGGTGATCGCAGGCCAGGTGGCAGGGCGTCGTGGCCGGCCGCTGCCCCGGGCCCAGATGCTCGCGACGCTGGGGGCCGCGGTGGGCAGCGGCGTCACCCTGATCACTCTCGTGGCGCTGGGAGTGATCTCGACCCAGGCGCGGGTGGTCGTCCCGGTCGGGGGGATGATCGTTTCCACGGCGATGCAGGCCTCCGGGCTCGCTCTCATGCGGCTGCGCGACGAGATCCGCACCGGCCGGGACGCGATCGAGGTACGGCTGTGCCTGGGGCTGTCGGCGCGTGAGGCGTTCGCGCCGCACACGCAGAGCGCCCTTCGCACGGCCCTGCTGCCCGCCATCGACTCCGCCAAGGTGGTGGGGCTGATCTCGCTTCCGGGTGCCATGACCGGTCTGATCCTCGCCGGGGTGGACCCGCTGACCGCGATCCGCTACCAGATCGTGGTGATGTACATGCTGCTCGCCGCCGCCGCGCTGTCCGCCTACGTCACCGCCCGCGGAGCCGAACGCGCACTCTTCGACGACGCCCACCGCCTGCGCGAGATCCCCCTCTGACCCTCGTTGCGCCGTGATGATGCGATCGATCGCATCATCACGACGGGAAGACGAGGGGGCGTCAGGGGAGGGCGAGCATCTGGTCGAGGGCGACCCTCGCGTAGTGGGCGGTCTCCTTCTCAACCTCGATCTGGTTGATGACCTCGCCGCGGACGAGTGACTCCAGCGACCAGACCAGGTGTGGCAGGTCGATCCGGTTCATCGTCGAGCAGAAGCAGACCGCCTTGTCGAGGAACATGATGTTCTTGTCCGGATGGGCGTTCGCCAGCCGCTGGACCAGGTTGAGCTCCGTGCCGATGGCCCAGGAGGAGCCGGTGGGGGCCTCCTCGAGCCGGCGGATGATGTACTCGGTCGATCCCACGTAGTCGGCCGCGAGCACGACCTCATGCTTGCACTCGGGGTGCACGAGCACGTTCACGCCGGGGACCCGGGCTCGTACCTCCTTGACGGACGCCTCGGTGAACCGGCCGTGCACCGAGCAGTGCCCCTTCCAGAGGATCATCTTGGCGTCCCGCAGCTGTTCCGGTGTGAGTCCGCCGTTGGGCCGGTGCGGGTTGTAGACGACACAGTCGTCCAGCGAGAGGCCCATCTCGAGCACCGCCGTGTTGCGGCCCAGGTGCTGGTCGGGCAGGAACAGGACCTTTGAGCCCCTGGAGAACGCCCAGTCCAACGCCCGCTTGGCATTGGACGAGGTGCACACGGTGCCGGCGTGTCGACCGACGAAGGCCTTGATGTCGGCCGAGGAGTTCATGTAGGTGACAGGGATCACATCACCGGCCACGCCGCTGTCCTCGAGCGCCTCCCAGCACTCCTCGACCTGGTCGAAGGTCGCCATGTCGGCCATCGAGCATCCGGCGGCGAGGTCGGGCAGCACGACCTGCTGGTGCGCGGCGGTCAGGATGTCGGCGGACTCGGCCATGAAATGGACGCCGCAGAACACGATGTACGGGGCGTCCGGCCGGGCCGCGGCCTCCCGGGCGAGCTTGAAGGAGTCTCCTGTCACATCGGCGAACTGGATGACTTCGTCGCGCTGGTAGTGGTGTCCCAGCACGAAGACCTGGTCGCCGAGGGCAGCCTTGGCCGCTCTGGCGCGTTCCACCAGGTCCGGATCTGAGGCCGGTGGCAGATCGCCGGGGCAGGAGACGCCGCGCTCGCTGGCCGGGTCGGTCTCACTGCCCAGGAACAGCAGCGGAAGATTTCGGGTGCCGATCTCTGGTGCCGTGGTCACGGGGAGACTCCTCTCCTGCGACGGTACTTATCGTCGCTTTGACGACTAATCGTTGCACACATAGGGGACAGATCCACCCCCCGGGGTCGGGGGAGCGTCTGGACCCCGAGGTTCGCGGCGTACACCACAGGTCATCGATAGGAGGAATGGCCGCGCGGGGAGGTACGTTGTCTTCTGGATAGAGACGGACAGCGTCTCCGGCGGCATGGTGTCTTCTCAACGCGGTGCCGTGTTAACAAACGTGCGAGGTCGCCGGAGGGCGGCAGAGCTAACCGGGAGCCCACATATGACGGTTTCAGGCGAGACCACGCAGCAGACCACCAAGCAAGGCGTCCTGCTTACCGAGGCGGCCGCGCAGAAGGTCAAGAGCCTCCTCGAGCAGGAGGGCCGGGACGACCTGGCCCTGCGCGTCGCCGTTCAGCCGGGCGGCTGCTCGGGCATGGTCTACCAGCTGTTTTTCGACGAGCGCCAGCTCGACGGTGACGAGATCCACGACTTCGACGGTGTGCACGTGGTCGTCGACCGGATGAGCGCCCCCTACCTCGGTGGCGCGACGGTGGACTTCGTCGACACCATCGAGAAGCAGGGCTTCACGATCGACAACCCGAATGCAGGCGGTTCCTGCGCCTGTGGTGACTCGTTCAGCTAGCCGGACCACATAGATCTGCCCGGGTGACCATTTCGCCCGGGCTGATCTATTTCTCCGACCCGGGGGCTGCACGTCAGGTCGGTCTCGTGATGCGATGAGCAGTAGTCTTTGCGGGCCCGAGACGACAGCAGACGAGGAGAGCGACGCCGTGCGCATCGCCGTGACAGGTTCCATCGCGACCGACCATCTGATGACCTTCCCCGGCAAATTCGCCGATCAGCTCATCCCTGACCAGCTGCACCGGGTCTCGCTGTCGTTCCTGGTGGACGAGCTGGAGATCCGCCGCGGTGGTATCGCGGCCAACATCTGCTTCGGAATGGGCTGTCTGGGGCAGCGACCGATCCTCGTCGGTGCGGTGGGAGACGACTTCGGCGACTACCGCTCCTGGCTGGAGCGGCATGGCGTCGACAGCTCAGGCGTGTACGTGTCCGACGTGCATCACACGGCTCGGTTCCTCTGCACGACCGACGAGGACCACAACCAGATCGCCTCGTTCTACGCGGGCGCGATGAGCGAAGCCCGGAACATCGACCTGGCGGCGCTCGGTGACCTCGACCTGGTCGTCGTCAGCCCGAACGACCCCGAGGCGATGCTGCGGCACACCGACGAGTGCCGGACCCGGGGCATCCCGTTCGCGGCCGACCCGTCCCAGCAACTCGCGCGCATGGAGGGCGAGGACGTCCGCAGGCTCATCGACGGTGCCGCCTACCTATTCACCAACGAGTACGAGAAGGCCCTCGCCGAGCAGAAGACCGGCTGGTCGGACGGCGAGATCCTGGGCAGGGTCGGAGTCCGGGTGACCACCCTCGGCCCCAAGGGCGTCGTCATCGACCGGGTGGGTGAAGAGGGTCTGCACGTGCCCGCGGCTCCGGAGGAGGGCAAGGTCGACCCGACCGGAGTCGGCGACGCCTTCCGGGCCGGATTCCTGTCGGCGACCTCCTGGGGCCTGTCCCTTGAGCGCGCCGCTCAGGTCGGCAACCTCATCGCGGCGCACGCGCTGGAGAGCGCCGGCTGCCAGGAGTACACCCTGGCCGGAGGCCGCTTCATCGAGCGCCTCACCCACGCCTACGGCGACGAGGCCGCCGCCGACGTCGCCCCCCACCTGACCTGATCCAGCCCAGCCCCCCGCCCCCACGCAAAGCAAGAGCCGTGGGGGCGTGTGCTGTCTGGACTGAGGTACGAGCGAGCACGTGACGAGGGAAGACGCCGCGTGAGGCGCCCACGCGCCGCCGAAGCGGAGCGGAGGCAATTCAATACGTGCGGCGGATGTGGAAGGCCCAGCCGCGGGGGAGGGTCTCCTCGCGGACGAAGTCCTGGGACTTCATCCGGCACCAGGCCGGCACGTCGGTGCGAGCCGCGACGTCATCGGCGGTCACCGCCACCACCTGTCCGATCGGGACTTCACGAATCCGCTCAGCCAGCAAGATGATCGGGATGGGGCACTTGCGGCCGAGTGCGTCGATGATCAGGTAGGGCGGTTCCGCTCGTGGCACGGGGGGCGCGGGCGCCTGGGGCGGGGGCGTCGGCGCGTTCCGGGCGCGACGTCGGAAGCTCATGAGGTCACTCCTGCGGTGCGGCGTAGACGGGCGACGGCGTCGGGGAGTACGGCCAGGAAGCGGTCGACGTTGGTCGCATTTGCCCCACGAGGCAGCGATACCCGTACGTTTCCATGAGTAATCACTCCCATCGCCTCCAGCACGTGGCTAGGTCGCAGCGTATCCGCCGTACACGAACTGCCGGACGACACCGCGAAACCCAGCCGGTCCAGTTCGGTGATCAACGCCTCACCCTCCACGTACAGACAGGAGAAGGTGACCAGGTGGGGAAGCCGGTGTACGGGGTCGCCGACCACCTCCACATCGGTGATGATCCGCGGGACCCGCTCCCGGATGAGCTCGACCAGAGCCGAGAGCCGGGGTCCGTCGGCGGCCATCTCGGTACTGTAGGCCTCGAGGGCGGCGGCCGCGGCGATCGCGCCGGGTACGTTCTCGAACCCCGGGACCCGCCTGCCCTCGCGCTCGTCGTCGGGCAGCGGGGAGCGCCAACGGGTGTTCTTGCGGATGACCAGGACGCCGACCCCGGCCGGGCCGCCCCACTTGTGCGCGCTGGCGGCCAGTATCGACCAGCCGTCCGGGATCGTGACCCGCCCCGCCGACTGTGCGGCGTCGACGAACAGAGGCACCCGTGCCGCCTGGCAGAGCTCCGCGACCTCGTCGACGGGCTGCAGGGTGCCGACTTCGTGGTTGGCGGACTGCAGGCAGGCGAGGGCGGTGTCGGGGCGGATCGCCGCGGCGAACTCGGCCGGATCGACCCGGCCGCCGCGGTCCACGCCGACGGTGGTGACCTTGCCGCCGTCCCGCTCGTGCATTTCGGCGGCGTGCAGCACGCTGGAGTGTTCCACGGCGCTGACCACGAGGTGCTGACCGACCCGCCGCCGGGCCCGCAGACCGCCCAGCACCGCGAGATGGGCGGCCTCGGTTCCGGAGGAGGTGAACGAGACCTCGTCGGGCCGTACGGCCAGAACCGCTGCCACCCGGGCCCGTGCCTGATCGAGAAGATGTCTGGCATTTCGGCCAGGTCCGTACAGGCGGGCCGGATCCGCCCAACCGTTTTCGAGGGCGCTCAGCAGCGCCGCGCGGGCGGCGGGATGGAGCGGTTCGGTGGACGCCGCGTCGAAGTATGCCGTGGTCATGTTCGCTCCGGTCACAACACGACCCTAACCGGGTACCCGGGCGGGACATGCGATACCTGCACGCTAATGTGTGCTCCACACGTGTGAAAACAGACCTGACGGCCCGGCTTACCGGGCTTCATCCGCACGGTCCTGAACAAGGGAAGGCATTCCGTGAGTCCGACCCGCTCTAGGGAGCGGCGTACGCCCGCGCGCGGTCGCCGCGCGTCGACGAGCGCCGGCATGCTGTCGTTGCTGGCGCTGACC
>JAOPYO010000450.1 GCA_025964575.1 Actinomycetes bacterium
GCGGGCCACCGGCCAGGTGCCGCCACGGCCGGACTCCCGCCATCGACGCCTCCCGGCCGAGGACGACGTTGTCGCGCACGGTCATGGAGTCGAAGAGCTCCATGCGCTGGAAGGTGCGGCCGAGTCCCCGGCGTGCCCGGGCGGCGGGCCGGAGACGGGAGACATCCCGGCCGTCCAGCAGGACGCGCCCACTGGTCGGACGCAGCAGTCCGCAGCATGCGTTGAACGTCGTGGTCTTCCCGGCTCCGTTCGGCCCGATCAGACCGGTGATGCGGCCTTTGGAGGCGATCAGCGAGAAGTCACTGACGGCGACGTTCCCGCCATAACGGACGGTCAGCCCTTCCACCTGCAAACCCGTGCCGGCCGGCTCCGTGACCACCGCCCCCGACCGGTCACCGAGTCGTCCGGCCACGGGACGCGCCGCCGGAACGGCCACCACCTTCTCGGCCGGCACCGGGTCCGGCTCCGGTCGCCCGGCGGCCGGTTCCACCTTCTCGGCCGGCACCTGATCCGGCTCCCCTGCGGGGTCCGCGGTCTCCGGCGGGCCCCCGATCTCCCTGACGCCACGGCCGCCGAGCCGGTCGGCCAGGCGGTGCAGGCTGAGCACCGCTGCCGGGCCGCCGGTCAGCGAGACGGACACGGCGGCCACCCCGAACAGCACGTTGAGCCAGTCGGTGACCTGGTCCCCGGGAAGGTAGGCGCCCGGCAGCACCATCGCCGCCGCGGCGGCGAAGGCGTACCAGGGCTCTCCGCCGATGGACACGACGAGGACCGCGAGCAGGATCAGTGACGAGAAGGAGGTGAACGCACCGCCCGTCACGGCGGACACCAGACCGCCGTAGAGAGCGCCGTACTCCGCCGCCATGAATGCGGAGATACCGAACACCAGAACGCGGGTGGTGTTCACACTGGCACCATGGGTGGCCAGGGCGGTCGGCGAGTCGCCGAGCCCGCGGAGCAGGCGGCCCAGCCGGCTGCGGTGGACGCCCACCACGATCAGCGTGGCCAGCGCCACGAAGGCGAGCACGAGGTAGTAGTAACCTCGGTCGCCGCCCAGCGGCCCCCAGCCCGGCCGGGGAACGGTCTGGCCGTTGGCGTCGGAACCGAACATGATCGCCAGTGGATAGCCCATCTGCTCCAGGGCGATGCCGAAGCCGAAGGTGGCGAGGGCGAGGAAGATGCCGGACAGTCGGATCGCGGGGATGGCGATGAACGCGCCGACCGGTACGGCCACCAGCCCGGCGAGGAGGAGCCCGGCGAACCATGGCAGGCCCAGGTCACCGGTCAGGTGGGCCATCGCGGCCGCGCCGATGGCCGCGAAGCCGGCGTGGGCGAGCGACACCTGTCCTGAGGTCCGCACCAGCAGCCCCAATGACAGGAAGAGCACCACTTTCGTCAGCGCGTCGGTGTAGGTGGGCAGTCGCGCTCCGCTGACCAGCAACGGGATCAGCAGGAGCAGCGCCCCGAGCGCCACCGCCCCGGCCGCCTGGATCCGGGCGGGGGCTCGCCAGTGATCGGAGACGGCCGTACGGGTGGCAGGCCGCCGGTCGACCAACCGGTGCCGGGGGGTGGCCACCAGAACGAGGAACAGAGCGAGGAACGGGATGCTCGGCGGGAGCCCGGTGAGCAGTGCGTTCGCCTGGGTCACCGAGCCGTACTTCGTCGCGACGGCCGTTCCGATTCCGATCACCAGACCACCGAGGTAGGTCAGTGGCAGGCTGGAGAAGGACCCGAGTGCGGCAGCGCCGAAAGCCTGGACGACCAGCAGGGTCAGGAGCAGCGCATCGAGGCTGAGACTCGGGGCCAGCAGGACGCCCGCGAGGCAGGCGAGAGTGGACCCGATCACCCAGGACCAGCGCCGTACGCTCCGCGGATTCGTTCCCGACGTGTCGAGCAGTTCGACGTTGTCGACGACACCGCGCATGGCGAGTCCGATGCGGGTGAACCGGAAGAACAGATAGAGGACGGCGGTGGCGACCAGCGCGGTCACCGTCACGATGATCTGATCCCAGCTCACCACCGCGCCGCCGATGGTGGCCGCGGGGCCGGTCGGCAGGTAGGCCGGGTAGGACTGGCTCTGCGCACCGAATCTCGCGGTGAAGAAGCCCTGCACGATGAGGATGAGCCCGACCGTCGCCACGATCTTGTAGACCGTCTGGACCGCGGCCAGTCGCCGGCCCAGCAGTTCGAGCCCGAGCCCGAGAATCGGCCCGAGTACCAGCACACTGATCACTGCGGCGAGCGGCCAGGCGAGCCCATGGGTGACGTGCAGAGAGTAGAAGGCGTAGGCGGCGGTAGTCGCGACCGCACCGTGCGCGAAGTTGAAGATGCCGGCGGTCTTGTAGGTCAGCACCAGGCCGGTGGCGGCGAGGCCGTAGACCGACCCCGCCACTACCCCGATGGTGATGAACGGCAGCAGTTCGTTCATGTGCACCGTCTCTCGTGGTTCCCGTCAAGCGATGACGGTCATCCGCCGACGCAGACCGGGCCCGGACCCTTGGGCGTGGTCAGCTCTCCGTTCTTGACCAGGCCGTACCATCCGCACGACTTCTGCACGGCGGGCTTGCCCTGGGCGTAGGTCACCGGCGGGATCAGACCGTCCGCGGTGAAGTCCGCGCCCAGGCCGTACAGACCCTTGATGACGTCCTGCGCCGTCGGCGCGTCGCCGGCGTTCGCCAGCGCCTTGCCGAACACAACGCCTCCGCTCCAGCCCGAGGTCGCGCTGGCGTTGAGCGGCGACTTCGGCGAGTACGCCTTCATGGCCTGCCGGAAGGATGTGACCGCCGGGCTGCCGCCGGTCCACAGCACCGCGTCGCTGGCCAGCCACACCCCTTCCATGGACTTGTTCTTCAGCAAGCCATCGGTCCAGCTCTGGGTGGGCTGGACCATCAGCGGCCGGTAGTTCTGCTTGGTGCAGTCGGCGGAGAAACGCAACCCCGTCTCCTGCGCGGTCCCAATGAAGATCATCTCTGCATTGGTCCTGCGCAGCGCGAGACACTGCGCCGTGTAGTTCGGCGCGGAGGCCGACAGCGCCTGGCCACCGGCGAAGGTCAGCCCGAGCTTCTTGGTGACGCCCTGCGAAAGCGGGACCGACTGCGCACAGGCCGGGGCCTCGGCGCAGAAGACCAGTCCGTAGTTCTTCTTTCCGGCCACGGTGGTGGTGTTGGCGAGGACCGTCGTGTAGTTGATCGGTGTCAGCGCGGTCGGAAAGAAGTTCGGGTCGGACAGCCAGGTCGCTCCCGTGGCACTACCACCGATCACCGGGACCTTCTTCGCGCTCACATACGCGGCCCAGGACGACTCGAGGCCGGAGTCGTGCGGGCCTACGATCGCCACGACCTTCTCGTTCTCCACCAGGTCCTTCACGGCCGCGATGGAGCCGGCCGCCTGACCCTGGTCGTCCTTCACGACGACCTGTACGGGGTGGCCGCCGATCCCGCCGTTGGCATTCGTCCACTTCGCCCATGCCTGCACGGCATCGGCGGAAGCCCTCGACGTGACACCGGCGAATCCACTGTAGGTGCCGACATTTCCGATCTTGATGGCTGACTTGGTGAGCGTGGGCCCGGAGGGTGGCGGTGCACCGACCTTGTCACCACCGCCACCGCCACCGCCACCACTGCCACCACCACTGCCGCCGCATGCCGCGGCGGCCAGGACGGCGGCAGCGACGATTCCCAGCCACTGCACGGTGCGATGTGTCTTCATGGACTTGCTCCCTCTCGAATTCGCCGCCTCTGGCGCGATCCGGCCTGGAGGTGCTCCAGCATGCAGCCGTCCGGCGCCGTGACCCACATCACAAGACAGCGGATTGAGCAGTCACTCTGCTTCACCCTCCCTAATAAGTCAACTATTTGTACGGATTAGATTGATTTTACTTTTAGCCTCATCAGGACGGAAACTCTCGACATGGCCCGCCGCCGAACCTGTGGCCGCAAGATCGCACCATCACCGGGACCCGGCCGTACCGCTCGATCAAGACGACCGCATCGTGATCAGGCTGGATGAGCATCGTCCCGAGAGTGTGACCTGCGTCTCAACGGCGTTTCCGAGTGTCCAGCCGGGTCACGCAGCTCCGGCCTTGGCTTCCACGTCACGGGTCAGGGCGGCTATGCGGCCGACTCTGGCAAGATCTTCACTGCTGCTCGCCACACTCAACTCCACCAAGGGTCTCGGCCCGGCACGGAGTCCACGGCAGCCCATCCTCAAGGTGCGGATGACGGATCCCGTGCCGCTCCGCCTTCTGGCCCGCTCCTGCGCCGCCGTGGTGGTCCATCACGGCGCATTCGCTCAGCTGGACTGCTCAGGGTCGTGTTGTGGCGGTTTCGTTGGCACCATTGGGCCATGGCCGAGCCCGCTGTCCCCTACCGTCATCCGATCACTGTCCGTTATATGGAGGTCGACCAGCAGGGGGTGGTCTTCAACGCCTGGTACCTCGCGTGGTTCGACGACGCCATGACCGGCTGGCTCGCATACGCCGGGCTCGGGTACGCCGACCTGCTCGACGACGGCCACGACGTACAGCTCGTGCACACCGAGGTCGACTGGGTCGGTGCGGTGGGCTTCGGCGACGAGGTCGCCGTCCAGGTGGTGCCCGCTGAGGTCGGGTCCACCAGCTTCACCCTGCGCTTCACGGTCTTGAAGGCGGGCAAGCCGGTGGTGACCGCCCGTACCGTCTATGTCTGCGTGGCCGTCGATGGCAGCGGCAAACGCGAGGTGCCGGCTCGGCTGCGCACGATCCTGCACAACGGCATCGCCAACGGGAACTGAGCTCCCTGGCCGAGCCCGGTTCGCAGACGACGTCGATCAGGTGCATGCTCATCCGCACAACGGCAATCCGGTGAGGAGATCGCTCCCGTGTCCGTACCTCGCATCGCTGTCCTCGACGACTACCAGGAAGCCGCGCTCGCCAGCGCGGACTGGTCACCGCTGCGCGGCCGGGCTCTGCTCCTGCGGCGCGACCGGGCATCTGGAGACGATCACACGGGGATCCTGCTGGCTGGCCGCCCTGTCGCAGGATGATCAGCCCCGTCAGACCATCCGCAAGCTCAGGCCAGGATCTTGCGGATGGGGTCGTAGTCCAACCACACATCCTGCAGAAACTCGCGCCACCGTGGGTTCATGGTTGGAACGCTTCACTCGGAAGTACACAGCACGCCGCACCGCGTCGGAGGTGTTCCCGCCGATGTTGTGACCCAGCAGATAGTGCGCCAAAAGAAGATCCCCGGTTCGGCCCCGGATCTGCTCGGGCTCGGGCAGCCGAATAGACACCGTGGGGACCACACCCACCGCCTACCGCCGCGCCTTCCGCCAGGAAGCCGCCTGACCACACCACCCGAAAAGACATGTGGTCAACGGATTCGGATTCAGAGTCCGATGGGACGGGATGCTCTCAGCCCAGGCCCTAGCCCGGCAGCGGAACCGCAGGACAGAGCCCTGAACCGAATATTCGAGCGGCCCAGGTTAACGAGACGGAAATCATCGTGCAACACGGCTCCAAGAAGATCCGCTTGGAAGTGGCACGGTCCAGGTAGCCCCAACACGCCACCTGGTCCAATCAACGTGAGGAGGACCAGTGAACGCAGCCGAATACGGACGTTACGCCCGTGACACGATCGTTGAAGGGTTGGGGCGTCGAGGATTTCTGCGCGCGGCAACGGCGGCGGGTGCCACCGGTATCGCGGCACCGCTGCTGTCCGGTGGCTCGGCCTCGGCGGCGTCGTCGCCGAAGCCCGAAGTGGAGATGCCCCGGGAGATCCTGCAGCCCGGGGTCGGTCCGATTCACGGGAAGCACTATCTGAAATCCCTGCCCGACCAGGTCATTTGGGGTTACGTGCCGCAACTCACCGCCCAGCCGGTGCTGCGCGTGAAGTCCGGTGAGACGGTGACCGTCGACAGCGTTTCACACGAGGGCATTCTGGAGGACCAGGGCCGCGACCCGGTGGCCTACTTCAAGTCCCACGGAGTTCCCGCCGACCAGGTGCTCAAGGACGCGATCGCGATCGCGGCCGAGTACAACCGGACCACGCGCAAGTTCGACGTCGATGGCCCGCACGTGGTCACTGGTCCGATCTACGTCGACGGCGCGTCGCCCGGCGACGTGCTGAAGATCGAGATGCTGTCGTTCATACCGCGCGTGCCCTACGGCGTGGTCTCCAGCCGTCATGGCAAGGGCGCACTGCCCCACCTGGCCGGTGGCGCCGTCCTTGCCGGCATCACTGTCGACGAGATCATGCCCCCGGTCGGCACCGACGGGCGCAGCACCGGCATTCCCACCAAGTACGGCAATGTGTCCGTCTTCACCCCGGTCAAGACGGGTCGCGGCGAAGTTGTCGGCGCCATGCCTGGTGGCGCCGGCCGCGAGGTGAGATTCCCGCTGCGCCCGTTCATGGGCATGACCGGCGTCGCCTTCGCCCCATCGACGACCCTCACCGACCCTGCCCTCAACTCCATCCCGCCCACCCTGGGCGGCGGCAATATCGACATCAACCTGCTCACCGCCGGTTCCACCTTCTACCTGCCGGTCTTCGCCGAAGGGGCGTTGTTCTACACCGGCGACCCGCATATGGCCATGGGTAATGGCGAGGTGGCGCTCACCGCCATGGAGGGCTCGTTGCGCTCCACCTTCCGGCTGACCGTCTGCAAACGCGGCTCCGGCGACGCCCCCTCGGTCGCGTTTTCTTACCCGTTCGCGGAAACCCGCGATGCCTGGGTCCCCATCGGACTGTCCGACCCGGACGGCTCGCAGAACGGCCAGATCAACGACCTCAACATCGCCATGCGTCGCGCGGTGGTCAACGCCCTCGATTTCCTCCAAAACGACCATGGCATGGACCGCGCCGTCGCCTACGCCTACCTGTCCGCCGCCGCCGACTTCGAGGTCTCCCAGGTCGTTGACCGCACCACCGGGGTTCACGGTGTCATCCAGAAGTCGCATTTCGCCGGCTGACCCAGCGTCGTTGGCGGCACCCGAGTGTGAACGGCAGGTCATTCCCGTGTCGTCATGCCGTCCCGTCCAGACCTGCAGAGGCCGGCCTCATAGGCGAGCAACCCGGCCTGCGTCCGGTTGGCACACTGCTGCTTGTCGAGGATGCGTGAGACGTACCCCTTCACGGTCGCCTCGCTCAGGTGCAGGCGCCGGGCGATGGCCGCGTTGGACAGCCCCTCACCGAGCCCGGCCAGGGCCTCGGCCTCCCGTTCGGTCAGCCGGCCGATCAGCGTGAGCCGGCGGTCCTCCTCGGTCTGCCGCTCGGTCACCGTCGCCACCAGCCGGCGCGTCGCCGCTGGGGAGAGCACGGTGTGCTCGTCCACGGCGACGCGAACGAGCTCGACGAGGTCCTCCGGTGGCGTCGACTTGAGCAGGAAACCCGCCGCCCCGGCACGCAGCGCTCGGATGACGTAGTGGTCGTGGTCGAACGTGGTGAGCGCCACGACCACGGGGGGTCGGCGGAGCGCGTTGATCCGCTCGATCGCGGTCAGCCAGTGGCGGCCAGGAACTGGGTGGCGGCCAGTTCGGCGTAGAGGGTGTCGGCGGTGAGGAGTTCGGTGTGGGTGCCGATCGCTCGTACCCGTCCGGCGTCCATGACAATGATCCGGTCGGCCATGGTGACGGTGGACAGCCGGTGGGCGACCACCAGCACGGTGGTGGTGCGGGCGGCGTCGGCTATGGTCTCGCGCAGCGCGGCCTCGTTTACCGCGTCCAGTTGTGAGGTGGCCTCGTCGAGCAGGAGCAGCCGGGGGTGCCGCAGCAGCGCGCGGGCGATGGCCACGCGCTGCCGCTCGCCCCCCGACAGCTTGGTGCCGCGGTGTCCGACCAAGGTGTCCAGCCCGTCGGGCAGGCCCGCCACCATGGCGTCGAGCCGGGTGGTCGCCAGCACTGTGCGTACCTCGTCCTCATCGGCCTGCGGGGCGCCGAACAGCAGGTTCTCGCGTAGCGTTCCGGACAGCACGGGGGCGTCCTGCTCGACGTAGCCGATCGCGGCGCGCAGCCGGGAGATAGGCCAGTCCTCGACGTCGGTGCCGTCCAGCAGCACCCGACCGGAGTGGGGGTCGTAGAACCGTTCGATGAGGGAGAACACAGTGGTCTTGCCGGCGCCGGAGGGGCCGACGAAGGCGGTCATGCCGCCCGGCGGGACGGTGAAGCTGACCCCGTGGTGGACCTCGGGCAGTTCGGGGCGGTAGCGGAATCGTACGTGCTCGAAGCGGACGCCGGCCGGTGCGGCGCCGGGTCCGGGCAGCTCGGCCGGTTCGCTGTCCGGCTCCACCGCGAGCCGCTCGGCCTCCCGGATCCGGGCGACCGCGGCGGCGCCGACCTGGTACTCGGTGGCCGCGCCGACCAGCTGCTGGACCGATGGCATCAGGTAGAACACGTACAACAGGAACGCGATCAGCGTGCCCACGTGGATGGAGCCGGCGGCGACCCGGGCCCCGCCGACGCCGAGCACGGTGAGGAAGGCGACCTGCAAGGCGAGCCCTGCCGTGTTGCCGGCCAGCGCCGCCCATTTGGCCGCGCTCACGCTGGCCCGCCACGACTGGGTGGCGGCCTCATGGATCCGGGCGCCCTCGCGGTGCTCGGCACCGGAGGCCTTGACGGTACGGAAGGCGCCGAACATCCGCTCCAGCGCCGCACCCATCACCCCCACCGCCTCCTGGGCGCGACGGCTGGCCCGGTTGATCCGCGGCACGACCAGTCCGATCACCGACCCGGCGAAGGCGAACACCGTCAGGGTGACGGCCAGCAAGACCGGGTCCATCAGCCCCATCATCACCACGGTGGCGACCATGGTCAGCGCGCCGGTGACCGCGCCGACCAAAGAATCGGTGGTGACCTGGCGCAGCAGGGTGGTGTCGGAGGTGACCCGCGACATCAGATCACCGGGCTCGGTGTGATCCACCGCGGGGATCCGCAGCCGCAGCAGATGGGCGACCAGGCGATGCCGGGCGGTGAGCACCACCGACTCGGCGGTTCGCCGCAGCACATAACCGCCCAGAGCACCGAGAGCGGCATTGGTCATCACCAATACCGTCATCAGCATCAGCACACCGGTGATCGCCCGGTCGCTGCCGAGGTCGTCCACCAACTTTCTGGCCGCCAGCGGCAACGCCAGGCCGGTGGCCCCGGTGACCAGGCTCAGCGCCCCACCGGCCAGCAGGCCCAGCCGATAGGGCCGCACGTAGGAGGCCAGCACCCGCCAGGCCGGCGGATCACGCAGCTGGTCGACGCCCGCCCGGCTGGGCTTCTGCGCCACATCGTCGCCTGCGGCGGCTTCCATACTCACGACCGGTCTCCCGTCCACAAGGCGTGGGAACAGTCTCGCGACTCCGTGCCGGCCTCGCCAGCGGATAACCGACGCCGGCAGCGAACGCAAGGAGAGCGATCCAGCCCGAACGTGCAGGAAAACCCTTGGCGCTGGCCGTCAGAGCTCTTTTGCAGCCCTCATGTGGTTCGCCTGGCAGAAGCCGAAGACCACCGTGCGCTGTCCCAAAGAGGGCGCATCGACCAGCCGTACCTGCGGCCCGCAGCAATCGCCCTGCGCCACCCCCTGGAGCGACAGGACCTGAGCTCCGATCCGGCGGCGTGGGCGGCGAACAGCAACGGCACTACCGCTTCGCGGTTTCAGTACGAACCAGCTCCTCCCCAAAGCAGGCCAGGTGCTCTTTCTGTGCAACGGCTTGCAGCGGCTGCACCTTCCGGCTGCTGCGACGAAAAACCAGCACCCCGGCGCCGGGAAGGCTCGCGACCAAGGTGAGAACCCCATACACCACGGCGACGGTGAGACCTTGCGGGGCCCCCAGCCCCGCCGCGCCGAACGCCAACGCTGAGACGGCTTCCCGCGGCCCCCATCCGCCGACGTTCACCGGCAATCCCATCACGAACAGCGCCAGTACCATCAGCGGCACGAGCTGGGCGACCGGCGCCGACGAGCCGGCGACGCGTGCCGCGACCAGGAACAGCACGACGTGTCCCAGCAGGGCCGCCGCGGACAGGAGCACCACTCCCGGCCAGGTGTCGCGGGCGAGAAGGCCAAGGCGCGCGTCGGCCACAGCCGTCGCGAGGGCGCGGCGCCATTTCGAGGTGCCTCGTCCCCACCGGGCCCGGGCGCCGAGCGCGATGACGGCACCCAGCACAATGAGCACGCTCAGCGCCGCGAACACGATTCCGCGGCTCGGGACGAGGTCCTGGGCCACCGCCGAGACCAGGGCGGGCTGGGTGAGCAGCACTGCCACCCCGACGGCGATGAGGACCACCTGGCCCGCGATCCGTTCGAGGACCACGGCGCGGACACCTCGGCCGACGTCACCGGCGTGCCGGCCGTGGCTCACCGCTCGGTGGACGTCGCCGAGCACGCCCGTGGGAAGCACCGCGTTGACCAGCAGCGCCCGATAGTAGTCCGCGATGGCCGTCGGCAGCGGCAGCCGAAGGCCGAGGCCGCGCGCCACGATGCACCATCTCCAAGCGCTGAACACAGTGGTCAGCAGGCCGATTCCGAGCGCGGCGAGCACCGATCCGCCATCGATCACGCGCAGCCCGTCCACGAACGCGTCGGTGCCGAGCCGCCACCCGAGTACGGCTAGGATGCCCGCACCGGCGAGCACCCGCAGCCGGGGCCAGAGCGTCCGCATCATGGTGAGTCGTCGGCCGACAGCCCCGGCAGCGCGAGCAGGTCACGGTGGTGGACTAGGACACGCAGCTCACCGGCCGCGCAGGCGTCGAGCCGACCGCGCAGGTAGGTGTCTCCCTGGAGCGCGAGGTCCGGCCTCTGGTCGAAGGCAGCGGTGACCCAGCCCTGAAGCCATTCCGCCGTCAGCGCGGCCTGGTCCGCGCCGAGCCGCCACGGACTGGGCCGGCTCCGCACCACCGCGCCACGACGTTCGAACGCATCGGTGGTGACGGTGACGGCGTCCGGCCCGAGCAGGCGGCGGCCGCTGGCGCGGCGCCGTTGATGGGCATCGAAAGCGGCGGCGACCTCGACGTCGAGCGGGTCGGCCGGGGTGAGTTCGACCTTCCCCACGACAGAGAGGGTCAGCAGCGCGGGACACCCGGCTTCGACACACGCCGCGGCGAGCCCGTCCACCTCGTCGAAGGTGAGCAGATCCAGCAACGCGGAAGCGGTCACCAGCGAGGTGCCGGCGAGGTCCGCGGCCCGCAGGCCGGTGAGATCTCCCTCCCAGGTCTCGACCGTGACGGGGCTGCCGTCGGCGGCCGTGCCGGGCATACCCGCACCGGCGCGGGCGAGCAACTCGGGGTCACGGTCGTGCAGGATCCAGTGCTGGGGGCCACGCAGCCGTCCGGCGAGCCACCGTCCCAGGGAGCCGGTACCGCAGCCGAGGTCCCGGATGACCAGTGGTTCCGTACCCCGCGGCACGGTCGCCAGGTATGCGCGCAGCGGGCCGAGCAGCTCCGGTGCGCGGGCGGCGGCATCGGCGCTCTCGCGCAACGCCAGCCAGTCCGGGGTGAACCGGGGTGCCCCGGGCGTGCTCAACCGGACTCCCCGCGTAGCTGTTCCAACACACTGGCCATGCGTCGTGAAGTCTCCTCCCACGGTTCGAGCATGCGACGTCGGTGCCGTGCAGCGATCCTGAGACGCCACCGCAGCTCGTGCTCGCCGAACCAGCGACGTAGGGCCGCCGCGAGCGCGGCCGGGTCTTCAGGGGGCACAAGGATCCCCGGTACGACGCCGTCGGGAGCCTGTCCCAGGGTCTCCGGCACCCCGTCCACGGCCGTCGCCAGCACGGGAATCCCGCGCGCCAGCGCCTCGGTCACGACCATGCCGTACGTTTCGGCGCGGGACGCCAGCACCACGAGGTCGGCGGTGGCATACGTCATGGCCAGCCGCTCGCCCGTCTGCGGGCCGGCGAGCCGCACCCGGTCACCGAGGTCCCGCTGCCCGATCAGGTGCCGCAGCCGCGCGACATGCGCGGGATCGCGGCTCAATGGCCCGACGCACACGCAGCTCCAGGGCAGGTCGGCGACGGCAGCGAGAGCCTCGACGAGCAGATCCTGCCCCTTACGTGGAGTCACCGAGGCGACGCAGAGCAGCCGCGACGCGCCGTCGGTGCCGGACGCGAGCGGCGCGGGATCTATGCCCGGGGTGACGACGTGGACCCGGCTCGCGACGAGCCCGTGGTGGTCGATCAGCCGACGCGCGGCCCAGGGACTGGTCGCCACGACCGCACTCGCGGCGTGCAGGGTCTCCCGCTCCCGCGCGTCCAGCATCGCAGCCACTTCGGGTGCGAGCCCGGTCTCGTACCCCAGCGGCAGGTGCACCAGGACCGCCAGGCGCAGCCGGCGCGCCTGCGGGACGACGATGTCGGGAACTCCGCAAGCCACGAGTCCGTCGAGGAGCACGACGGAGCCATTGGGCAGTGCGGCGAGGGATCGGGCCAGCTCCGCGCGAGCGGCGGTGCCCGGTCGAGGCCAAGCCCCCGGGACGGCGACCTCGGACACCGGTCGGCCGGTCGCCGCGAGGCCATGGCACACACGACGGTCATACGTATTGCCCCCACTGGGCACGGTCGCGTCGTCGACGTCACCGGGCAGGACGACGTGCACCGGGCTCACGTCCGTCATGGTGACATCGGCCGCGCTCACAGCTGGCGCTCGTAGCTCGCCCAGGCGACGTGCGACTCGTGCAACGTGACCGTGATCCCGGCCAGCTCCCGAGCTCCCTCGCCGAGTGCGCCGGCGGCGACCCGGTCGGCGAGCCGGTCAGCGATGACCTTGGCCAGGTACTCCGTCGACGTGTTGATGCCGGCGAAAACGGACTCATCGTCGAGATTGCGGTAGTTGAGCTCGCCGAGCACGACGCCGAGCTCCTTTGCGGCCAGCCCGATGTCGACGACGATGTTGTCAGCGTCGAGTTCGGCGCGGCGAAACGTCGCGTCCACGACGAACGTCGCGCCGTGCAGCCGCTGCGCAGGGCCGAAGACCTCGCCGCGGAAGCTGTGGGCGACCATGGCATGATCACGAACGGTGACGCTGAACAAAGGACGACCCTCCAGGGTGGACGACTGCCGTGCGCTGCCCGGCTAACCGGGCCCGTAGACAATACGGTGGCACAACGCCGGAAGTTCACCGCCGGCGAGACGGGACATCACCTGCGGCATGTCGTCGAAGTCGCTTTCGCCGGTGATCAGCGCGTCGAACGCCGGATCGGCGAGCAGGCGCAGTGCCAGCGACATCCGGTCCCCGAAGCTACGGCGCGCACGCCTCGCCGGGGACACCGACCCCACCTGGCTGCTGCGCACGACCAGACGGCGGGAGTGGAAGAACTCGCCCAGCGGCACGCTGATCCGCCGGTCGCCGTACCAGCTCAGTTCGATGACGGCCCCCTCCGGCGCCAGCAGCTCCAAGGACCGCGCGAGCCCCGCCTCGCTCGCACTGGCGTGCACGACGAGGTCGCACTCCCCCTCGGCCTGCTCGGGCATCGCGAAATCGACGCCGAGCGCCTCGGCGACGACTGCGCGGGCGGGGTCCGTGTCGACCAGCTGCACGCTGACCCCGGGAAATCCGGCCAGCACCCCGGCGACGCCGCAGCCGATCATCCCGGCACCGACGACGGCGATCCGGTCACCGACCAGCGGTGCCGCGTCCCACAACGCGTTCACCGCAGTCTCGAGGGTGCCGGCCAGCACCGCCCGCGCCGGGGGCACCGCGTCCGGCACGAGGGTCACCGCGCCCTCGGGGACCACATAACGGGTCTGGTGCGGATAAAGACAGAAGACGTTACGGCCGAGCAGTGCCGGCGGCCCGTGCTCGACCACCCCGACGTTGAGGTAGCCGTACTTGACCGGTCCGGGGAAGTCGCCGTCCTGGAAAGGTGCGCGCATCGCCTCGTGCTGGCTTGTGGGTACGCCGCCACGGAAGACCAGGGTCTCGGTCCCTCTGCTCACTCCCGACCAGAGGGTGCGAACCAGTACCTCGCCGGGGCCGGGTTCCGGCAGGACGACGGATCGGATCTCGCCCTCGCCGGGAGAACGGATCCAGAAAGCGCGGGCTACGCGCCCCATCGGCATCCTCCACAACGGCTGGGTGGCACTCTTCGGGCAGGGGACTGAACCGTACGCCATGCGGCGCCCGTGATCCAAAGCATGGGGATACAGGAGTCGATGACCACTCGCGTTCAGCTCGGCACGGGCTTGACCTACCAGGTGCAGGTCGTCGGGGTGAGTGGCCAACTCGCCCTGCTGGCCTTGCTATGGGAGGCCGTGGGCATGGGCCTGGTGGGCTGGCTGGTCGGAACCGCGTGTGCCGTGTTCACCTGCGCTGTTCTCGCCTCCGCCCTTCGTCGTTCGCGGGCCCGTTGGCTGGGACCGGCCGACCGCGTCACGCTGGCCCGGGCGGTGCTCGTCGGAGGGGTGACGGCGCTCGTGACGGACCGCCTCGGGGAGGACGCCCCCGTCATGGTCCTCGTCGCGCTCGCTTCGGTGGCACTGCTCCTGGACGCGGTCGACGGTCAGGTCGCCAGGCGCACCGGAACGGCGTCCCCGATGGGCGCGCGCTTCGACATGGAAGTCGACGCCTTCCTCATCCTGGTGCTCAGCGTCCACGTCGCCACGTCCCTGGGTGCATGGGTGCTGGCGATCGGAGCCATGCGGTACGTCTTCGTTGCGGCCATCTGGGTGGCGCCCTGGCTGGGTTCGGCCTTGCCGCCGAGCTTCGCCCGGAAGACCGTGGCCGCGCTGCAGGGAATCATCCTCGTCGTAGCCGGTGCCGGGGTCCTCCCGCGACCGGTCACGGCCGTCTCGGTCGGGCTGGCACTGACGTTGCTCATGTGGTCTTTCGGCCGCGACATCGTGTGGCTGCGGCGACACGGACGTTGATCGGCGAGCCCCTGTGGGGCGCCAAAACCCGGCCTCTGGGGTGTCTGAGGGTTGACCTGCGGATCCAGGGCCGGTGGTGAGATGGTCTTCGTGCACAGCGACACCATGTCACCGATCTCGACCTGATCGATGCGACCGCACTGATGGGTTTGGCCGGGCCACGGCGGTCCGGCCAAACCTGTCGGCGAGGTTCACCCCGTACGACAGCCACCGACACTCGTTTCGCCTCCGCGCGAAACAGTAACGGCCCCACGGCGGGGCTGGTGAGACTGCGGCCATGCGCACCTACCGGGAACTCTTTCGAGTGCCAGAGTTCACGCCGCTCTTCGCGACCGCCTCCGTGCAGGTCGCCGCCTCGACAGTGAGCGGGCTGGCCCTGGGCACGCTCGTCTACGCGGCCACCCACTCGCCGCTACTCTCCGCCCTCAGCATGTTCGGCTCCTCCTTCGCCCAGGTGATCGGGGCGGCAGCGCTGCTCTCCGCGTCCGACCGGCTGCCGCCGCGCGCCGCAATGACGGGCCTGGCGGTGGCCTTCGGCCTCGGCACCGCCGCCCTGGCAGTCCCCGGCCTGCCGTTGTGGGCCGCCTTCGCCGTCATCCTGGGACTGGGGCTGATCGCCTCGGTGGGCGGCGGGGTGCGCTACGGACTGCTCAGCGAGATCCTCCCGGAGGAGGGCTACCTGCTCGGCCGCTCCGTGCTCAACATGTCCGTCGGCACCATGCAGATCTGCGGGTTCGCCGTCGGCAGCGTGCTCGTGACCGCCCTGTCCCCGCGCGGCACGCTGCTCGCCGGCGCCGCCCTCTACCTCGCCACCGCGATCGTCGCCCTATTCGGCCTCAGCCGCCGCCCGCCTCGCGCCGCCGGGCGGCCGTCGGTCGCCGAGACCTGGCGGACCAACGCGCGGCTGTGGTCCTCCGTGCCCCGCCGTTACGTCTACCTCGCCCTGTGGGTGCCCAACGGGCTGATCGTCGGCTGCGAGTCACTCTTCATCCCGTACGCACCCCGGCACGCGGGACTCCTCTTCGCCCTCGCGGCGCTCGGGATGCTGATCGGGGACATGGTGACCGGCCGATTCGTCCCGCAGTGGTGGCGGGACCGGCTGGGCCCCCCGCTACGCCTACTGCTCGCCACGCCGTACCTGGTCTTCGCACTGCACCCGGCGCTGCCCCTCGCGGTGGCCGCCGTCGTGCTCGCCTCGATCGGATACTCGGCCAGCCTCCTGCTCCAGGAGCGCCTGATGGTCTTGACTCCCGACGACGTGCACGGGCAGGCGCTCGGGTTGCACTCCTCCGGCATGCTCACGATGCAGGGGGTCGGCGCCGCTCTCGCCGGAGCAGTCGCCCAGCACACCTCGGCCGCGACGGCGATGGCCATGATGGCGGCGGCCTCCGTCGCGGTCACCCTCATCCTCGCACCGGGGCTGCGGCCCGACCGCAGACCGCCCGACCGCCATGGCCTCCGCGATCTCCAAGCCCCCTCCCCATGGGAACCTGCTCCCGAGGATGTCGCAAAGTAGCCATGTGGTGCCACCGACGCGGTGGCGTCTCATCGGGGAGTTTCATCTGACCGATATGGGCCAATAACGACAAAGTATGCGAAACCAGGCTGGCAACGCCGGAGCGCAGCGTTTGACACACGGCATCCACATCGGGGGGTGTGATGCGGTCTCGATTATGCCTGATCCGCCTCGTCGCAGCCATGATCCTTGCCATCGCCCCACCGATGAGCGGCTTCACCACTGGCCCGTCGCCGTCACCATCGGTGCGAGAAGGACCCCGACTGTGGGATCCACCGCAGCTGGTCAGCCACAACGGGCATTTGCGGGCGCGGCTGGTCGTGGAGAGGCGGCGGGTGGACGTGGCCGGCCGGAAGCTGTGGGCCCTGACCTACAACGGGCACTACATGCCACCCACGCTCCGGATCCGGCCGGGGGACAGGCTGGAGCTGGCAATGGAGAACCGGCTGGGCACGGCCACCAACCTGCATGTGCACGGGCTACATGTGTCACCGAGCGGCAACTCCGACAATATCTTCGTCCACATCCATCCGGGTGAGACGTTCCACTACTCCTACCGCTTCCCGAGCACGCTCGCGGCCGGAACCTACTGGTACCACTCACACGCGCACCCCATGTCCGGGCCGCAGGTCGCCGGGGGAATGTCGGGCATCATCATCGTCGACGGGTTGAAGCAGTACCTGCCGCCGGTCCTGCGAAGGATCACCGAGCACGTCATCGCGCTCAAGGACTTCCAGGTCAAGGGAGACACGGTCAAGACCAAGGATCTGCACATCAGCGCGCCCACCAACCGGACGGTCAACGGTCAGCTGAACCCGACCATCCACATCCGGCCAGGAGAGACCCAGTTGTGGCGGCTGGCCAACATCAGCGCCAACATCTACTACAAGGTCCACCTTCAGGGGCAGCGATTCCATGTGATCGCTCACGACGCCAACCCCTCCGACCGGATCTGGCGGGCGGGCTCGCTCCTCCTCGCGTCCGGCGCACGGTTCGACGTCCTGGTTCAGGGCGGTCCGAACGGCCGCACCCAGTTACAGACGCTTCCCGTCAACACCGGGCCTGCCGGCAACCGGTTCCCGCAGGCGACCCTTGCCACCGTGGTCTCCGAAGGCGCGCCAATGCACCCGGTGGCGCTGCCCACCGCCTTCGCGCCGACAGAGGATCTGAGCCACGCTGCGGTCGCCGCACGGCAGACAATCGTGTTCTCCGAGAACACAGCAGGCACCAGGTACTACATCAACGGCAAGCAGTTCGACATGAACCGGGTGGACATCCGGTCGAAGCTGAACACGGTGGAAGAGTGGACTGTCCGCAACGACAGCAACGAGGAACACTCCTTCCACGTTCACACCAACGACTTCCAGCTGATGAGCATCAACGGCCGGCCTCACCGGAGCTATGGCTGGCAGGACACCGCGAGCATCCCGCCCAAGGGACAGATGGTCATCCGGATCCACTTCACCGACTACATCGGCAAGACCGTCATGCACTGCCACATCCTCAATCACGAGGACGCGGGCATGATGGCGGTTCTGGAGATCGTCAAGTGATGCTCTGTGTCAATGGGGAGGTCGGATCCCCCGGATGACCTCTTGCATCAGCCTTCCGCGGCGCGCATGCTGAGTCGATCCCCTGCCTGCAGGCGGGACGCTACCGCCGGTTCCGGCGGCCGTGGTCGTCTGGCCAGTGGGTCCTCGATCTCATGAGGAGCGCCCTATGAACAGGCGCTTGGTCTCCGGGCTGGCCATCGTCATCACCTTCGGTGCCGCTGCCGGATGCGGGCCGGGCCATGCCCGGTATTCATCGCTCACGGCCGCGGCCCGGCCCTCCGCTTCGCCATCTCCGAGCACGACACCGCGGGCGGTCCTCATCGGTCCACTGCCGGAGGGCCCTTCCCACGCGACGGCGTGGACGCTCCCCGCGAAACCCGCCGATAGTGCCTCGGTCGCACGTCTCGCGCGTGCCCTCGGAATCTCCGGTACTCCGCAGCCCCAGGGCTCGGGCTGGGAGGCATCTGGGCCGGGCACTCTCCAAGTGAGCGGCGAACCCGGCCTGCGCTGGTCGTTCTTCTTCGTCAAGGACGCCCCGACGGCGCCGCCCGATGAGGCGGCCGCCTTGGCCGCCGCTGCCCGGTTCGCCCGAGCCTCCGGGGTGCGGGTCGGGCCGTTCGCCGCGACGCTGACCGGGCGGCAGGTGACCGTGGTCGCCGACCAGTCCCTGGACGGACTGCCCACGGCCGGCTGGCAGACACAGCTCACCGTTGCGGGCGACACCATCATCGCCGGCAACGGCTGGCTGGTCCGGCCGCAACGCGGTGCCGAATACCCGGTCATGAGCGCGCGGGACGCCTTCGAAGCGCTGCTCACCGCCTTGGGCAGGCGACCGCTGCCGGTACGGGTACGGTGCCCAGAGGCCGAGCAAGAGGCCTGCCCGCCCGGCCGGCGGCCGGTCATCTCGGTGACCGGAGCACGCTTCGGCCTATCGCTCGCCTACTGGCGGAACCGACCGGTGCTGGCTCCCTCGTGGTTGTTCACCACCGCCCAGGGCGCAGTCATTCCACAGGTGGCCGTGCCCGCCACGAACCTGCCGAGCTCGCCTCCCTGAAAGCCGAGGGTCCGAATCCGGCCGCGGCGCTGGTGATCACTGTCGGTCATTGGGCCTTGCCCGCCCGCTGAAACGGATCTACCTTCCCCGCGGGCGTTGTTCCCGGCGCCCTCATGCCAGGCGATGACGCCTGCACAGGAGGTTTGCATGCGTAAACGTCGTGCACTGAGCCTTGCCGCGACGGCAATGCTCCTACTGGGAGGGCTGAGTCTCGCCGCGCCCGGCGCGAACGCCCAACCATTCGGCTACGACAAACTGACACCGATCCAGAAGCGGCACGCGTCCGGCGCCCTCACCGAGGCGCTCGGGCCGCAGGCCGCCGCCCGCGCGGTGACCAACACGCAGCGGGTGACCGCACCGTCCTGCGACGGCCGGCGCGGCGACAACGTCAAGGTCAACCAGAACTGTCTGAACATCACCAACCAGCCGCTGGCCGGGCGGGGCCAGGCGCAGAACGAGACCTGGGTGGCGGTGAACCCGAGCAACTCCCACCAGGTGATCGCCACCTATAACGACTACCGCCGCGGCGACGGTACCTGCGGCGTCTCCTACTCCGGCGACGGCGGCCGGAGCTGGGCCGACGCGACCACACCGAACGGATTCGTGTCCGGGGCGGCCTTCGGTGGCAAGCCCCGCCAGTACTTCCAGGGGGGCGGCGACACCTCCGTCGCCTGGGACACCCGGGGCAACGCCTACCTGTCGTGCCAGCAATTCAAGCGCGGCAACGGGGTCTCCCCCGACGCGGACCAGTCCAGCGGCTTCTATGTCTACCGCTCGACCGGCTCGGGCGGCGCGTCGTTCAACTTCCCGGGACGGCCGGTCGCCGAGCACGACGACACCGCGGGCACAGGCACCTTCCTCCTCGACAAGCAGCTGCTGACCGTCGACAACCACCTGAAGAGCCCGTACCGGGACCGGGTCTACATGACCTGGACCACCTTCGCTGAGGACGGCACCGGCTACATCTACGGCGCCTACTCCAGCGACTACGGCGAGCACTTCAGCGCACCGGTCCTGATCAGTTCCGACTCCGCGCTCTGCGACCAGACCTTCGGCATCCCCACTCCGCAAGGCCGGTGCAACAACAACCAGTTCTCCCAGCCGGTCACCGCCGCCGACGGCACCCTCTACGTCGCCTGGGCCAACTACAACACCACGCAGACCGGCTCCGACAACCACTTCCAGGTCTTCCTCGCGCACTCCTCCGACGGCGGGGCGACGTTCTCCGCACCGGTCAAGGCCACCGACTACTACGACCTGCCCGACTGCGACACCTACCAGGGTGCGGGTAAGAACCCGGGCCGTGACTGTGTTCCGGAGAAGGGTACCGGTACCAACTCGATCTTCCGGGCCACCAACTACCCCAACGTCACGGTCGACCCGGCCAACCCCAAGCGGGTCGTGGTGACCACCGGCTCGTACATCAACCGCGACTCCAACGAGACCAGCGGCTGTACCCCCGCCGGGCTCACCCCCATCGCCGCGGGCCTGGGCAGCCTCTACACAGGAGTGAAGACCGGCGGCTGCAACAACAGCATCGTGCTGACGGCCTCCACCAACGGCGGGGCCAGCTTCACCGGTACGACCACCAACGTGCGGAAACTGCCCGTCATCGGCACCGGGACGCGTCAGGCCCCGACCGATCAGTTCTGGCAGGGCACCGTCTTCAGCCCCACAGGCACGCTGGTCACCGGCTTCTATGACCGGCAGTACGGGTCGGACGAGTCCACCGGATACTCCGACATCACCCTGGTGACCTCCAAAGACCTGACCCACTTCACCAGCGCCCGGGTCACGTCCTCCAGCATGCCGCCGCCCAGCCAGTTCAACGGCCAGTTCTACGGCGACTACATCATGGTCGACGCGACAGCCTCCACCGCCCATCCGGTCTGGTCCGACACCCGGGTCAAGGCAGCGTTCCTCTGCCCCGGCACCGGCACCGCCGGCCACCCGCCGGAGCTCTGCCAGGCCTCGGCCTCCAACGCCTCCATCGCCAACGACGAGGACATCTACACCAGCGCCGTACCCATCCACTGACCACATCCGATCACGTGACCGCTGTCCGGGTGTGGGCGGCCGGCCCCGCCCACACCCGGATACGGCAAGGAACCGACGAAGTCCCCTCTCGAATGCGCATCAGCCGGGCGCCACACCCGGAGGCTTCCCACGTGTCTGTGAGCGCAGGTAGCCGAGCCAGCTGCCGTGGCCGCTGATGTCGGTCGCCTCTTCGGTGGCATAGGACTCGCAGAGGAATCCGTGCACCTCCCGGTCGTCGTCGAGCAGTACGGCGCCGAGGCTGAGGGGCGGAGTGTTCTGGGTGAGCAGAATGCCGAGCGCCTCCGGGCTCAGTTCGTACAGTTCCACTTCGATGGGTACTCCGGCGGTGGTCGAGCGGACCAGCCCGGGCCTCGGGGGTTCGCCCCCGTTCAGGGCGTAGAGGCGGTAGTGCGGAGCGGTCTGAGCGGTTCCCCGCGCGACGGCGCCCAACGAGAGCAGTTTCCCGTTCAGCGGCTGGCCGGACCGGTGGGCACCGACCACCGCGAGCAGCGGTTGGCGGGTCGAGGCCGGCCCGGAGGGCAGGGCGGGCCCTCCGGTCTCCGCATGGAAGACGGCGGCGGCCCCGGCGAGCAGCGTATCGGTGCCTGCGGGACCCAGCAGGGTGATGCCGTGCGGTCGCCCGATCGGCGTGGTGCCCGCGGGCACGGCGACCGCGGCGAGGTCGAGAAGGTTGGCGAAGGTCGTGTAGTGGCCGAGGATGTTGTTGCGGCCGATGGGATCTTCTGCCATCTCAGCGAGGGTGTAGGTCGTGGGCACGGTCGGAACCGCCAAGGCGTCCAGTGATGCCCAGATCTGCCCGGTCTCGGCGCGTAGCGCTTGCAACCGATGCAGCCCGTTGAAGGCGTCCACCGCGGTGAGCGTCGGCCCGTTGCGCAGTACGCGTCGGGTCACCGGGTGCACGTCGTCGGGATTCCGTGCGATGAAGTCGCCGATCGCGGTCAGCCGCTCGGCGAGCCATGGCCCGCTGTAGAGCAGCCGTCCCGCGGCCAGGAAGGGTTCGAAATCGACCGGAACCAGCGTGTGTCCAAGACCGGCGAGCCGCCGTGTCGCATCCTGGAAGCCGATCGCGGAGGCAGCGTCACCGTAGAAGTCGAGGCGGGACGGGATGCCGATCCGCAGCGGTCCCGCCGCCGCCGGAACCGGGGGCGGCACCGGAAGCGGGCGTGACCAGGGATCGTTCTGGTCGGGCCCGGCTATGACGGACAGGACGGCGAGCGCGTCGGCGACCGACGTGGCGAAGACACTCGGGCAGTCGAGCGAGGCGCAGGCGGGCACGAGGCCGGTGGTACTGACCAGTCCGCGGCTCGGCTTGAGGCCGACCGTACCGGTCAGCGCGGCCGGCACCCTGCCCGAGCCCGCCGTGTCCGTGCCGATGGCGAAGGCGACGAGTCCGGCGGCCACGGCAACCGCCGAGCCTGAGCTCGATCCGCCGGAGATCAGTCCGGGGACCAGCGGCGACTCGCAGGATCCATAGGGGCTCCGGGTGCCGGAAAGGCCGGTGGCGAACTGGTCGAGGTTGGTCTTGCCGACGAGCAGGGCACCGGCCGCGAGCAGCCGACTCACGAGCGGAGCGCTCCGCTGCGGGACGTACGCGTACGATGCGCAGGCGGCTGTGGTGGGCAGTCCCGCCACATCGACGTTGTCCTTCACCGCGAACGGGATGCCGTAGAGCGGTGGGCGGAGGTGCGGATCGGGCCAGCGCAGGGGGAGCCCGGCCGCCTCCTCGAGCAACTCGGCGGCCGGGCGCAACGTGATCCAGACGTGGTCGTCTCCGCGTGCCGCGATCCGGCCGAGCACGTCCTCGGCGACCTCGGCGGGATGCGCCGATCCGGCAGCGTAGCGGCGGACCAGTGTCTCGATCTCAAGCAACGGGCTCATCGGCCTCCTTTGCGTTCCTGTTCAACGGATCCACGTCCGAGGTGGTGAGCAGAGCGGGCTCCGCGGCGCCCCT
>JAOPYO010000457.1 GCA_025964575.1 Actinomycetes bacterium
AAGAGGAGCCACACCACGATGTAGGCGGCGCCGAACCGGCCGAGCATGAGCGATCCACCGCCTGTCCCCCGCTGGTCGCCGCCGGGCGGTCACCTGTCCAGGTGATCATCTGCCCGGCGGCGCAAACCTTCCGGAGTCGGCCATTTCGCCGGCCGCGAGATCGGCGGCCCGGGACGCGTGGCGCCCCCTGCCCTACGAGACCGTACGGGCAGGGGGCGCAAGGAGCCGCAGGGTCAGGAGCGCATGGCGTGTGCGATGGCGTCGCCGATGCGGTGGACGCGCAGGGCGTTGGTGGAGCCCGGGGTTCCGGGGGGTGAGCCGGCCACGATGACGACCTTGTCGCCCTTCTGGCAGCGGCCGATCTCCAGCAGCGATTGCTCGACCTGGCGGACCATCTCGTCGGTGTGGTTGACGTGCGGCACGATGAACGTCTCGACACCCCACACCAGCGCCAGCTGCGACCGGGTGGCCTGCACGGCGGTGAAGGCCAGCAGCGGGATGGGTGAGCGGTAGCGCGACAGCCGCCGCGCGGTCTCCCCCGACATGGTGAAGGCGACGAGGGCCTTGGCGTCGACGATGGCGCCGACCTCGGCGGCGGCGCGGGCGATGGCCCCGCCGACGGTCTCCGGCACCCGGGTGAGTGACGCCGAGGCCCGTAGCGTGACCTCCTCGGCCGTGGTGACGATGCGGCTCATGGTCTCGACGGACTCGATCGGGTATTGCCCGACGCTGGTCTCGCCGGAGAGCATGACGGCGTCGGCACCTTCGAAGACGGCGTTGGCGACGTCGGAGGCCTCGGCGCGGGTGGGCCGGGGCGAGGAGATCATGGACTCGAGCATCTGGGTGGCGACGATGACCGGGCGGGCCTTCTCGCGGGCGAGCTGGATCGCGCGCTTCTGCACGATCGGGACCTGCTCGAGCGGGAGCTCCACGCCGAGGTCGCCGCGGGCGACCATGATGCCGTCGAAGGCGGCGACGATCTCGGGTAGCGCCTCCACGGCCTGCGGTTTCTCGATCTTGGCGATGAGGGGGACGCGGACGCCCTCCTCTTCCATGATCCGATAGACGGCGTCGGCGTCCTCGGGGCTGCGCACGAAGGACAGGGCGACGAGGTCGACGCCCAGCTGCAGCGACCAGCGGAGGTCCTTTTCGTCCTTTTCGGTGAGGGCGGGGACGCTGACGGCGACGCCGGGCAGGTTCAGGCCCTTGTTGTCGGAGACCATGCCGCCGATGACGACACGGGTGGTGACGCGCGGCCCGTCCACGGAGAGCACCTCGAGGACGACGCGGCCGTCGTCGATGAGCACGGAATCACCGGCGCTGACGTCCCCGGGGAGCCCTTGGTAGGTGGTGGACACCTCCTTGCGGCTGCCGGGGACGTCCTCTGTGGTGATGACGAACTCGTCGCCGAGGGTGAGGCGTACCGGGCCGTCCGGGAAACGGCCGATGCGGATCTTGGGGCCTTGCAGGTCGGCCAGGATGCCGATGCCGCGGCCGGTGGCGTCGGAGGCCTCTCGGAGGTAGCCGTAGACCTCCTCGTGCTGGGCGTACTCCCCGTGGCTCATGTTGAGCCTGGCGATGTCGATGCCGGCCTCTACGAGGGCGCGGACCTGATCGCGGCTGGAACACGCGGGACCCATGGTGCTGACGATTTTCGCTCGACGACTCACGAGCCCAACACTAGGTAATTACCGGCCAGTAAGGGTATTCGTGCAGCGCAGCGTCACCGAAGGTTCACCGAATGGTCTAGATCAATGGTCTAGACCATGAATCTCACGCGCGGAAGGCGTCCACGAACGCCTGGCAGAACGCCTTGAGATCGTCGGGCTTGCGGCTGGTGATCAGAGTGTTCGGACCCGCCGTGCAGATCTTCACCTCCTCGTCCACCCAGGTGGCGCCCGCGTTGCGCAGATCGGTCCGCAGACTGGGCCAGGAGGTGAGGGTGCGGCCCCGGACGACGTCCGCCTCGATCAGGGTCCACGGTGCGTGGCAGATCGCCGCGACCGGCTTCCCGCTGTCGAAGAAGGCCTTCGCGAAGGCGACGGCGCGGGGCTGGATGCGCAGGATGTCGGGGTTGGCGACCCCGCCGGGCAGCACCAGCGCGTGGAACTCCTCCGGCGACGACACGTCCACGGTGGTGTCGACTGGGAAGGTGTCCGCGGCTGTGAGGTGGTTGAAGGCCTGGACCCGGCCGGACTTGGTGGAGACCAGCCGCGGCTGCCCGCCGGCCTGCTGGACGGCCTGCCACGGTTCGGTCAGCTCGACCTGCTCGATGCCCTCTGGGGCGACGAGGAACGCGATGGTCCGGCCTTGGAGATCGGTTGCCATGAGAGTTTCCTCCTATTTCCGCATGTAGTCGTACATAGACCCCTGCCCGTGAGCGCGAGTGATATGCAGGGGAGGTGACATCGAGCGGGTACCGCGAGCGCCCGGCGAGGCCGGGGCTGGGCCTGGCCTGCACCTGGACGCAGTCGCCGGCCGGGGGCGCGAAACCCTACGTCCAGCGGGTGGTCCCGGACGGCTGTATGGATCTGATCTGGTGGGAGCGGACCGGCGATATCCAGGTGGCCGGTCCCGACACGGGCCCCCATCTGGCGGAGCTGGTCCCGGGCGAGAGGCTGGTGGCCGTGCGCTTCCGGCCGGGGATGGCGCCGCCGGTCCTCGGGCGGCCCGCGGACGCGGTACGGGACGGTCGCGTCCCCCTGCGGGAGCTGTGGGGTGTGGGCGCCGAGGCCCTGAGCGGCGCACTCGCGTCCGCCACGGACCCGGAAAGGGTGCTGCAGGATGCCGTGGCGGGTCGCATGCGCCCATCCGACCCGATCGTGCCCGCCCTGGTGGCGTCGCTGGCCGGTGCCACACCGGTGCGGGAGGCGGCGGACCGGCTGGGGCTGAGCGAGCGGCAGTTGCGCCGCCGGTCGCTCAGCGCGTTCGGGTATCCGCCCAAGGTGCTGCAGCGCATTCTGCGCTTTCAAGAGGCCTTGTCATTGGCGCGGCGCGGCGTTCCGTACGCCCAGGTGGCGGCGGTGGCGGGTTATGCCGACCAGGCTCATCTGGCGCGCGAGACACGTGACCTGGCGGGCGTCACGATCACCGAGCTGCTGGGCCGATAGCGCGGCCCGCCGGGAGCCTCTCTGATGGGAATCGGCCGCGTGCTCAGGGCTTCCAGGCCCACATCGCGACCGCGAGCGCGACGCGGTCCTCGAACTGGAGTGGATTGCGGCCGGTGATCGCTTCGATCCGGGTGAGCCGATGACGCAGGGTGTTGGGGTGCAGGAAGAGCGCACGTGACGTCGCGCTCACCGATCCGCCGGAGTCCAGGAACGCCCGCAGGGTGTCGATCAGCCGGCTCCCGTGTGCCGCGTCGTACGAGCCGAGCGGACGGGCGATCTGCTCGACGAACGGCGCGATCTGCCGTGGGCTGAGGCGCCCCAGGAGCGCGGGGAATGTGGCCAGGTCACCGGCCCGGACGGGGCCGCCTCGCCGCCGGGCCAGGTCGAGGCCGGCCAGGCACTCGGTGAGGCTGCGCGGCAGGTGGGTGAACGGTCCCGGACTGCCGATGCCGCAGGGCGCGTCGTCCCATCCGGCCGCCAGGGCGGCCGCCCGCTCCTCCTCGGGCACCACCAGCAGCGCGACGTCACCGGCGACCCCGAGGAGCGTTCCCGGCGGGCAGGTGAACCTGGCCGGGATCGAGAGCGCGGGCACGGCGGCCGCCACGAGGAGGTCCACCTCCAGCCCCGCCTGTTCGAGGTGGCTCCGGATGGCCTCGGGCGAGGCGAGCTCGGACCGGATGAGCTCCAGCAGGCGCCCGGTCTCCGCCCGGTCGTGCTCCTCGTCGTGCACGGCGGCGAGCCGCTCGGCGAGCCATTCGGTGAAGCTGACGAAGGGCACCTCGGGGGGAACCTCGAACAGCGGCAGCCCTAGCTGGTCACAGGCCTTTCGCAGCGCCTGCGGGGCATCCGGGGTGACGTCGGCGATGCCGTAGCCGATGGCACTGGCCCTGCTGGCCCGTACCGACCGGGCGAAGGCGCGGCACCGGCCGGGGTCGGTCAGCGCCGCTCCGACGGTGAGCACGATCTCGTAACCTCGCAGGTAGGGGCCCGGATCGAGCAGCTCCGTCGAGTGCGCCCAGCGGACCGGCAGGTCGAGGCCCGCCGAGCCGGCGACCAGCTGCAGCCGGAAGCACGGCTCGGCGAGCAGTTCTCGCACCGTCAAGCGGAGCCGGGACTCACCAGGCACTGGCTGGCCGGTCACAGCGGTCATTTCACCAGCTTATGGTCCGCCTGTAACCGCTGGGTTACGCCCTATTGGAGGACCGTACAGCGCGGCGTCCTCCGGGCGGTGCGTTCCCCCAACGATGTCGGCAAACCCTTGCCGCCTGGGGAAACGTCGGTTTCCCTGGGCGGTCAGAAGATCAGGAGAAGACCATGAGAGAACGGATAGCGCTCATCACGGGTGCGGCGAGCGGCATCGGCGCCGCCGTCGGGTCCGAGCTGAGCCGCCGCGGGTGGATCACCGTGGGTCTCGACCTGCGGCCGGCCGCTCATACCGATCACGGAGTCGGGGTCGACGTGGCCGATCCCGCCCAGGTCCAGGCCACGATCCAGCGGATCGAGCGGGAGCTGGGCCCGATCGAGGCGGCAGTGTGCTCGGCGGGTCACTATGCGATGGCCCCGGTCGCCGACATCACCTGGGCCGACTGGCACCGCATGCTGCGGGTGCACGTCGGCGGCCTGCTCAACGTCTGCCGGGCGGTCACTCCCGGGATGGTCCGGCGAGGTGGTGGCAGCGTCGTCGCCGTCACCTCCGAGCTCGCCATCGGCGGCGGGGACGGCGATGCCCACTACGCGGCCGCCAAGGGGGCCGTGATCGGCCTGGTCCGATCTCTCGCGGCGGAGCTGGGGCCGTCGGGAGTGCGGGTGAACGCCGTGGCACCCGGGCCCACCGACACCCCGTTGAACCCTCCCGACTCCCCATGGCGAGACCCGGTCTACCTGCGGACCCTCCCCGCCCAGCGCCTGGTCACGCCCGAAGAGGTGGCACTGACCGCGGCGTTCCTCATCGAGGAGGCGACCTTCTGCTGCGGCGAGGTCATCTCCCCCAACGCCGGAGCGGTGATCTGATGCGCGTCGCCCTTGTCACCGGAGCGACCGGCGGGCTGGGCCGCGCCGTCGCGCATCGGCTGGCCGCCGACGGCATGACCGTCGCGGTCAACGACCGGCACGCCGGCCCGGAGCTCGATCGGCTGGCAGCGGAGGTCGGCGGCCTCACCGCGCCCGCCGACGTGTCCGACCCGGACGCCGTACGGGAGATGGTCGCCGACGTCACCGGCCGTACGGGCACCGAGATCGGCGTGCTCGTCGCCAATGCGGCCTACATGACCATGGCGCCGCTGGCCGAGCACGATCTCGACGACTGGTGGCGCATCGTGGACACCAATCTCGGCGGCGCCTTCACCTGTGTCCAGGCGGTGGTGCCGGGCATGCAGGCACGTGGCGAGGGCCGCATCGTGCTCGTCGCCTCCGAGTGGGGAGTGATCGGCTGGCCGGACGCCACCGCGTACTGCGCGGCTAAGGCCGGTCTCATCTCGCTGGCCAAGACGCTCGGCCGGGAGCTGGCCCCGGACGGCATCGGGGTCAACGCGATCGCGCCCAGCGTCATCGACACCCCGCAGCTCGAGGCCGACGCCCGTGCCGCCGGGGTGAGCCGGGAGGAGATCCTGAAGCGGTACGCCGCACGGGCGCCGCTCGGCCGGGTCGCGACGCCGGAGGAGATCGCCGCGTCCATCGCCTTCCTCGCCGATGCCCGGCTGTCCGCCCTGGTCGGCCAGATCCTGCACGTCAACGGCGGGACAACGAGATCCCGTGCCTGAAGACCTGCCTAGTGAGCCTGATGAAAGGAAACGCATGGAGCCTGTGGGCCAGGTCAACGCCCTGGAGATCCCGCGCTACGCGGGGCCCGCGACGTTCGCGCGCCTTCCGCGCCGGGAGGACGTGGACGGCTTCGACGTGGCGGTCGTCGGGGTGCCGTTCGACAGCGGTGTCTCCTTCCGCCCGGGGGCCCGCTTCGGTCCCGCCGCGGTGCGCCAGGGTTCCCGCCTGCTCAAGCCGTACAACCCCGCGCTGGACGTGCTTCCCTTCGCCGTGCAGCAGGTGGTGGACGCGGGCGACATCGCCTGCAACCCCTTCGACATCGGCACGGCGATCAAGCAGATCGAGAGCGGGCTGCGCGACCTCACCGGAGACGGGGCTCGCGCCGTCACGATCGGCGGCGACCACACCATCGCGCTGCCCGCGCTGCGGGCGGCGGCGGCACAGCACGGACCCGTCGCACTGATCCACTTCGACGCCCACCTCGACACCTGGGACACCTACTTCGGCGAGCCGTACACCCATGGCACCCCGTTCCGGCGGGCCGCCGAGGAGGGCCTGCTCATGCGGGACGCGAGCGCGCACGTCGGGATCCGCGGCCCGCTGTACGACCCCCGGGACCTCGAGGACGACGCCCGGTTCGGCTTCACGATCGTGCACTGCGCCGAGCTCGACGACATTGGCGCACGCGGCGCCGCCGAGCGGGTGCGGGCCCGGGTGCAGGACGCTCCCGTGTACCTGTCCATCGACATCGATGTGCTGGATCCGGCCTACGCCCCTGGCACCGGCACTCCGGAGAGCGGTGGGATGACCAGCCGGGAACTGCTGTCGATGCTGCGCGGCCTGGCCGGGCTGAACATCGTCGGTGCCGATGTGGTCGAGGTCGCCCCCGCCTACGACCATGCCGAGATCACCTCCGTCGCCGCCGCCACGGTGGCGTATGAACTGGTCAGTCTGCTGGCCAAGGGGCGGTCGTGATGAGGCCCGCGGAGCCGATCCCCTGGCCGGACGGGAAGATCGCGGCGGCGGCGTTCACGTTCGACGTCGACGCCGAGTCCGCGGTGCTGTCCTCCCATCCGCAGGCCGCGACCCGGTTGAGCGTCATGAGCCACCAGGCGTACGGGCCGCTCACCGGGCTCCCCCGGCTGCTGCGGATCCTCGACCGGCAGGGCGTCCGCGCGACGTTCTTCGTCCCCGGCTACACCGCGCACCGCCATCCGGACGCCGTACGGGCGATCGCCGCCGCCGGGCACGAGATCGCCCACCACGGATATCTCCACGAACCGCTGATCGATGTGGACGAGGAGACCGAGGCGGCGATCCTGGACCGTGGGCTGGCGGCCCTGGAAGAGGTCGCCGGAGTACGTCCGGTCGGATATCGCGCGCCCATGTGGGAGCTCACGTACAACTCTCCGCGGCTGCTCGCCGACCGCGGGTTCCTCTACGACACCAGCCTGATGGACGCCGACGTCCCCTATGAACTCGCGGCGGACGGAACGCGATCGATCGTCGAGATCCCGGTGCACTGGGGCCTCGACGACTGGGAGCAGTACTGCTACCTGCCGGACATCTCGGGAACGGGGCTCATCGAGAGCCCCGACAAGGCGGTCGCGATGTGGCGCGCCGAATTCGACGCGATGCGCCGCGAGAACGGCTGCTTCGTCCTGACCAACCATCCCTTCCTGTCCGGCCGGCCCGGCCGTGCGGCCGCCCTGGAGGGACTGATCGAGCATGTGGCCGGCTGCGCGGACGTGTGGCTGGCCCCGCTCGGTGACATCGCCCGCCACGTGCGCGGTCTCGGCCTGAGACCACGTCACCTCCCCCCACCGGTGCTCTGAGAGGGAACGCCATGACCTCCACACCCCCCGTCCACGCGGTCGCACACGAATTTGCGGAGGGCCAGACCCTCCGCAAAGGGTTCAACCTGCGCTCCGCCTCCGCGCTGGCGTTCGCCGACGTCTCCCCCATCGTCGCGCTGTACGCGATCTTCACTCTGGGCCTGCTCGCCGCCGGACCCGCGTTCTGGTGGGCCTTCCCGATCGTGCTCGCCGGTCAACTCCTGGTGGCGTGCGTCTTCGGGGAGCTCGCCTCCCGGTGGCCGTACGAGGGGAGCATCTACCAGTGGGCCCGGCACGTGCGCGGCACCAGCGCAGGCTGGTTCGCCGCCTGGGCCTACATGTGGGGCCTCACCATCGCGCTGTCGACACTGTCCTACGGAGCGTCGGGCTTCCTCCTCGAGGCGCTGGGTGTCAAGCAACCCGGCAAATGGGTCACGATCGCGACGGCGCTGGCGATCCTCGTCCTCGGCAGCCTCGCCAACATCGTCGGCCGGCGCACCCTGAAGATCCTGGTGGCGGCGAGCCTGCTCTGTGAGGTGCTGGCGTCGGTAGGCCTCGGAACCGTCCTGTTGATCTTCTATCGCGAGAACCCGGTCAGCGTCCTGTTCAGCGGTCTCGGCACCGCGGGCGCCGGCGGGCTGTGGATCGGCGGGCCGTTGCTGGCCGCCACCGCCTATGTCGGCTGGTCGTTCGTGGGCTTCGAGGCCGCCGGCTCCATCGCCGAAGAGGTCGAGAACCCCGAACGCGACGTGCCCAAGGCCCTGATCCTGTCCCTGCTGGCCGTCGGCGCCATCGTGATGTACTCCGGAGCGGGACTGATCCTTGCCATCCCCGACCTGTCCAAGGTCATGGCGGGAGGTGTCACCGACCCGGTCAGCGCCACACTCGTCGCCCACTTCGGCTCCGCCATCGGCCGTCCGATGCTCATCATGTTCGTGATCGGTTTCCTGGCCAGCTTCCTCGCCGTTCAGGCGGCGGTGTCGCGTGTCATCTGGGCCTCCGCCCGGGACCGCGCGCTTCCCGGCTCCCGGGTGCTCGGCAGGCTGGCGGGTTCCGAACGGCTCCCTGTCAACGCGATCGTCCTCACCGGGATCGGCGGGGCCGTCTTCGTCCTGCTGTCCGGATCGACGCTGTACGCGGTGCTGGTCAACTTCACCACCGTCGGCTTCTACGTCGCCTTCGGCATCCCGGTGTGGGGCGCGGCCATGGCCCACCTGCGGGGGGATTGGCGTCCGGGCCCGTTCAGCCTCGGCCGGTTCAGTGCGCCGGTGACCCATCTCGCGGCCCTGTGGCTGCTCTTCCAGACCGTCAACGTCTGCTGGCCACGAGACACGGGCCAGGCGTGGTACATCGAATGGAGCATGGTGCTCACGCTCGCCGTCGTCGGACTCGCCGGGGCTCTGGTCTACGCACGCTGTTCCAAGCAGATCATGCCTGCTGTGGCGAACCGCGCGGAGTCGCCCTGAGACCCGGCCGCCGACTGCCTCTCCTCACCACGCGAGCTCGGCCCCGGCCTCGACGTAACGGACGGCGACGTCCTTCCCCGTCAAGCTCGAAGACCCCGCTTCCGCGGAAGCGTCTACGAATAACCTTCACATTCCCCGGACCCGAGAGTGGCGTGACTCCTCGTGAAGAGGCGCCACGCCACCCTTGCTCTCCTGCTCAGACGAGCGGGCGGGCGGTCGGAGGGATCGGATACGGCAGCGCCGTCTGGCCGGTGAGGTACTTGTCCACTCCGGCGGCCGCGGCGCGGCCTTCGGCGATCGCCCAGACGATCAGGGACTGACCGCGGCCCATGTCGCCGGCGCAGAAGATGCCTTCGACCGTGGTCTGGTAGTCCTCGTCGCGGACGACGTTGCTCCGCTGGTCGAACTCGACGCCGAGCTGCTCCAGCAGTCCCTCATGCTGCGGACCCAGGAAACCCATCGCCAGGGTGACCAGTTCGGCCGGGAGTTCCCGTTCGGTGCCGGGGATCGGCGCGAAGCCGTTGGCCGGGCCCTCGACGCCGATCAGCTTCAGGGACTTGACGTTGCCGCTCTCGTCACCGGTGAACTCGACCGTCGAGATCGCGTACAGACGTTCGCCGCCGAGGTCGGCCAGCTCTTCGTGAGCGGTTTCCATCTTGTACAAGATCGGAAAGGTCGGCCACGGCTGTGAGTCCGGCCGGGACCCGGGCGGCTTGGGCATGATCTCCAACTGGGTGACCGACGCGGCCCCCTGGCGGATGGCGGTGCCGATGCAGTCCGCGCCGGTGTCACCGCCGCCGATGACGACGACGTGCTTCCCCTTCGCCGAGATCGGCGATTCCTCGAAGTCGCCCTCCTGCACCTTGTTGGCAGGCGGAAGGTACTCCATGGCCTGGTAGATGCCCTGGAGTTCACGGCCGGGCATCGGAAGATCCCGCCGTACGGTGGCTCCGCCCGCCAGCACAATGGCGTCGTACCGCTCTCGGAGTTCCTCAGCCGTGACATCGACACCGACATTGACGTTCGTCTTGAACTCGGTGCCCTCGGCCCTCATCTGGCCGAGGCGCCTGTCAACGTGCTGCTTTTCCATTTTGAACTCTGGAATTCCGTATCGCAGCAGGCCGCCGATACGATCGTCCCGTTCGTACACCTTCACGTGATGCCCAGCCCTGGTCAGCTGCTGAGCGGCGGCCAGCCCGGCCGGGCCGGAGCCGATGACTGCGACCTTCTTGCCGGTCTTCACTGTCGGCGGCTGCGGAGTGACCCAGCCCTCGGACCAGGCGCGATCGATGATCTCGGCCTCGACCCGCTTGATCGCCACCGGATCCTGGTTGATCCCCAGCACGCAGGCGCTTTCACACGGCGCGGGGCACAGTTTCCCGGTGAATTCCGGAAAGTTATTGGTCGCGTGCAGTCTTTCGATGGCATCGCGCCAGCTGTCCCGATGGACAAGGTCATTCCATTCAGGAATGAGATTTCCGAGAGGGCAGCCATTGTGGCAGAAGGGAATGCCACAATCCATGCACCGTGACGCCTGCTTCTCCAGCGAGCCCTTCGGGAAGTCCTCGTAGACCTCGGTCCAGCTCTTGATCCGTACATCGACCGGGCGGCGCTTGGGAAGCTCGCGCCCGACCGTCAGAAAACCCTTTGGATCAGCCATGTGAACCCCCTCAGCCCTGTGAAGCGGCCATGATGGCCTCGTTGACGTCGCGCCCCTCGGCCTCGGCGGCAGCCGCTGCTTCGAGTACGCGCCGGTAGTCGCGCGGCATGATCTTCGAGAAGCGCTCGACCGAGGTGTCCCACTCGGCGAGCAGCTTCTCCGCCACCCCGGAACCGGTCTCGGTCAGGTGCTTCTCGACGGTGGCCCGCAGGAAGACGCGGTCCTCGTCGGTGAGCTCCTCGATCTCCACCATCTCCGGGTTGACCCGCTGCTCCTGGAGGTCCAGGACATAGGCGATACCGCCGGACATGCCGGCCGCGAAGTTACGGCCGGTCAGGCCGAGGATGACGACCCGGCCACCGGTCATGTACTCGCAGCCGTGGTCACCCACACCCTCGACCACCGCGGTGGCACCCGAGTTGCGGACGGCGAACCGCTCGCCCGCCATGCCCCGCAGGAACACCTCACCCGAGGTGGCTCCATACAGGATGACGTTGCCCGCGATGATCTGGTCCTCGGCGACGAACGGTGCCGCAGGGTCGGGCTGGATGATGATCCGCCCGCCTGACAGGCCCTTGCCGACGTAGTCGTTGGCGTCTCCGATCAGCCGGAGCGTGATCCCGCGTGGCACGAAGGCCCCGAGTGACTGCCCGGCCGAGCCGGTGAAGGTGACGTCTATGGTGTCGTCGGGCAGGCCCTCGCCACCCCACTTCTTGGTCACCTCGTGGCCGAGCATGGTGCCGACGGTCCGGTTGACGTTGCGGACCGGCATCTCCAGCGTGACCTTGTCGCCATAGGCGATGGCGCCCTCGGCGAGCTGGATCAGGGTGTTGTCGAGCGCCTTCTCCAGCCCGTGGTCCTGGACGGTGACCTGGTGAAGCGGCGTCCCCTCGGGAAGATCGGGCCGGTGCAGGATCGGGGTCAGGTCCAGCCCGGAGGCCTTCCAGTGGTCGACGGCCTCCCGGGTGTCGATGTACTCGACGTGCCCGATGGCCTCCTCGATCGTCCGGAAACCCAGCGCCGCGAGGTACTCGCGTACCTCCTCGGCGATGAACTCGAAGAAGTTGACCACGAACTCGGGCTTGCCGGTGAACCGCTCGCGCAACACCGGGTTCTGCGTGGCGACGCCCACCGGGCAGGTGTCGAGGTGGCAGACCCGCATCATGACGCAGCCGGAGACCACCAGCGGCGCGGTGGCGAAGCCGTACTCCTCGGCGCCCAGCAAGGCCGCGATGACCACGTCGCGGCCGGTCTTCAGCTGCCCGTCGGCCTGAACGACGATGCGGTCGCGCAGTCCGTTGAGCAGCAGTGTCTGCTGGGTGTCGGCGAGGCCGAGCTCCCAGGGCGCGCCGGCGTGCTTGAGCGACGTCAGCGGTGACGCACCCGTACCGCCGTCGTGCCCGGAGATGAGGACGACGTCGGCGTGGGCCTTGGAGACGCCCGCCGCGACCGTGCCGACTCCGACCTCGGCGACGAGCTTGACGTGCACGCGCGCTGAGGGGTTGGAGTTCTTCAGATCGTGGATGAGCTGGGCCAGGTCCTCGATCGAGTAGATGTCGTGGTGCGGCGGCGGCGAGATGAGGCCGACGCCCGGGGTGGAGTGCCGGGTCTTGGCGATCCACGGGTAGACCTTGTGGCCGGGCAGCTGGCCGCCCTCACCGGGCTTGGCGCCCTGCGCCATCTTGATCTGCAGGTCGTCGGCGTTGGTGAGGTACTCAGAGGTCACACCGAACCGGCCGGAGGCCACCTGCTTGACGGCGCTGCGCCGCAGATCGCCGTTGGCGTCGTGGGTGAAGCGCTCCCGGTCCTCGCCGCCCTCACCGGTGTTGGACTTGCCGCCCAGCCGGTTCATGGCGATGGCCAGGGTCTCATGTGCCTCGGCCGAGATGGAGCCGTACGACATGGCGCCGGTGGAGAACCGCTTGACGATCTCCGAGATGGGCTCGACCTCGTCGAGAGGCACCGGCGGGCGCAGGCCCTCCTTGAGCCGGAACAGGCCGCGGAGGGTCATCAGCCGCTCTGCCTGGGAGTCCACCAGCGAGGTGTAGTCCTTGAAGATGTCGTACCGGCGGGTGCGGCTGGCGTGCTGGAGCTTGAACACCGTATCCGGGTTGAACAGGTGCAACTCGCCCTCACGGCGCCACTGGTACTCGCCGCCGACCTCGAGGGTGCGGTGTGCGAGCTCGTTGCCGCCGGTCGGATAGGCATGCCGGTGCCGTTCGGCGACCTCGCGGGCGACGACGTCGAAGCCGATGCCGCCGAGCCGGGAGGTGGTGCCGGTGAAGCACCGGTCGATGATGTCGGCGCCGAGACCGATGGCCTCGAAGATCTGCGCACCGGTGTACGAGGCGACCGTGGACACGCCCATCTTGGACATGATCTTGAGGACGCCCTTGCCGTACGCCTTGACCAGGTTCCGGGTGGCCTTCGCGGCCTCGATGCCGACGAGGTCGCCGCTCGCGACCAGGTCCTCGACGGTCTCGATGGCGAGGTACGGGTTGATCGCGGAGGCACCGTAGCCGATGAGCAGTGCCATGTGGTGGCACTCACGGGCTTCGGCGGTCTCGATGATCAGGCCCACCTGGGTGCGGGTCTTCTCCCTGATGAGGTGGTGGTGGACCGCTCCGGTGAGGAGCAGCGCCGGAATGGCGGCAAGGGCCGAGTCGGACCCCCGGTCGGAGAGCACGATGATGCGCGCTCCACCGGCGATGGCCTCCGAGACCTCGGCGCAGATCTCTTCAAGGCGGGTTTCCAGTGCCTCCCCGGCGCCGTTCACGTTGTACAGACCGTGGACGACGTGCGCCTGCAGGCCGGGGAGAGCACCCTCATCATTGATGTGGATGATCTTGGCGAGCTCGTCGTTGTCCAGGATCGGGGTGGGCAGCACCAGCCGGCGGCAGGACTCCGGACCTGGGTCCAGCAGGTTGCCCTCCGGGCCGAGCGTGGACTGGAGGGAAGTGACCATCTCTTCGCGGATGGCGTCCAGCGGCGGGTTGGTGACTTGGGCGAACAGCTGCTTGAAGTAGTCGAAGAGCAGCCGGGGGCGCTCCGACAGGGCCGCGATGGGGGTGTCGGTGCCCATGGAGCCGATCGGCTCGGCGCCGACTTTGGCCATGGGGGTGAGGAGGATCCGCAGCTCCTCCTGGGTGTAGCCGAAGGTCTGCTGCCGCTTGACCAGGGTCTGGTGGTTCGGGATCTCCCGCTCACGAGTCGGCAGTTCCTCGAACCGGACGAGCCCGTCGTGCAGCCACTCGGCGTACGGGTGTTCGGCGGCGAGTTCGGCCTTGATCTCGTCGTCCTCGATGATGCGGCCCTGGGCGGTGTCGACCAGGAAGATCCGGCCCGGCTGCAGACGGCCCTTGCGAACCACGGTCGCGGGGTCGAAGTCGAGCACGCCGGCCTCGCTGGAGAGCACGACGAAGCCCTCGTCGGTGACCCAGAACCTGCCGGGGCGCAGGCCGTTTCGGTCGAGGACCGCGCCGACGACGGTGCCGTCGGTGAACGTCACGCTGGCCGGGCCGTCCCAGGCCTCCATGAGGGTGGAGTGGAACTCGTAGAAGGCCCGGCGGGCCGGGTCCATCTCGGTGTGGTTCTCCCAGGCCTCCGGGATCATCATCAGCACCGAGTGCGCCAGGGACCGGCCACCCAGGTGCAGCAGTTCCAGGCACTCGTCGAACGAAGCGGTGTCGCTGGCCACTTCGTCGATGACCGGGAACGTCCGGGACAGGTCCCCGGGGATCAGATCGGAGGCCAGCAGCGCCTCGCGGGCCCGCATCCAGTTGCGGTTGCCCTTGACCGTGTTGATCTCACCGTTGTGCGCGAGATAGCGGTACGGGTGCGCGAGCTCCCACGCCGGGAAGGTGTTGGTCGAGAACCGCGAGTGCACGAGCGCGATGGCACTGGAGTAGCGGCGGTCCGACAGGTCGGGGAAGAACGGCTCCAGCTGCGGAGTCGTCAGCATCCCCTTGTAGACGATCGTGCGGCTGGACAGGCTCGGGAAGTAGACCGAGGTGTCCTGCTCGACGCGCTCGCGCATGCAGAAGACCAGCCGGTCCAGCTCGATGCCGGACCTGCCGTCCTGCGCCGCCAGGAACAGCTGCGCGAAGTGTGGGATGACCTTGCGCGCCGTCGGACCACAGAAATGCGGGTCGTAGGGCAGCTCGCGCCAGCCCAGAACGGTGAGGCCCTCCTCCTCGGCGGTCGCGGCGATGGCCGCCACCGTCGTGGAACGCTCCGCGCCGTCCGTGGGCAGGAAGGCGATGCCCGCGGCGTAGGAACCGGCCTCGGGCAGCGGGAAGTCCACGACCTCCCGGAAGAACGCGTCCGGGATCTGGGTGAGGATGCCCGCACCGTCACCGTCGTCGGGCACGGCGCCCTTCGCGCCGCGATGGTCCAGGTTGCGCAGGACCGTCAGAGCCTTCTCGACGATGTCGTGGCTCTTACGTCCGCGCAGATCAGCCACCATGCCGACGCCACAGGCGTCGTGCTCGTTGGCCGGGTCGTACAGCCCCTGGCTCTGAGGCCGACCAGGTGTGAGGGCAGCAGCCGCCATCGACCCTCCCGTCGTCATGTCACTGCTCCGATGTCAGTGCAGTCGGGGACGACGTTGGCCCTGCTGCGGTGGTAAGAGATTACATCACTGTCGGGATCATGCCCGACTGGCCTAGATCGCGACACTTCTCCGCGCCTGCGCCACTAAATGTTCACTCCCGTCCATGGAGCGTCGTCTCCAGGTGACCGTGCGGCGACAGTGCCGATCGGTCCCGCGACGCCACCGTGCCGGTAGCCGTCCCTCTTGCTATAACCAGGATAGCGGGGACATTAAACCCCAAACGCCCCCATTTCGGTGACGATGATCACCGGCGGGAGTGCGTTTGGGGCGCGTATGCCGAGGTCAGCGGTGGGCTGCCACCCTGGCGTAGACGGCGGGGGCGTTACCGGCCGTGACGAGCAGCGAGATCAGGCCCTGATCCTTCGCATCGCCGGTCCCGTCGAGCCGCTGCACCCAGACGATCACCGCGTAGTGACCCATGGCGGCGCCGCGCGCCATGCCGAATCCCTTGCCGAAATGGTCGAGCGTGGCCGCCGCAGGCAGCGGACGGATGAAGCCGGCGCCCGACCCCGGGGTTATCGCGTGCACGAAACGGCCGGCGTCCACGGAGTGCGCCAGATTGAAGATGGCGAAGAGCGCCGCGTACCCCTTCTTCTCGTCGGAGTAAATGCCACGTACGACCTGGTTGCAGCTGGACTTGCGCAGCTCCCCGCCGGCGGTGACCCCCCAGATCGCCTGGGCGCAGTCGGTGTCCAGCCGCTGGCCGCGCAGTTCCAGCCTGGCGTGCGTCACCCCGTCGACGAGCGTGGTCTTGCCCCGTGGGAAGACCTCGTCAGCGGTCAGTGGGCCGCCGTCCGCGGAGCGCTCACCGATCGCATCGAAGGTGGGGGTCGAGGGCGCATCGGAGTAGACCTCCGGTGCCAACCCGCTGGTGGCGAGTCCGGCCGTCGGGGCGGCCGGCTTCCGGCCGGATCCGCTGCCGAGCATCAGGAACGCGACCCCTGCGAGGAGGACCACGGCGAGCCCGCCAGCGGTCGCGAAGAACACGACCGGTGGCATGCCCTTGCGGCGGCCGCCTCCGCCCGTTCGGGTCTGTCCGGCGGTACGGGTCCGGCCGCCGCCCACCGGGGGAGGTCCCGCTGTACGGGCCTGCGCCCCGGTCTCCCGGTGCGAGGAGCCGCCGGTCTGCTGGGGGGTGCCCGTACGACGCCTGCCGGTCCTGCGGTCACCGTCCCGATTACGGGCGCCGCTGGGAGCGGTGGTGGCTCTGCGGCCGCCACTGCGCGGGTTATCGTCGTAGCTCACGTGGCCGGAGACTATCGCTTCGATGATCCGATGGGGATATCAGTGGTCCACCAGCACGAGCCGGCCCCAGACGAAGTCCGCGGCGCGCTCGATGGCGAGGCTGGCGTCGAGCAGTTCGTTCATCGTGTCCGGCCGGGCGCCGCCCTTGCGCTGCACCCAGCTGATGACGACGTAGTGACCGTAGATCTCGGGATACGCGGCGCTGAATCCCGCGCCGAACTTGGTCACGCCGTTCGCGGACAGCGGGATGATGAATCCGGCGTTGACCTGCGGGTCAAGATCCCGCACGATCTGCTCGGAGCCCTCGATCTTGTCGAGGTTGAGGGCGATGAACTGACCCACGTGCCGCTGGTCCTTGCTGAGGTAGGCGCCGCGCACGACCTGCGTACAGCCGTACGTCTTCAGGTCGGCTTGGAGCCGCCCACCCCAGGCGGCCTTCTGGCAGTTGCCGGAGACCTCCGAGCCGGCCAGGGCAAAGGTGTACTGGCCGTGGGTGACCGACTTGGCCTGGTCGGTGAAGACCTCGCCCTCGTTCAAGGGGCGCTGGTCGCCGCCGGTGCGCTGGTCCAGCTTCTTGGTGCCCTCGTTGGCCGAGGCGGGAACGTACACCGTGGGCAGGACCGAGCCACTGCCCGCGGACGTGCCGGCCTTGCCGCCGCCGATGAGGAAGAAGACGGCGACCGCGACGATCACCACGACCGCCGTGACGGCGGCAACGATAATCATCCGCTTGGACTTGGGGCCGCCCCCTGGCCGATCGTCAGGCCAGAAGTCGTCCTCATCCTTCTTGCGCGCCCTCACGGAAGAGCCCGTGTCGCTCACTGTTCCTCCGGTTAACTTCGCCCACTCAGCGGGCGGAACATCGCCGCTCGCGAGCGTCGCTCACGAGGCGTGAGCTTATCGCTCCTTGCCACACTCGCGGGCACAAACGACTATTTCATCCGCTTTTGCCGTCCACTAAAGACCACTCGTTCCGATGAGCGCGCCAATCCCGAACGTGAACGCGGCGGCGGCACCGCCCAGCATGAGCTGGCGCAGCCCGCTGAACCACCAGGAGCGGGCGGTCACCCGGGACACCAGCGCGCCGGCCGAGAACAGGCCGATGGCTGCGAGGATCCCCGCCGGCCAGAGACTCGTGGCGCCCAGCAGATACGGGAGCACCGGCAGGAGGGCGCCGAGGGCGAAGAACAGGAACGACGACCCGGCGGCCACGAACGGCGACGGCAGGTTGTCGGGGTCGATCCCCAGCTCCTCCCGGGCATGGATCTCCAACGCCCCGCTGGGGTCACGGGAGAGCTGTCTGGCGACCTCGGCGGCCAGGCTCGCATCCAGCCCCCGGGCCTCGTAGAGCTGCGCCAGTTCGGCCTCCTCGGCCTTGGCGTTGTTGATCAGCTCGTCCCGTTCCACCGCGATCTCGGCCTCGGCCAGCTCCGACTGGGAGGCCACCGAGATGTACTCCCCCGCCGCCATGGAGAACGCGCCCGCCGCGAGCCCGGCCAGCCCGGCCAGCACAACGACGTTCCGCGAGGCGTGGCCGCCGGCGATGCCGGCGATCAGGGCGAAGTTAGAGACCAGCCCGTCCATCGCCCCGAACACGGACGGCCGCAGCCACCCTCCGGTCACGTCCCGGTGTTGATGATGGATCTCCGCCTGGGCCCCGGTCCCGGCCGGTGGAGCGCCCTCAGCGGCGCTCACGGCCCTCCTTGGCCGTTTCCTTCGCCTTGTCCGCGACGGCCTCTCCGCCCACGCGGGCATCGTTCTCAGGAGCCTCCTCGGCCGCCTCTGCCTCTTTGCCGACGTCCCCGGCGGCCGGTTCTTCGGTCGCCTCTTCCGCGGGCTCCTCCCCAGTGGCCTCGGCGACGACCCACCACCGCTCCACGGCGGGCTCTTCCTCGTGGACGGCAGCGACCCCCTCGGCGGGCTCAGCGTGATCCACCGGAACGGCGTCGGACTCCGCCTGCTCTTCCTCGTGGACGGCGGCAGCCTCCTCGACGGGCTCTTCCTCGTGGACGGCAGCGGCCTCCTCGACGGGCTCTTCCTCGTGGACGGCGGCGGCCTCCTCGACGGGCTCTGCATGATCCACCGGGAGGGCGGCGGACGTGTCCGGCTCCTCCACAGCGGCCTGCGGCTCCTCGGCGGGCGTCCAGTCGATGGGGGCCTCGACCTCGGCCTCGGTCCACGGCTCCTCGGCCGGTGCTTCCTCGGCCGGCGCTTCCTCGTGGAGGGCAGCGACCCCCTCGGCGGGCTCAGCGTGATCCACCGGGACGGCCGCGGACTCCGCCGGCTTCTCCACCGGCTCGTGGCCATCGAGCTCGCCGAGGGACCGGGTCTCCGCGACCTCCTCGACATCACCCTTGTCGCGATAGACGTACAGATAGGCGACCGCCCCCAGGAAGACGATCAACGCCGTGTAGTCGTTGAGCCGCAGTCCGAGGAAATGGTGGGCGTTGTCGATGCGCAGCCATTCGATCCAGGCCCGGCCGACGGTGTAGGCGGCGACGTAGAGGGCGAAGGTGCGCCCATAGTTGAGCTTGAACCGCTTTCCCGCCCAGATGACCAGGATCGCGACCCCGAAACACCACAGCGACTCGTACAGGAAGGTGGGGTGGTAGTGCGCGATGTCGGCGTAGTGCGGGTCGAGACTGCCGTCGGGGAGCCGCGGCCGGTGGTCTTGATCGATCGTCACGGCCCAGGGCAGCGAGGTCGGGCGGCCGTACAGCTCCTGGTTGAACCAGTTGCCCCAGCGGCCGATGCCCTGCGCGAGCGCGATGCCCGGGGCGACGGAGTCGGCGAAGACCCGCAGATTGACGCCGCGGCGGCGACAGCCGATGTAGGCGCCCAGCGCGCCCAGGGCGACCGCGCCCCAGATGCCCAGGCCGCCGTTCCAGACCTTGAACGCGTCGAGGGGGTGCCTACCCGTGCCGAAGTACATCTGGTTGTCGGTGATGACGTGGTAAAGACGCCCCCCGACCAGGCCGAACGGCACCGCCCACACGGCGATGTCGATGACCACGCCGGGGGTTCCCCCACGCGCCGCCCAGCGGCGTTCACCGAGCCAGACGGCGACGACGATCCCGAGAATGATCATCAGAGCATAGGCCCGGAGCGGGAAGGGTCCGAGGTGCCAGACGCCCTGGGACGGGCTCGGGAAGGCGAGCGGATGCTGCATGAACGTTGACGTTACCGTCTCCCCGCACCTCATGCGCCGCAGGTCCCCCAGCTCGGAGAAGATCCTGCGGCGCCCGGCCTCGGCTAGCTCTTCGTGGGCACCGGAGTCGTCCCCGCGCTTGGGGCCGCAGCGAGAATCGCCTTCCGCAAGCCGTCCACGGTGAAGGTCTGATCGTTGTCCAGCTTCTTGCCGTCGAGCGTGACGGTGGGCGTCCCGGTCACCTTCGCGGTCTGCAGCGCGTACTGCGTCATCTGGGCGAGCTGGGCGGCCTTCTCCTTGCCCTTGACGCACTTCTCGAAAGCCGGGTCACTGATGCCGACCTGCTTGGCCCAGGAGATGAGATCCTGGTCGGAGAAACCCGTCGCGCTCTCGGCCGGCTGGTGCTTGTAGATCAGGTCGTGGTAGGGGACCCACTTGTCGGCCGGGGCGCACAGGGCGGCGTTGGCGGCTCGTTCCGAGTTGGACTTCAGCGGCTCCTGATCGAACAGCTGGAACGGGCGGTAGACCACCTTCACCTTGCCCATGGCCGCCAGTTCCTTGACCGTGGGTCCGTTGAGCTTCTCGAACTCCCTGCAGCTCGGGCACTGGAAGTCCTCGTAGATCTCCAGCACGGGCTTCTCGACGCCGGCCACCGCCATGACGATCGAGCCGTCCGCCTGCCGTGTCACGGGGGCGAGCGGGCCCTGGTAGCCGCTGGGTTTGCCGTCACCGGACCGGATCAGCACCACGGCGAGGACGACGATGACGATCACCGCGACGGCGCTGAGGGTGATCATGAGCGCCCGCGTCCGCTTCTGCAGCTTCGCCTGACGCTGCCGTTCCGCGGCCAGCCGTTCGCGCGCCGATCGATCCCTACCGGCCTTACCCATCACGTCCCCCGAGGTCCCCACGCCGCGGCACGCACGACGCACATCTGTACGGCCGGCCACTCTGGGTGACCGGCCGTACACGACCTTACGAGAGGACCGCGGAGAGGCGGCGGACCTGCTACTTCTTCGGAGTGGCCGAGCCGCTGGGGGTCGGGGTGACCGAGCCGCCGGGGGTCGGGGTGGCCGCCGGCGAGGTCTTGGCCGCCGCGAGGATGCTCGTCTCGAGCGCCTGCGGGTTCATGATCTGGTTCTGCAGGTTGAGTGGCTTGCCATCCAGATAGACCGTCGGTGTGCCCGTGACCTTGCGGTCGTTGAGCGCGTTCTTGGTCATCGTCGCGAGCTGCCCGGCCTTCTCGGTGCCGCTCACACATTTCTGGAACGCCGCGTCACCGAAACCGAGGTCCTGAGCCCACAGATTCAGGTCCTTGGTGGCGAAACCCTTCGACCCTTCCGCCGGTTGGTACTTGAACAGCGTGTCGTGGTAGGAGACCCACTTGTCCGCGGGGGCGCACAGCGCCGCGTTGGCCGCCCGCCGGGTGTTGGAGGCCAGTGGCTCCTGCTGGAACAGCTGGAACGGGTGGTAGACCACCTTGACCTTGCCCGTGGCCGCCAGCTTCTTGATCGTGGGCCCGCTGACCTGCTCGAACTCCTTGCAGATCGGGCACTGGAAGTCCTCGAAGACCTCCAGCAGCGGAGTGGTCGCGCCCTGGGCCGCCATCACGATCGAGCCGTCACCGTCCCGGCTGACCGGAGCCAGCGGGCCACTGTAGGCGGTGGCCTTCTGGGTTCGTGCTGCCTTCTTGTTGGCGTAGTAGACCCCGATCCCGACCACCAGCGCCAAGATCGCGATGGCGGAGAGGCTGATCATCATTGCCCTGTTCCGCTTCTCCTTGAGCGCCTGCTTCTGGCGTTCCTCGGCGAGGCGCTCGCGGGCCGTCCGCTGCCGGGCAGCCTTGCTCATCGGGGGTCTCCTCTATGTCGTATCCCCGGCCGCGCCTGCCGCGGTACCGGGGAGAAAAGGGGGTCGCGTGGGGTCAGTTGTCGTACAGCCCGAGCATCCGGTCGAGCGCGAGCTTGCTCTTGGGGAGCACCACGATCCAGGCCGCCAGCGCGAGAAACCCTAGGTCCCGCAGAATCTCTTGAAGATAACGGGTCTGGCCCTTGCCGATCGCGCCGCCCCCACCGAAACAGCCGCAGTCGATCGACAGGCCGCGGGTCCAGGCCGAGATGATCCCGGCAATGAAGATGATCATCAGGAGGCCGCCCGCCGCGGCGACGAACCGGGTGGCGAAGCCGAGCACGAGCATTGCGGCGAGAGCCATCTCCAGGATGGGCAGTCCGATGCCGACGGCGCCGACCATGCCGTCGGGAAGGATCTGGTACGCCGAGACGGCCAGCTTCTGTAGCGCCTGCGGCTCGGTGGCCTTCGCCCAGCCGGCCATGAACAGCACCGTGGCGAGTCCCAGCCTGGCAACGGTCGTCAACCAAGGCTGGATCATCGTCCAGTTACCGAAGCCGACCCATCGCCGCGCGACTCCGTCGGTCGCCATCGTTCGCCTCATCTCTACCCGTCAGAACATCCAAGCGGCACCCGCCTGCGGCGCCGCCAGCGCGACGTACCTTACGCGGGTCGGCATAAGCGGCTCGTTAGTGCCACCGTTGGGACACGGCGACCCATCCTGCCACGGAGATCCCCGGCGGCGCGGGGCCTTGGACGTCTCCCCGGCACGGCAGTCAGCTCTTCTGTCGAACCCCTGCCGCCAGTTCGGCGGCGAGTTCGCGGACCGCGTCCAGGCCGGCGGTCTGCGACGGTGCGTCGAGCAGCCGGCGGATGAACGCCGACCCGACAATGACCCCGTCGGCGAACTGCGCGACTTCGGCCGCCTGCGCACCGTTCCCGACGCCCAAGCCGAGCCCGACCGGCAGGGAGGCGGCACCGGAGGGGCACACCGCGGCAATCGCCTTGCGGGTGCGCTCCACAAGGAGCGGAGCTCCCGTGTCGACAGCGGAGCGGGCGCCGGTGACGCCCATCAGCGACGCCGCGTAGACGAAGCCCCGGCAGACCTTCGTGATCTTCTTGAGGCGCTCGTCGGTGGAGCTGAGCGCGACCAGGAAGACCTTGTCCAGATCGTAGGCGTCGGCGGCGGCCAGCCAGTCCTCGCCCTCTTCGGGGGTGAGGTCCGGGGTGATGAGACCCGCCCCACCGGCCGACTGCAGGTCGCGGGCGAAGGCGTCCACGCCATATCGGTCGACCGGGTTCCAGTACGTCATGATCAGGGTCGGTACGCCAGTGGCCGCGACCGCTTCGACGGTGCGGAAGACGTCGGGGATCCGGATGCCTCCGACGAGGGCCTGGTGGACGGCGTCCTGGATGGTCGGGCCGTCCATGAGGGGGTCGCTGTAGGGCAGGCCGATCTCGATGACGTCACATCCGCCGTCGACCATCGCCTTCGCCGCCTCGATCGCCCCCTCCCCCGAGGGGAAGCCGGCGGGCAGGTAACCGACCAGCGCGGCCCGGTTCTCGGCTTTGGCCTTGTCGTACGCGGTCGCGACGCTCGTGGTCACTGGTCATCCTCCGGCATGAGCCCGCAGTCAACGAACCGCGCGGCGGTGTGCGTAGTTTGCACCGACATCATTCGCTGCCCAACAGGCCGAAGTAGCGCGCTGCGGTGTGCATGTCCTTGTCACCGCGGCCGGACAGGCACACGATGATCGTGGCGTCCTCGCCGAGTTCCTTACCGACCTTGATCGCACCTGCCAGGGCGTGTGCCGACTCGATGGCCGGGATGATGCCCTCCGTACGGCACAGTAGCGCGAAGGCGTCCATCGCCTCGGCGTCGGTGATCGCCCGGTAGTCGGCCCGGCCCGTGTCGTGCAGCCATGAATGCTCGGGTCCGACGCCGGGATAGTCCAGGCCGGCCGAGATGGAGTGCGACTCCACGGTCTGGCCCTCGTCGTCCTGCAGCAGGTAGGTGCGCATCCCGTGGATGACGCCGATCGACCCAGCTGTGATCGTGGCCGCGTGCCGACCGGTCTCCACGCCGTCACCGGCGGCTTCGAATCCGTAGAGCTTGACGGATTCGTCGGGGATGAACTCGTGGAAGATACCGATGGCGTTGGAGCCGCCGCCCACACAGGCGACGACGGCGTCGGGCAGCGCCCCGATCTGCGCGAGGCACTGCTCGCGGGCTTCGACACCGATGACGCGCTGGAAGTCGCGGACCATCATCGGGAACGGGTGCGGACCCATGATGGTGCCGAGGCAGTAGTGGGTGTGGTCGACGGTGGCCACCCAGTCGCGGAAGGCC
>JAOPYO010000466.1 GCA_025964575.1 Actinomycetes bacterium
ATAGAAACAGTCTCAAGTGAAACTATCTCGACTCACTCTACACTGAGGAAATGAACCAAGACCCCGGCCGCCCGGGTCCCGACGTACCGCCCCTTGGCCTGCTGCTGCGGCTCGCGCACACCCGCGCAGCCAAGACCTTCAGTGAGGCACTGCGGCCGTACGGCATCGAGGGGCGGCACTTCGCTGTGCTGATGACCCTCGGCGGAGTCGGGGCCCAGACCCAGCGGCAGCTCATCGACCAGCTCGGCAGCGACAAGTCCTCGATGGTACGTATGCTCGACGACCTCGAGGACCGTGGCCTGGCGATACGCGGCCCCGCGGAGGGCGACCGCCGCGCCCATGCCGTCGAACTGACCGACGCGGGTCGCGAGACCCTGGCCGCCACCGAGAAGGTCGCGCGGGAGGTCACCGCTCAGTTACTGGAAGGCCTCGAGCCGGATGAACAGGCAACGCTCACGGCGCTGCTGGCCCGCTTCGTCGCCCGCGGACCCCACCCGAAGGTCGAGTAGTTCTCCGCGGCAATTTGTGGTCCCGTAGCAACTTCCGCGAAACCTTCGACGTCATACTTAGGTCCTGATACACGGGGGTCATCGCAGAGGGGATCGCCATGGGCGGTTTGTCCAGGCTTCGACGCATCATGTCTCCGCGGGCCGTGGTGCCCGCACTCGCGGTCACGGCGGTCCTGCTGACCGGTGGCCAGGCCCTGGCCAACACCGTAGAGATTCACGACGACTCGCACGTGCTGAACGCCACCGAGATCCAGAACGCCGCGGCGAAGCTGCCGGACCCGGTCCGGGTGTTCACGACGACCAGGCAGGCCGCCGACAGCGCGGCCTTCGATCTCACGGCCAACCAGAAGGTCACGACGCCCACCACGATCGTGATCGCGGTCAACACCCGGTCGCATCACCTGGCGATCCGTACCGGATCCAAGTCCCGCGTCGCACAGAGCGCCGCTCTCAGCGCGACCAGCGCGTTCACCTCCGCCTACAAGAGCGGCAACAGCTATACCGCCGGGTTCGTCGCAGCCGTGGAGTCGATGCGCGCTTCGATCGCCAGTGGCGAGGGAGGGCCGAAGTCGGCCAAGTCAAAGGGAACCTCCATCCTCTTGGTCATCGGCGGGCTCATCGCACTGGTCGTGGCCATCCTGATCATCGTGGGGATCTTCCGCATGATCCGTCGGGCCTTCGGCTCCGGCGGGCGCAGGCATGCCCCCGGCTATGCCCCGGGCTATGGCCCCGGCCCCGGCCCCGGGTATGGACCTGGCCCTGGCTATGGGCCCGGTTACGGCTCCGGATACGGCCCCGGCTACGGCGGACGCGGCGGCATGAGCCCCGGGGCCGCGGGGGCGCTCGGCGCGGTGGGCGGTGGTCTGCTCGGCTACGAACTCGGCCGGATGTCCGCAGAGAACGACCACGACAACCAGGGATACGACCAGAACCAGGGCAATGACCAGGGCTGGGGCGGCGGCGGCGCCGATGCGGACTTCGGCGGCGGTGGCGCTGGCGGTGGCTGGGACTCTGGCGACTCCGGTGGGGGTTGGGACTCGGGGAGCAGCGACAGCGGAGGTTCCAGCGACAGCTGGTAAGCACCCGAAACGAGAGGCCGGTTCCCCTGTCGGGGAGCCGGTCTCTCGGCTTCTGTGAGGGAGGCCACGCTTAGCATTCGCCTTCTCGGGCATCCACAAAGCTACGGTTACGTAAGCGTAAGTTAATGCCCGGGAGGAACTTCTCCGATGACCAGTCCGCTCTCCACCGCGCGACGCCCCACCGCCCTACAGCGACTCGCGGACGCGGCCACCTGGCTGACCACGCCGCTCCTGCCGGAGGACTATCTCGGGCTCATCAACCCGCTGTGGTCCACCGAGGAACTGCGCGGCCGGATCGAGTCCGTACAGCTCGAAACGACGGATGTGGCCACCATCGTGATCCGGCCAGGCCGCACCTGGACCAGCCACCGGGCCGGTCAGTGGGTCCGGATCGGCGTCGACCTCGATGGCGTCCGCCACTGGCGCACCTTCTCGCTGTCCTCCGCACCCGACCGGGCCGACCGCACGTCGCGGCGGAACCGCGCGACAGGCACTGTGGCCATCACCGTCAAAGCGACCCCCCAGGGCACCGTCTCCACGCACCTCGTCCGGAACGCCAGGCCGGGCATGATCGTCGGGTTGGCCCCGGCCCAGGGCGAATTCGTGCTGCCTTCACCGCTCCCGGGCCGCATGCTGTTCCTGACCGCCGGCAGCGGCATCACCCCCGTGATGGCGATGCTGCGCGGCCTGGCGCTGGACGGCGCCATGCCCGACGTGGTCCTGGTGCATTCGGCGCCGACCGCCGAGGATGTCATCTTCGGCACCGAGCTACGCGGCCTGGCCGCACGTTTCCCGACCTTCCGGCTGTACGAGCGCCATACGCGCGCCGAAGGACGTCTCCAACTCGCCGAACTGTCCGAGCTCTGCCCCGACTGGATCGAGCGGCCCGCCTGGGCGTGCGGCCCGGCCGAGCTGCTCGACGAGGCCGTCGCCCACTGGGATTCGGTAGGCGCGGAGGTGCGCGTCGAGCACTTCCGCCCCCCGGCCCTGGTCTCCGGCGGCCAAGGCGGCCTGGTCCGCTTCGGTAAGAGCGGCCACGAGGTCGACGCCGACGGCAGCACCCCGCTGCTGGACGTCGGCGAGAACGCCGGTGTCCTGATGCCGAGCGGTTGCCGGATGGGCATCTGCTACAGCTGCGTCAGTCGCCTGACCCGCGGCAAGGTCCGTGACCTACGCACCGGTGAAGTCCACGGCGAAGAGGGCCACCTCATCCAGACGTGTGTGTCCGCCGCCGCCGGCCCCGTCGAAATCGAACTCTGAGGAGCAGCCTCATGACCACCACCACCGCACATCTCACCCCGACCGACATCGAAGAGTTCGGCCGCGAGTTGGACCAGATCCGCCAGGAGATCACCGAGAGCCTCGGCGAGAGCGACGCCACGTACATTCGTCGCGTCATCAAGCTGCAACGCGGCCTGGAGGTCGGCGGCCGGGCGCTGCTGTTCGCGTCCTTCCTGCCGCCCGCCTGGATCGCCGGCACTGCGGCGCTGTCCACCGCGAAGATCCTCGAGAACATGGAGATCGGCCACAACGTCATGCACGGTCAGTGGGACTGGATGCGCGATCCCAAGATCCACTCCACCACGTGGGAGTGGGACACCGCCTCCCCCGCCGACCAGTGGAAACACTCGCACAACTTCATCCACCACACCTACACCAACGTGCTCGGCAAGGACCGCGACGTCGGCTACGCGATTCTGCGGGTCAGTCCGGAACAACCGTGGCACCCCGCCTACCTACCTCAGCCGATCTACACCGCGCTGCTGTCGATGTTCTTCGAGTACGGCGTCGCCCTGCACGACCTGGACATCGACGCGATACGCGCGGGCACCAAGGACCGGTCCGAGGCGCTGACCCAGTTGCGCGACATCGGCCGCAAGGTGGGCCGCCAGATCCTCAAGGACTACATCGCGTTCCCGCTGCTGGCCGGTCCGAACTTCGTGCCCGTGCTGCTCGGCAATCTGACCTCGAACTTGGCCCGCAACGTGTGGGCGCACACCATCATCTTCTGCGGGCACTTCCCCGAGGGGGTCGAGGTGTTCGAAGAGGAGCAGCTCGAGGGTGAGACGAAGGGTGAGTGGTACGTCCGCCAGCTGCTCGGCTCGGCCAACATCTCCGGTGGGCCGCTACTGCATCTGATGAGTGGCAATCTGAGCCACCAGATCGAGCACCATCTCTACCCGGACCTGCCGAGCAACCGGTACGCCGAGATTGCCCCGCGGGTGAAGGCCTTGTGCGACAAGTTCGACCTGCCCTACAACACGGGATCACTGGCCCGGCAGGTCGGCTCCACCTGGAAGAAGATCTTCCGGCTGTCGCTGCCTGGTCCCCGCTAGCCCCAGCGGCGCGAGCTCCCGCCGGTCCCCGAGCGTCACCCGCAGATTGCCTAATCCGCGGGCATCGACGATCACCCGTACAGCTACTACCGGGCCAAGGTCGGTACGGAAGAGGTCATCGAGCGATCGGGACTCCCGTACACGATTCTGCGCACCACCCAGTGGCACTCCCTGCTGGATCTGGCCTTTGGATTCCTGCTGACGTCGCCGACGGGCTGTGGATAACACCCCTGGGTCTCCCCTTCGGCCTCATAGGTCACTAAGGTGTCCGCAACCCCCATAAGAAGGATGGCCACTCGTGCATAAGTGGGCCCGCGTCGCCATGGTCGCTGCCGCTTTTCTCCCCAGTCTTCTCATGCTCCCCGGCTCCGGCGCGCAGGCGGCGACGAGTGTTTGCTCGTCCTCCGCCAACCCCGCGATGGCCAAAAAGCTGAGCTCCGCCATCCAGACCGCGTTGCGTGGACGGCAGAGCACCACCGCGGTGGGTGTCTATGACCGCAAGCACAAGCTCAGCTGCTGGGTGGGTTCCACCCGGCACTACGACTCCGCCAGCACGGTGAAGGCGACCGTGCTCGGGGCGCTGTTGCGCAAGGCCGGCGAGCAGCACCGGTCGCTGACCGCGCACGAGAAGTCGCTCGCTCACGCGATGATCACCAAGTCGGACAACAACGCGACGACGGCCCTGTGGAACTCGGTCGGCCGATCGCGGATGCAGCACTTCCTCAACCTGGTCGGCATGAAGCAGACCCATCTCGGACCGGGCGGCTACTGGGGACTCACCCAGATCACCGCGCATGACGAGATCCTGCTGCTGACCAAGCTGACGGCGCACAACAGCGTGCTGACCGACAAGGCCCGCAGCTATGAGCTGTACCTGATGAACCACGTGATCTCTTCGCAGCGCTGGGGTGCTCCCGCGGGAGCACCATCCGGCGCGAAGGTCCACGTGAAGAACGGCTGGCTGCCCCGCTCCACCCATGGCTGGCGGGTGCACAGCCTCGGCACCTTCGACGGCGGCGGGCGCGACTACATGATCGTGCTGCTCAGCCATAACAACCCGTCGATGGCATACGGAATCACCTCGATCGAACGGGTGGCCCGCGTCATTCACCACACTCTGAACCCTGGTCAGAAGTCCGCTCTTGCCAGAGAGCGCACCACACCGGACCCGACCTGGGAGATCCCGGACGAGCAGATCCCCGATCTGCCCCAGATCCCCTAACGACAGCCACCCCAAGAACGGGCGAATCGCAGTAGCGATTCGCCCGTTCTTTTTGGCAATGACGTCGCTGTGGGGCGTCGGCGATCACGGAGGGGATTGTGGGGTTCGGGGAGGTCTGGCGCTCCGCGATACTTGGGGGCATGGTCGATGAAGAGCGCTGGAAGGCACGGTTCCGTGCGGCTCGGGTGAGCCTGCCCGGCTGGGCTCAGGACGCACCGCACCGGTCCACCTATCGGTCGAACGTGACGGGCACCTGGGAGATCTACGCCTGGGATCGTACGACCGACGAACGGCGGCAGGTGACCGACCGGCCCAACGGGACCTGGTCGGGGGGCGTCGATCCGTCCGGCGAATGGATCTGGTGGTTCGCCGACACCGACGGGGATGAGTTCGGAGTATGGAAGCGCCAGCCCTTCGGTGGCGGTGCGGACGAGCCCGCCGTGCCCGGTCTCGAGCCGTCCTATCCGTCCGGGCTGGCCGTGGGTTCCAGCGGTCTGGCGGTCATCGGCCGTACGGGTGAGCAGGGCAGTACGCTCCACCTCTGCCGACCAGGTGCCGAGCCTGAGACTCTTTACGAACACGCCGAGGACGCGCATGTCGCGGGGATGTCCCGGGACGAGAGCCTGGTCGCGATCGGGCACAGTGAGCACGGCGACAGCCGGCACATGGCGCTACGAGTCGTACGACTGGACGGTTCGGCCGTCGCCGACCTGTGGGACGGCGAGGGCAAGGGCGTCTACGGCGCCGGGTTCGCGCCGGTCGCCGGGGACTCCCGGCTGCTGGTCAACCACGAGCGGCGGGGCCGCGAGGAGCTGCTGATCTGGGATCCGGTCGCAGGCACCGAGCGGGAGATCCTGCTCGACCTGCCCGGCGAGGTCGGTGCCGACTGGTATCCCGACGCGTCGGCGCTGCTGATCTCTCACTCGTACGAGGCCCGCGACGAGATCTTCCGCTATGACCTGGCCTCCGGTGCACTGGAACGGATCGACACCCCGCGCGGCGTGATCGGCGGCGCGACCGCCCGGCCGGATGGTTCGGTCGAGTTCGCCTGGACCTGCGCCGCCGAGCCGCCGGTCATCCGGTCGACCTCCGGTGCGGTCGTGCTCACTCCGCCCGGCCCACCACCGCCCTCGTCCGTACCGGTCACCGACGTCTGGGTGGACGGCCCCGGCGGCCGTATCCACGCACTGGTGTCCATGCCTCGGGAGAGCACGGGTCCGTTCCCGACCGTCTTCGATATCCATGGCGGCCCGACCGCACAGGACACCGATGCCTTCTCTCCCGCGGTCGCTGCCTGGGTCGACCATGGCTTCGCCGTCGTGCAGGTCAACTACCGAGGCTCCACCGGCTATGGCTCCAAGTGGCGGGACGCGCTGGAGGGGCGGGTCGGGCTGACCGAGCTCGAGGACGTCAAGGCCGTCCGGGACTGGGCGGTGTCCTCAGGCCTGGCCGATCCTTCGAAGCTGGTCCTGACCGGAGGATCGTGGGGTGGATATCTGACCCTGCTTGGTCTGGGCACCCAGCCGGAGGACTGGACGGTCGGCGTGGCCGCGGTGCCGGTCGCCGACTATTTCGCGGCATATGAGGACGAGATGGAGGGTCTGCAGGCCTTCGACCGGTCGCTGTTCGGTGGCTCTCCCACCGAAGTCCCGGAGCGGTACCGCGAATCGTCCCCGTTGACCTATGTGGAGCGGGTGACCGCACCGGTGCTGATCCTGGCGGGCGAGAACGATCCACGCTGTCCCATCCGGCAGATCGACAACTATCTGGGCCGGCTGACGGAGCTGGACAAACCCCATGAGGTCTACCGCTATGACGCCGGACACGGGTCCCTGGTGGTCGAAGAGCGGATCACGCAGTTCGCCGCCGAGCTGGGATTCGCCATGAAACACCTCGGAATGCGCTGAGTGCAGCCGGTCGCCCGGACCTGGAACCGCTCAGTCGCGCACTTCACGGATGATGCGGACCAGGTCCCGGGTGACCGACTTGAAACCCGGGAGCCGGGACATCGCCACCATCCGGTTCACCAGCGGTACGGTCCGCTCCACCAGCAGATAGGTCTTCCGGCACCCAGGCGAGTCATCATGCACCCAATACAGGACGATGCCCATCGAGTAGAGCCAGAGCAGCTCAGGCAGTTCTTCCCGGAACTCCTGATCGATCTTGAGGGCCGACCCGTTGACGACCTCGCGGTAGATCGCCACCGCCGCCGCCCTGGCCGGCCCGGACTCCGAGCTGAACGGATTGAGCGGGCTCGTCGGCTCGGCCGCGAACTTGAAGAACTTCCCGGCGAACGCGTGGTAGGGCACCATCGTGTCGATCCGCGCCTTCAGCACTCCCAATAGCCGTGGCCCGAACTCCTTCTCCCGATCCAGCACCACCCTGCAGGCGGCGAGATGGTTCTCCTGCAGCTCGTCGTAGTACGCCTGGATCAGCTCTTCCTTCGAGCCGAAGTAGTAATAGGCATTACCGACCGAGACGCCTGCCTCCTTGGCGATCGCCCGCATGGTCGTGGCTTCATAGCCGTTTTCGCGGAACAGCCGCAGCGCCGTATCCACGATCAGCGTCCTCGTCTGCTCGGATCGCGCGGCAGGCTTCGGCTGGGTCACACACGCCACTGTAAGGCCCGCGAGCCCATACGGGGCCGCTGATCCCTCTTGGCCCTTGCCATGACCACCGCACAGCGGTCCGCGAACCGGCCCGGGAGGAGCCCCGGGGCCGGTTCTCGGCCACGGAGATCAGCCGGTGAGCTCGGCCGCCACCAGTTCGGCGATCTGGGCGGTGTTGAGCGCGGCGCCCTTGCGGAGGTTGTCACCGCAGAGAAACAGGTCGAGCGCCCTGGGGTCATCGATGGAGCGGCGTACCCGGCCCACCCAGGTCGGGTCGGTGCCGACCACGTCGGCCGGGGTCGGGAACTCGTGGTTCTCGGGGTCGTCGACCAGGACCACGCCCTCGGCGCCGGCCAGGACGGCCTGCGCCTCCTTCTGATCCACCTCGTTCTCGAAGACCGCGTGCACGGCCAGCGAATGCGTCGTGATGACAGGAACCCGCACGCAGGTGGCGGAGACCTTCAGCGAAGGCAGACCAAGGATCTTCCGGGACTCGTTGCGGACCTTGAGCTCCTCGGAGGACCAGCCGTCCTCCTTGAGCGAACCGGCCCACGGGACGACGTTCATGGCGAGGGGTGCCGGGAAGGGCCCGAGATCGCCGACCGCACCCCGTATGTCACCGGAGCGCCGGCCGAGTTCACGGTTGCCCGCGACCTTCTCCATCTGGTCGTGCAGGGTGTCGATGCCCTCCTGGCCCGCACCGGAGGCGGCCTGGTAGGAGGCCACGATCAGCTCGCTCAGCCCGTACTGCTGGTGCAGCGCACCCATCGCGACGATCATCGAGAGGGTCGTGCAGTTGGGGTTGGAGATGATTCCCTTGGGGCGGTTGCGAGCCTGCTCCGGATTGACCTCAGGGACGATCAGCGGCACGTCGGGGTCCATCCGGAAGGCGCCCGAGTTGTCCACGGCCACCACGCCGCGCTGCACGGCGATCGGCGCCCATTCGGCGGAGATCGCGTCGGGGACGTCGAACATGGCGATGTCGACGCCGTCGAAGACCTCGGGGGAGAGGGCGATGACCTCGACCTCCTGCCCGCGGACGGTCAGCTTCTTACCGGCCGAGCGGGGCGAGGCCACCAGGCGGATCTCCCCGTAGACGTTCTCGCGGGTGGAGAGGATGTCGAGCATCACGGTGCCGACGGCGCCGGTCGCCCCGACGACGGCGAGGGTGGGCTTGCTCGCTGCGGCGGTCATCGTCCGGTACCTCCGTAGACCACGGCCTCGACCTGGTCGGAGTCGAGATCGAAGGCGCGGTGCGCGGCGCCGACCGCGTTGTCGACGTCGTCGCCGTCGACGACCACGGAGATGCGGATCTCCGAGGTGGAGATCATTTCGATGTTGACGCCGGCGTCGGCGATGGCGGAGAAGAACTTGGCGGTCACCCCGGGGTGCGAGCGCATACCGGCACCGATCAGCGAGACCTTGCCGATCCGGTCGTCGTAACGCAGCGACTCGAAGCCGATGCGCTCCTTGACCTTGTTGAGCGCGGTCATCGCGACCTGCCCGTCGGTGGCCGGCAGGGTGAACGAGATGTCCGTCCGGCCGGTGGCTGCGGCGGAGACGTTCTGCACGATCATGTCGAGGTTGATCTCGGCGTCGGAGAGGATCGTGAAGATGGTGGCGGCCTCACCGACCTTGTCGGGCACCCCGACAACGGTGATCTTCGCCTCGCTCCGGTCGTGTGCCACGCCGGAAATGATCGCGTTCTCCATGGCAGTTCCTTCGGTGCTGTCAGTGCTGTCGGTGCTCGCGACGACCCACGTGCCTTCGTTGTGGCTGAAGGAGGACCGCACGTGGATGGGGATGGTGTAGCGCCGCGCGTACTCCACACAGCGCAGGTGCAGGATCTTGGCGCCGCACGCGGCCATCTCGAGCATCTCTTCATAGGAGATACGAGGGATCTTCCGCGCCGTCTTCACGATCCGCGGGTCCGCGGTGAACACCCCGTCGACGTCGGTGTAGATCTCGCACACGTCCGCGTCCAGCGCGGCGGCGAGTGCCACGGCCGTCGTGTCGGAACCGCCGCGGCCGAGAGTGGTGATGTCCTTGGAGTTCTGCGAGACGCCCTGAAATCCGGCGACGATACAGATCGAACCCTCGTCCAGCGCGCTGCGAATGCGGCCGGGCGTGACGTCGATGATCCGGGCTCTCCCGTGCGATCCATCAGTGATCACGCCGGCCTGGGAGCCGGTGAACGAACGGGCCTCATGGCCCAGGTTGGCGATGGCCATGGCCAGCACCGCCATCGAGATCCGCTCCCCGGCCGTGAGCAGCATGTCGAGTTCACGGCCCGGTGGCAGCGGGCTGATCTGCTTAGCCAGGTCGATCAATTCGTCCGTCGTGTCACCCATGGCGGAGACCACGACGACCACGTCGTAACCGGCCTTCTTCGTAGCCACGATGCGCTGGGCGACTCGCTTCACGCAGGCGGCGTCGGCGACAGAGGAGCCACCGTACTTCTGCACGACAAGAGCCACGGTCAGGAGCTCCTCGGATCGGGGTCAGGGCGTACCAGACATCGAGTCTACCGAGGTCATCGAGCTGCATTGCGAACACTTTGTCTCACTATATGAGACACCGCCGAGCTCAGGAGGTGGCCACCGGCTCGGTTACGTCGAGCCGGGCGCCTGCCACCACCGCGTGCAGCGCCCGCAGGGCCGCGCCGGCGTGGTTGCCCCAGTGGTTGAAGTAGGAGTACTGCCACCACCACAGCGCCTCGAGCGGGCGGCCCTTCTGGTAGTGCCGGAGCCCATGGATGAGGTCGCTGGCCACGTCGACCAGGTCGTCGGAGAGCCGGTAGGCCGTCGGTTCGGTGTCCTTGTACGGGTCGAAGACCTCGACGTACTCATCCAGCGTGGTCAGCCGCTCGGCCAGCCCCTGCCGGATGACGTCCAGGTCCGGGTCCTCACCGACCTCTGGCTCCCAGTTGCCCGGCAGGATCACGTCGGCGCTGGCGCCCAGCTGGGCGCCGGCCAGGATGACCTGTGACACCTCGAGCAGCAGCAGCGGCACGGTGTGCACGCCGCCGTCCCCTCGGGAGACGGCCTCCAGACCGCCCAGGTAGTTCTCCACATGGGTGGCCACCCGCTTGGCGAGTGCGTCCCAGTCGGCGTTAGACATCGAGAAGTCTCCGTCCTTCGAATGCGCGGCCAAGCGTGACCTCGTCGGCGTACTCGAGGTCGCCACCCACTGGCAGCCCACTGGCCAGCCGGGTGACGGCAATGCCCATCGGTTTTACGAGCCGGGCGAGGTAGGTCGCCGTCGCCTCGCCCTCCAGATTGGGATCCGTCGCGAGAATCAGCTCGGTGATCTCACCATCGGCAAGTCTGATCATGAGTTCTTTGATCCGCAGATCATCCGGGCCCACACCCTCGATCGGGCTGATGGCCCCGCCCAGCACGTGGTAGCGGCCCCGGAACTCCCGCGTCTTCTCGACCGCGACGACGTCCTTGGATTCCTCGACCACACAGATGACGTGCACGTCTCGCCGGGTGTCCCGGCAGATACGGCACTCCTCCGCCTCGGCCACGTTTCCGCACGTCCGACAGAATCGGACCTTTTCCTTGACCTCTTTGAGAGCTTCGGTCAGCCGGTTGACATCGGCCGGGTCCGCGGCGAGCAGGTGGAAGGCGATCCGCTGCGCGCTCTTGGGGCCGACGCCGGGCAGCCTGCCCAGCTCGTCGATGAGGTTCTGAACGACCCCCTCGTACACCCCTCACACCTTCCTGACTTTCGCTCGTACGGTTACGTACC
>JAOPYO010000469.1 GCA_025964575.1 Actinomycetes bacterium
CCTGAGTAGCAAAGGCCTTGTAACTGTCATAGCTGTTGCCGAGGACCGGCTTGCTCATCGCGGCGATCAGATCCTCCATGCCTGTGATCTGTTGCGGGGTCGCCACCTGCGCAGCCCACAAAGCGCATGCAGGCTCGAGGAGCAACCGCATGCGGAACAATTCATCGAATGTCGTTGAGTCGATCAGTGGTGCGGCGGTGTAGCCATAGTGTGCGCGCTTCGCGACCAACCCGTCGGATTCCAGCCGCGCCAGGGCCTCGCGGATCGGAGTCGCCGAACAGCCGAGGTCGCGGGAGAGGCCATCGATCGAGAGACGCGACCCAGGCTCTACCACGTTGTCCATGAGCTTGGACTTCAGGAACTCGTAAATCTCATCCGCGAGAACGGATCGCCGAGGTGCGCCGTCGGTCAGCCATGGTGATGGCGCCGGGTCGGCCGCGGCTGCGGAATCTGTTGGTGAATTTGCCACATCCTACACCCTATAGGATGTTGGGCTGGACGACGCGCCTTCCAAGCTATCACTCAAGCCCCGACAGGGCGGCGATATGCATCTCGGATCGCGGAGGCGACGCCGCGACCTGCCTATCAACGAGCGGCTTCCCTGCGCCCGGCGCTCGCGCGGCGTTTTTGGGCAACGACGGTAACTCCCTGCCTCCGTTCGCGCGTGAGGATCCAAGCCCTTCCCGTTGAACTCGCGGATGACATTCCGCACGTAGGCGGTCGCTGATCTGCACGCGGTGGTGTTGCGAGCTGGCCGGACAGCGGCACGACGATCGCCCACCGCGGCCCGACCGGGTTCTTCGCCGTGTGGGTGATGCGCTGAGTTCGCGTCCCGCGTCCCTCGGGACGAGCGGCGCACGAGCACCTCGGGTTTCCGGGCCATGGCCACCTCCAGGCGGAGTCCTGGAGCAAGGCCGCCGGACCCAGCCCGATCGATCGGTTACCCGCCGAAGGCTCGGTGACCAGCCACGAGGACGGTCTGGCGGCCGCTTGTCACAGACAGATTACGGAGACATTTCAGGTCTTGACATCGACCTTGCATGACCTAATGATTCCGCATCATAGATCCTATAGGAAAATCTCCTGAGGTTCGTGACGAAGGGTGACGCCTGTGACACGCACGCGCTTTGCGGTTCAGCTGGGGATGGGCACTGTCGCCGTTGCAGTGCTGGCAGGATGCTCAACCGCCAGTTCGATGCCGACAGCGGCAGGACCGACGGCCTCGAAGCAGGTGGTCATCGGCTTGTCGAACCAAACGATGGCGGTCACGTTCCCGGTTGGTCTGGCCAAGGGTGCACAGCAAGAGGCGGACAAGCTCGGTGCCAAGCTGGTCGTCCTCGACTCCAAGGGTGACGTTCAGAAGCAGGGCAGCGATATTCAGGATCTGATCGCGCGGAAGGTGAGCGGCATCCTGATCGTGCCGAACTCGCCTGGTCCGGCGCAGGCCATGGTGGACAGCGCCGCCGCGGCGGGTATTCCGATCGCTTCCGTACACGGGACTGTCGGCACCGGGCCGACGAACGTCCCCTACAACAAGCTGTCCTTCACGATCAACGAGAGCGCTGATCAACTGGGGCGGCTGGAGGCGACTCTGGCCAAGCAGGCGCTGCCGAGCGGTGGAAAGGTGGCCATCATCACGGGGGCGTCCGGATTCCTGGAGAACACCACCTGGACGGCGGGGTTCAAGTCCGGCCTCGCCGCGGCCGGCAACTTCCAGATCATCGCGACGCAGCCCGGGAACTGGACGGCGGAGGCCGGACAGTCCGCGTGCCAGGGCATCCTCAGCGCGCACCCCGATGTCAACCTGTTCTACGCCTTGAGCGATGACATGGCCACCGGGTGCGCGAAGGCGGCCGCCGCCGTCAAGTCGAAGGCAAAGATCTTGGGTGCCGGCGGATCGAAGAGCGGCATCGCCGGTATCCAGGACGGCTCGATCTATGGCGATGTCTGCTTCAAGCCGGTCGACGAAGGCGCCAAGGCATTCGACACTCTCTATGAGCAGATCACCGGGAAAGCCGCTGCGCCGAACAAGGTCCTGAGCTACGACACCCCCAGCATCAGTAAGGCCAACGTCGACCAGTGCGCTCCGCAGTGGTAGCAGTGCCGGCCTCCATGGCTTCCGAGGGGCCGGCGGGCTCTCCCGCGCTGGAGATAGCCGAGGTCACCAAGGTCTACCCCGGCGGAACGCAGGCGTTGCGCGGTGTCTCCCTCACCATGAGGCACGGCCTGGTGCACGGACTTGTCGGCGCCAACGGCGCCGGCAAGTCCACCCTGATCAAGATCATCGCTGGCGCGGAGCGGCCGACCACCGGAGTGCTGCGATGGCAGGGCACCCCGGCGGACTGGAGACGGCCGGCGGACGCCCAGGCAGCCGGCGTCGCGGTCGTTCACCAGCAGAGCCCGGTCGCACCTGCGTTGAGCGTGCTGGAGAACGTCTATCTGGGTCAGAAATCGGCCCGGCTGTGGAGGCCTCGAGACCGGCAGCGGGACTTCGACGAGTTGTGCTCCTCGATCGGGTTCGCCATCGACCCCAACGCTCAGGTATCGGAGCTGTCGGTGGGGGATCGGCAGATGGTGTCGATTCTGCGTGCGCTCGCGCAGCATCCATCCATGATCCTGCTGGACGAACCCACTGCCTCGATCACGCCGGCGGAACGGGCCGGCGTGCTCAGCGCGGCCCGTAGCCTCGCCACCGGCGGGGTGGCCGTCGTGTTCGTCTCGCATTTCCTCAACGAGGTCATGCAGGTCTGTGACGTGGTCAGCGTGCTTCGCGACGGAACACTCGTCGACGAAATGGATGCCTCGAGTATGTCGGTCGAGCGGATGGTGTCCGGCATTGTCGGCAACCGCTTGCGCGCTGTTGAGAACTCCAAGCCGGCGCACGAGTTCGGCTCGGCGGTGCTGAAGGTCCGCAACCTCAAGTCGGCGAAAATGGCCGAACCGGTGACGTTGGACGTGAAACGGGGCGAGATCGTCGGCATTGCCGGCCTGCTCGGATCCGGCCGTACCTCGCTGCTGAAAGCCATCTTCGGTGCGGACCAGCGAGCCAGCGGTGAGGTGCTCATCGACGACAAGCCGCTGGCCCCGACGCCGGCGGCGGCCGTCAAAGGTGGTGTGGCCTTCGTTCCCGAGGACCGACTAGGCCAGGGCCTCATCGGGGACTGGGAGATCTGGCGCAATGTCTCGATGGCCGACCTCGGCCAACTGTCACGCCGATTCAAACTTCTCAACCCGGCTAAGGAACGGGCACGCGCCATCCAAGCGTGCGCCGAACTCGGGGTCGTCGCGGCTTCCATCGACACCCTGGTCAAAGATCTCAGTGGTGGTAACGCCCAGAAGGTGGTGTTCGCCAAATGGATCTACAAGACCCACCATGTCCTGCTGCTCGATGAACCCACCGCCGGTGTGGACGTCGGTGGTAAGGCAGATCTGATCAAACTCATCCGTGCTCTGGCAGCGCGGGGAATGGGGATAGTCGTGGTGCTCTCGGAATTCGAGGAACTGCTGAGCGTCACCGATCGCGTCCTCGTACTGAGGCACGGAAAAATCACGGCCGATTTCGCCTCCGATGAGGTGTCAGTGAGCGAACTGACCGCATCCGCGGGAGGACTGGCATGAGCGTCGAGGAACATCGCGGATCCGGAACGCCACGCCCCAGTCTCATGATGCGGGTGAGTCCGGCGCTGCACAGCCTCCGCCCGCAACGCGCCGGGGTGGTCTATGCGCTGATCATCCTTGTCGTGGTGTTGGCCATCGCGACGGCGGCCAAAGGCCAGCCAGCCTACCTGTCGAGCATCAACGTCTCCAACATCATGGGCCAGGCCGCTCCTGACGCGATTCTCGCCGTCTTCATGACCGTCGTGCTGATCTCTGGCAACTTCGATCTCTCCGTGGCCTCGGTCGCGGCGCTGGCTGCCGCGTTGGCCCTGAAGACCATCGACTCCATCGGGACCGCGCCTGCCGTCATCCTCGCCCTCGCGGTCGGAGCGGCGGTCGGCTTGATCAACGCCGTGCTCGTCCAGAAGATCGGCGTGAATGCCTTCATCGTCACTCTCGGCAGCCTGACCGCTGTACGAGGTGTCGTGCTCATCGCCCTTAACGGGGAGAGCGTGACCGCGCATTCCCGGTCCCTTGTCGCACTGGACAGCACCATCCTCAAGGTCCCGGTCCCCGTCTGCATGCTGTTGGGGATCCTCCTGGTCGTCCTCGCCGTGCTTCGCGTGCGACGGGTGAACGACGGCGCGTCACCCCCGCTGGACGGTTTTTTCGTGGCGTTGGTACTGATGGGCATTGGGTGTTTGATCGTGCCCGTCATCGCGCCGGCGCTGCTGACCGAGCCGCTGCCCGTGTGGTTGATGATCTGGGTGACGGTCGGAGTCAGCGTGGGTCTGCGTTTCCTGATCGCCGGGCGCAACCTCTATGCGGTCGGCAGCAACGCCGAAGCCGCGAGGTTGTCGGGCATCAACGTCGGCATCTACAAGATGGCGCCGTTCGTGATGTCCGGTGTCGCAGCAGCCGGGGTCGGGCTGATCTTCGCAGGACGGTTTAATTCCGTCGACCCGAATGCATTGACCGGTACGGAACTGACGGTGATCGCCGCGGCCATTGTCGGAGGGACGTCGCTGTTCGGCGGAGCCGGTTTCGTGGCCAAATCAGTCCTGGGAACCGTGGTCCTGTTCACGTTGTCCAACGGATTCAATGTGCTCAACCTCGGCTCGAATTACCAGTATGTCGTTCAAGGCGCCGTACTCGTCGCTGCTTCTGCCGTGTACACGATCGCGGCGAGATCCCCGGCACGACGGAACTCCACACGACAATCGGCTGAACCTCCCGCCTCCACGACGCCTGGTGAGTCCCAGGGCGAGGCCTCACACGCCTTGAGCACCTCATGACCGACTCGGCCTCGTCCGACGCTGCGGTGATCGTCGAACGCGACGTATGGATCCCGATGCGTGACGGGGTACTGCTGCAGGCTGATGTGTGGCGTCCGGCGACCGAGGGCCGGTACCCGGTGTTGCTGCAGCGAACGCCTTACAACCGGGCTGATTCCTTCGCGGTGATCGTCAACGCCGGCATCGAACCGTTGCGTGCGGTCGCGAACGGGTTCGTGGTCGTCATCCAGGACACGCGGGGCCGCTTCGGATCGCAAGGACGCTTCGATCCGTTCAGGCAGGAGGCGGCCGATGGTTATGACACCGTTCAGTGGCTCGCCGGCCAGGCCTATTCCAACGGGAACGTCGGCATGTACGGCGCGTCGTACTACGCGGCAACCCAGCTGCTCGCCGCCACACAGCGTCCATCGGCCTTGAAGGCGATCGCGCCGCAGATGACCGCATCGGACTACCACGACACGTGGACCTACTCGGGCGGAGCGCTGCAGCTCGGCTTCGTCCTCTATTGGGCGCTGGGCCTGGCGGCGGCCGAGCTCGCGCGTCGCCAGGCGGCGGGGGAGAGCCTGGACGCGGAGGCCGCGGAGCTTCAGGTGCTGCTGGCCGACCCGTGGTCGGCGTTCCGTTCCCGTCCGCTGACCGAGATCGGCGCGTTGCGTACCCTGCTGCCGGCCTGGATCGACTGGCTGGATCACCCCACCCGGGACGACTACTGGGAAGCCATCAGCATCGCCGAGCGCTACGCGTCACTCGACGTGCCCGCTCTGCACATTGGAGGGTGGTTCGACCTGTTCCTGAGCGGAACGATCGCCAACTACCAGGGAATGTCGACCTCCGGTGCCCGACAGCGGTTGATCGTGGGCCCGTGGGCACATGCCGTTACCTACGACGCTCTCGGTGAAGTCGACTATGGTGGCGCGGCCTCGGCCGCCGCATTGGACATGACCGGTCTTCAGCTCGACTGGTTCTCGTCCTTCCTCAAGGACGAGCCGGCCGAACTCAGCGCGCCACCGGTCACCGTGTTCGTCATGGGCGACAACACCTGGCGCGACGAAGACGCTTGGCCGCCGGCTCGATCACGACTCGAGCGGTTCTTTCTCTCGACCGGCCCGGCTGACGGCAGCGCAGATGGGCGGCTGGGGCACGAGCCACCGGCCGCCGATGGGGGGTCTTCACCTTACGTGTTCGACCCGGCCCAACCCGTGCCGACGGTGGGTGGCGCGACGTTCCTGCCCGGTGCCTACATCGGACTGCACGCCGGTCCGCGCGACCAGCGCGCAGTCGAGCAGCGACCCGACGTGCTCAGCTATACCAGCGACGTACTCAGCGAGGATGTCGAGCTGTGCGGACCGGTCGCGGTCACGCTCTACGCCGCGACGTCGGCCCCGGACACGGACTGGACCGCCAAACTCGTCGAGGTGTATCCCGACGGTCGAGCTCTCAATATCTGTGACGGCATCATCCGGGCCCGCTACCATCACCGCACCGACGACGATGACCTCGCGACACCCGGTGAACCACACGAATTCCGGATAGACCTCGGCTCGACCAGCATTGTGCTGTTCGCCGGCCACGCGCTCCGGCTGGAGATCTCCAGCTCGAACTTTCCCCGCTTCGACGTCAACCCCAACCACGGGGGAGTCATCGCGCAAAGCACCGTCGAGGACTACGTGGTCGCGCACCAGCGCATCTTCCACGACCGGGACCGACCCTCGCACCTCGAGATCTGCACCGTCCCGCGACAGGGACGCAGCCGGAACTAGCGAACCGCCAGCTCTCGCACGCCTCACGGATAAGCGGGAGGCGCCGATGTCCCACCGACAAACCCAGGTTGACCTGAAAGCAGAAAACCACGATGGCTCGCATAGTGAAAGCCGAACTCCGGCTCGTTGACCTCAAGCCACTCACCGAACGAACTGATGCGATCCAGTCCTTCATCAGCCAGGAGACCCCGATCCTCACCCTTACCGACGAGGACGGTTGCGTCGGTACCGGTTATACGTACACGATCGGCAGCGGTGGCAGCGCCATCATCGCCTTGATGCGCGACCATCTGGTGCCGCGCCTGATCGGCATGAACGCCGAGGAGATCGAGCGCAATTGGCGAACCCTGCTGTACGGCATGCACTCCTTGGCCGTGGGTCCGGTCAGTTCCCTCGCGCTCGCCGCCATCGACATCGCGGCCTGGGATCTGCGTTGCCGGCGCTCCGGCCTGCCCTTGCACCAAGCGGTCGGAGGAGCCCACACCCGACTGCCGGTTTACACCACTGAAGGCGGCTGGCTGCATTTGGAAAGCGACCAACTCGTCGAGGACGCGTTGTCAATGCAGGCTCGCGGATTCAAGGGTGCAAAGCTCAAGATCGGCAAGCCGCGCAAGGCCGAGGACGTGGAGCGCCTGACCGCGGTCCGCCAAGCCGTCGGTGATGGCTTCGAACTGATGGTCGACGCCAACCAGAGCCTGCGACTGGACGACGCCCAGCGACGTG
>JAOPYO010000482.1 GCA_025964575.1 Actinomycetes bacterium
GGGGGCGAGCGACCCGGCGGCCTCCCAGGCGAATCCGTCCAGATCGGTGAAGAAGCCGGCGGTGCTGCCGAGGACGATGCGGTGCGAGCCGGTGCCGTCGGCGGGGACGCCGAGGTCCTTGGCCAGGCCGCGGCGCTTGTACAGCGCCAGCTTGACGGGGCTGGACTCGCCGGAGGTGAACTCGGCGTACTTGCCGCCGAAGCTTCTGGCCACGGTCAGGCCCCGGTCGACGTAGAACTGCTTGCTGGCCTTCACGTCCTCGACGCCGAGCAGGAGGACGATCTCGTCGATCTCGCGGGTGGCTGGGCCCGTGTCCTTCTTCGCCGAGGTCGCGACCTTCCAGATCGTCCCGTCCGGGGCCTGGACGACGCCGCCGTAGCCCCACAGCGACTTCGCGGCGGGCTTCAGCACCGTGGCGCCGGCGTCCATGGCGGCGCCGACGAAGCTGTCGACGGTGGCCGGCTGGGACACCGTGAGCGCCAGGGTGAAGCCGCGGAATCCGGTGGAGTGTGCCTCGGACGCCCGCAGGCGTATCTGCGTGTTCACTCCGAAGGCGGCGTAGAAGCGGTGGGCAGCCTCGGGGTCGGCCACCTCAAGGATGACGGATGCGATGGACGTGTTGGATGCGGTGGAAGCGGTGATTGCCATGGCCATCACGCTAGGGGCTGCTCGGCGGCCGGGGCTTCTCGATTCCTGACCGGTCTTGTCACTTGCTTCGCCACACACGCTGGCATCCCCTCCACCGTGATCGCAACGCCCGCATTGGGGGCTGCACCCACAGCATCAGCGTGGTCGGCCGCCACATCCGCCGCCTGGCGTCGGAAGGCCCCGGGCGGCATGCCGACCAGCTCGGTGAAGCGGGTGGTGAACGTGCCCAGCGACGCGCAGCCGACCGCGAAGCAGACCTCGGTGACGCTGAGGTCGCCCCGCCGCAGCAGCGCTGTCGCGCGCTCGATGCGACGCGTCATCAGGTACGCGTACGGCGACTCACCGTAGGCGGCCCGGAACTGCCGGCTGAGGTGCCCGGCGGACATGTTCACGTCGCGGGCGAGCGCCTCCACGTTCAGCGGCTGCGCGTATTCCCTGTCGATCCGGTCGCGGACGCGGCGCAGCCGCGCGAGATCAGCCAGGCGCTGCACCTGGACGCGTGCACGCCGCCACTCGGGCTGACACATGAGAGCACTCCCCTTTTTTCATCTTCCATCGACGTCTACGAGCGTCTGGGGTGCCTGCCTCGGTAGGCACCCCAGACGCTCGGTGGTGATGACCGGCCCCGCCGAGTCGACCAGCCGGTCGGGCAACTGCTGGACAGCAGCGGGACGGAGTCCGGGCCCGTGGCCGGTTCAACAAGGGTCCGGACGCGGCTTTGGAGGGCGGCCGACAGGGCGGGCACCTCTGCGCTGGTGCGCCGCCGCGTTCCTTGCAGGTGATCGCGATGTCTGCCCGCACGGCCGCATCGATACCCGTACGTTTCAGCGAAGCTCCTGGATGCGGACCAGGTTGCCCGCAGGGTCGCGGAAGGCGCAGTCGCGGATGCCGTACGGCTGCTCGGTCGGCTCCTGTACGACCTCGGTATCACCGGCCTGCACCTTCTCGAACGTGGCATCGAGGTCCGGGGTGGCCAGCAGGATCCAGCCGTAGGTGCCCTTGGCCATCATCTCGGTGATGGTGCGGCGCTCGTCTTCGGTGACTCCCGGGTCGGCAGCCGGCGGCGCCAGAAGGATCGACGTGTCGGGCTGACCGGCCGGGCCGACCGTGATCCAGCGCATCCTGCCCTGCCCGACGTCGCTGCGAACCTCGAAGCCGAGGACGTCGCGGTAGAAGGCGAGCGACGCATCCGGGTCGTCGTGCGGGAGGGAACTCGTGTGAATGGTTATGTCCATGACGGGCAGGTTAGAGGCGGCTCCGTGAACCGCGCTTCTCGATTCCTGATCGATCCGAACACACTCGGACGTTCACGGGCATGTCAGGCGGAGCGCACATGTTCCCCGTGACAGTGCTTGGTCCCGTGCTTGGTCCAGGCCGACGACCCTCCACCAAGTTCCAATGAATCGATCGAATGACTCGCGTCCCGACGCTTGAGGAGCCGTATGGACCACAGCGTGACCACGCTCGACCAAGACCCGGGCGACCTCGCGAGCAGCCTCCTCGTCTGGCACGTCAATGGCGTACACGGTGGCATGCCGCGGTACATGGCTCATCAGGTCCTCCATGATCAAGAAACTGTACGGCCAACCCGAAGCCCGCATCGACCGGGCGAAGCATGGGGGTTAGGAGAACAATCAGATCGCTGCTGCGAACCGGCCTTCATCGCACTCATGCCAGATCCGGCAGATTTGTGTGCCATCCGCCTCTGCACGCTGAGTGGCACTGTCGCCGATCTTGTGACGTAGGACGCTCACGGCTGGGTGGGCGGGATCATGGATGATCGAGGGATGTTGGTCCGTACGGAGAAGATGCCGCAGATCCCGCAGCGGCCGGTGACAGTTCGGGTTCACTCACCCGTCGGCTACGCCATGGTGCTTTGGCGTGGTGATCCAGAGGAAGCAGACGGCCGACACCACATCGAGTGGAGCGTCGACAACGCGCTTCCCACTGCCGATGCTCAGCTCTTGGTCGAGACCGACATCGAGACAGGGCTGCGATGGGGCGAACTGACGGAGTTGCGGGTCAAGGACCTCGACTTCGAGACACGCATCCTCACCGTCAGCCGCAGCGTGATGGAGCTGAGCCGCAAGTTCCATCCGACCGGCGGACGGTTCCTGGTGAAGCAGTACCCGAAGGACAAGGAGTACCGGAGGCTCAAACTCAGCCAGCAGATTGTCGACAAGCTCATGGCCCACGTCGAAGCCGAGCGGCTGGGTGACGGTGACCTCTTCTTCGCCTACCGGGACGACGGGCAACCCCATGCCCGACCGCGGGTCGAGGTCGATCCAAACGAACTGGGGTACACCGACGAGAACGAGCACGGGCGCCGGTACAAGCACGGCACGATGACCGCCTACAACCTGCCCAAGTGCCGCTGCGAATACTGCAAGGGCTCGTACGCCACGTACCGCGCGAAACGACGTTCCAACGGGAAGGACTCACCCCGTCTCCCCCAGGTCCGTGACACCGACGGCCACCTCCCCCGCGACTGGAAATACCGCAAGGGAAAGCCGGCCGACGAACTCGCCTCCGCCAAAACCGAGATCGAACGCGCCACGGTCGCCCACCTCGCCACCACCCTCCACCTGGGCAAAGATTCAACCGCATCCAGATGACCCCGACACTCGCTCATGGCGATGTGCGGACGCTCTGGTTTGCGGTTGCATGCCTGGGTGAGCAGTTAATCGTTGGGCGATGCTGCTCGTCGCGGTGCAGGTGCCCAAGTGGTGCTTACCTAGCCCTACACGGGTAGTATAGTTCCTACATGCCAGGCAAGCATACGCGAGCGGCCATTAAGGAACTTGAGGATGCCGGGTGGCAGGTCACCTACACCAACGGACGGGCGCATGCCTATGCGAGAGCATCCTGCCCTGGTGGCCCTGGGTGCTGCACCCCTCCGTTCTCGATCAACGGGACTCCCGATGTGGACGGACACGAGGCACAGAAGATCCGGAGGAAGATGAGACAGCACGACGCCAAGGTGACCATACGACCGGAAGAGGAAGGCCAATGAGCACCTACTGGTTCGAACTCGAGATCGGGCCGGTCAGCGATCTGGAGGAGGCCGCCGAGCGGCTGTACTCCCGCTGTGGCGACGGTCAACTGTCCGGCGACGAGCGCGGCGGCACCATCGCGTTCTCACGCGAGGCGCGCAACGCGACCGAGGCGATCCTGTCTGCCATCGACGACAGCGAACGCAGCGGACTATCGGTTACCGGCGTCATGGAAGACCTGGTCACCATCGACGACATCGCGGAGAAGACCGGCAGATCCGCTCAGGCCGTCGGGCATTGGACAACCGGGCAACGTGGTCCCGGTTCATTTCCTGCTCCGGTCATTCACCGCAGCAGCCGAATCAAGCTGTAT
>JAOPYO010000485.1 GCA_025964575.1 Actinomycetes bacterium
GAAGAAGGCCGCGGAGGCCCTCGAATGGGTGGTCGGCGAGATGGACCGCCGCTACGACGACCTGGCGGCGAGCGGCTTCCGGCACGTGGACGAGTTCAACAAGGCGGTGCGCGCTGGCAAGCTAGTGCCCCCGCCCGGCAGCGAGCGGGTCTACCAGCCCTACCCCTACCTGCTCGTCATCATCGACGAGCTCGCCGATCTGATGATGGTCGCCCCGCGTGACGTCGAGGACTCCATCGTCCGCATCACCCAGCTCGCCCGCGCCGCGGGCATTCACCTGGTCATCGCCACCCAGCGGCCGTCGGTCGACGTCGTGACCGGGCTGATCAAGGCCAACCTGCCGTCCCGGCTGGCGTTCGCCACCTCGAGCCTGGCCGACAGCCGGGTCTTCCTGGACCAGCCGGGTGCGGAGAAGCTGGTCGGACAGGGTGACTCGCTGTTCCTGCCGATGGGCGCCAGCAAGCCCATGCGGCTGCAGAACGCCTACGTGTCCGAGAAGGAGATCGCCGCGGTCGTCGGCCACTGCAAGGAGCAGACGGAGGTCGTCTACCGCGAGGACGTCTCCGAGTCCGCGGCCCCGAAGCGGGAGATCGACGACGACATCGGTGACGATCTCGACTTGCTCGTCCAGGCGACCGAACTGGTCGTCTCCACCCAGTTCGGCTCGACCTCCATGCTCCAGCGCAAGCTGCGCGTGGGCTTCGCCAAGGCCGGCCGGCTGATGGACCTCATGGAGAGCCGCGGCATCGTCGGGCCGAGCGAGGGTTCCAAGGCCCGTGACGTGCAGGCCAAACCCGACGATCTCCCCGGGCTGCTGGCCGAGCTGCGCGGCGGCGAATGACCAGGCGCCCCGGGGCGCTGCGAGGAAATGTCAAGAATCTGGCTCTGTTTCCTACCGCGTTGCGTATCGCTTTGCGGGTGTCCCCGTTCATACACTGGTAACGCGGGAGCGGCACACTAAAAAGAATCTGAGCCGTCGAGCCCGGCCCCCAGGTCGGCCGACGAGCGCAACACTGGAGGTCCGGCGTGAGCATCGGTGAGGCCCTGGCCAGGAAGCGTCAGGACGCGGGTCTCACGGTTACGCAGGTGAGCGAGCGGACCCGGATCCGGGAAACGGTCATCCGGGCCATCGAGTGCGACGATTTCAGCATTTGCGGCGGAAATTTCTATGCCCGCGGTCATGTCCGCAGCATCGCCCGGGTCATCGGCCTCGATCCCGAGCCGCTGGTGCGGGAGTACGACGACGCGCATGGCGGCGCTCCGCAGGCCATCTCCGCGGCGACGGCTTTCGAACCCGAGACACCGGTGCGGTTCCGGGAACGCCGTTCCCCGAACTGGACTGCCGCCATGGCCGTCGCTCTGACGCTCGTGCTGATCTACGGGATCGTCCAGGCGTTCGGAACTAACGGGCAGGCCCGGACCCCCGTACGCATAGAGTCCCGCGTCGTGGTGGCCACTCCCACGAAGTCGCCGGCGCCGATCAAGTCCGCCCCGGTCGCGATGGCCGCCCGCAAAGAGGTGACCGTGCGGGTCAAGGCCAAGCGGGCGAGCTGGGTGAGCGTACGCGACAGCAACGGCAAGCTGCTGTTCAGCGGGCTCCTCCACGCCGGTGACACCAAGGAATGGTCCGCCAAGAAGAAGATCCGGATCCTGATCGGCAACGGTGGTGGCGTGAAGCTCACCGTGAACGGCAAGGATCTGGGTTCGCCGGGAAGCAGCGGGCAGGTGATCCCGCTCAATTTCGGCCCCGGCGACCCCGAGACCGCCTGAGCTGAAAAGACGTCTGGATCAAGCGACATGGGTGAGGCCGCGGTCAGGGCTGGCGGCCGGGCCCGTTAACGTATTGGGCATGCCCACTAGTCGCACGGTCTCACTCGTCACGCTCGGTTGCGCACGCAACGAGGTCGACTCCGAGGAGCTCGCGGCCCGCCTGGAGAGCTCAGGCTGGACCCTCGTGGAGGACGGCGACGAGGCCGGGGTCGTGGTGGTCAACACCTGCGGCTTCATCGACGCGGCCAAGAAGGACTCGATCGACACCCTGATCGCGGCCCATGACTCCGGCGCCAAGGTCGTCGCGGCCGGCTGCATGGCCGAGCGCTATGGGGCCGAACTGGCCGAGGCGCTCCCCGAGGCGGACGCGGTCATCAGCTTCGACGACTACACCGCGATCGGGGACCGTCTCGACGACGTGCTGGCCGGCCGCCGACGTGAGGCTCACGTGCCGCGCGACCGGCGGACCCTGCTCCCGCTCACCCCGATCGAGCGCTCCTCGGCGCAGGCGCACATCCCCGGTCATGGCTCGGTGGATCTCCCGGAGGGCCTGGCCCCCGCGTCGGGGCCCCGGGTGCTGCGCCGGCGGCTCGGCGGAGGCCCGGTAGCGCCGCTCAAGCTGGCCTCCGGCTGCGACCGCCGGTGCACCTTCTGCGCGATTCCCGCCTTCCGCGGGTCCTACGTCTCCCGTCCTCCGGCCGAGGTCCTCGAGGAGGCGCGCTGGCTGGCCGGTCACGACGTCCGCGAGCTGGTCCTGGTCAGTGAGAACTCCACGTCGTACGGCAAGGACCTGGGGGATCTGAGGGCTCTGGAGACCCTGTTGCCGGCCCTCGCGGCCGTCGACGAGATCAGCCGGGTACGCGTCAGCTATCTGCAGCCCGCCGAGCTGCGGCCCGGGTTGATCGCGGCGTTGTGCTCGACCCCCGGCGTGGTGCCGTACTTCGATCTGTCCTTCCAGCACGCCAGCGGCCCGGTGCTGCGGCGGATGCGCAGGTTCGGGGACCGTGAGCGGTTCCTCGAGCTCCTTGACCAGATCCGCGCCCAGGTGCCCGAGGCAGGCGTCCGGTCCAACTTCATCGTCGGCTTCCCGGGGGAGACCGAGGAGGACCTGGCCGAGCTGACGGAGTTCCTGTCCGCGGCCCGGCTGGACGCCATCGGGGTCTTCGGTTACTCCGATGAGGAGGGGACCGAGGCGGCCACCCTGGACGGCAAGCTGGACCAGGACGAGGTGGCCGCCCGCCTGGCCGAGGTGTCCGCGCTCGCCGAGGAGCTCACGGCTCAGCGGGCGGAGGAGCGGATCGGTTCCTTCGTCGACGTGCTCATCGAGGAAGTGTCCGCCGACGGCGAGGCTGAGGGCCGGGCGGCCCACCAGGCCCCGGAGGTCGACGGGATCGTGACCGTCGTCGGCGGGAAGCCGCTCGTGGGGAAGATCCTCCGGGCTAGGGTCACCGGCAGCGCGGGCGTCGACCTGATCGCTGAGGCCGACCTGGAGAACGCGCCATGACATCCGCGGAGCGTCCGGTGCGGCCTTCCGAGACGCCCGCAGGGATGCCTGTCCCTCCCACCATCGACCCGATGGCGACGCCGCCCTCGCCATCCCAGACCGGGGCCGGGCAGGCGAGCATCTACAACGTCGCCAATCTGCTGACGCTGGTGCGGATCGCGCTCGTCCCGGTGTTCGTCTGGCTGCTCTTCATCGACGGCATCGGCTGGCGGATCGCCGCCCTGGCCGTGTTCATCGTCGCGTCGATCACCGACCGGGTGGACGGACAGCTGGCTCGCAAGCACAATCTGGTCACCGACTTCGGCAAGATCGCCGACCCGATCGCGGACAAGGCACTCACCGGCTCGGCGCTGGTGGGTCTATCGGTCCTGGGCGAGCTGTGGTGGTGGGTGACCATCGTCATCCTGGCCAGGGAGATCGGGATCACCCTGCTGCGGTTCGTCGTGATCCGGTATGGGGTCATTTCGGCGAGCAAGGGCGGCAAACTCAAGACCATGCTGCAGGTCATCGCCATCACGTTCTACATCGCGCCAGGGCCGATCGATCCGCTCCGCTGGGCCACGATGGGCGCCGCTGTGATCGTCACGGTCGTCACCGGCGTCGACTACCTCGTCAAGGCCTGGCGTCTCCGCCGGCAGACCTCCTCTTTCCCGCGACCTTGAACGTGTTCAAAAACTGAGTAGAGTCCTCTGTGGCAGCAGTTGAACGCGTTCAAGAAAGGTCGTCGTGACCATGGTCGTGAACGCTGTCGTCCTCACCGGGATGCTCGTGGTGATTCCGCTGGGGCTCGGCCTGATCGATGGGCCGGGCCTGGCCGTGATCCGGCGTTGGTGGCTCATCGCGGCGGTTGCCGGCGCCTTGTCGCTCTGGCTTCCCCGTGGGGCCCTCGCGGCCGCCATCGCGGCTCCGTACGCCCTGATCACTGTGGCCCTGGCAGCGCAGGCGCCACGTCGGCTGGCGGCGCGGCGTTCCCTGGCCCCTGCCGAAGTGGCCGTCCTGACGGCGCTGGTCACCCCGGCCATCGCAGGCACCGCGCTGGTCGCGGAACGTTTCGGCTACCGGCTGTTCGGGTTTCCTCTGAAGATCCTCGCGCTCACCGTGGCCCACTTCCACTACGCGGGGTTCGCGGCGGCGCTGATCGCGGGCCTGGTCTCACACGCGGCAGGGGATCGCAGGGCCGCGCGGGTGGCGGCCCTGAGCGTCCCAGCGGGAACGCTGATCGTGTTGGTCGGATACTTCACCGGGGATTGGGTCGAGCTGGCCGGTGCGGCGGTGCTGACCGCGGGCATGTGGCTGGTCGGCTGGACGACCTGGCGTGAGGTGCGGACCGGCACCGACCGTACGACCGGGGTGCTGCTGGGGGCGTCCGCCCTGGTGCTGGTGGCCACGATGGTGCTGGCGCTGGATTGGGCGCTCGGCGAGGCAGCGGGTGCGCCGCACCTGTCACTCACCTGGATGGCGGCCACTCACGGTGTCGGCAACGCGTTCGGCTTTGCTCTGTGCGGGATGCTGGCCTGGCGGCGACTGAGGGAGAATGGACTGTGAATCTGACGTATGACGAGGTGGGCGCCACCCGGGAAGGCCCGCTACCGGAGGGCTACAGCCATCTGCGGGAGCGGACCCTGCTCGGTCAGGGTCCCGCCGTGCTGCAGGCGGCCACCGATGCGGTGCTCGACTGGTGGATGCACCGGGCGGTCGGCGTCAGGATCGACTCGGGAGGCCGCCGGGCCGCGCCCGGGGTGACGGCGACGGTGCGGCTCGGGGTCGGCCCATTCTCGCTGCTGGCGCCATGCGAGGTGATCTGGGCCGAGGAGGGCGAGCGCCGGGCCGGTTTCGCCTATGGGACGCTCCCCGGCCACCCGGAATGCGGCGAGGAGGCGTTCATCGTCTCCCGCGACTTCGAAGACGATGTGTGGCTGACCGTCACCGCCTTCAGCCGACCTGCCACGTGGTACACCCGGGCCGGGGGGCCGCTGGTGCCGGTGATGCAGCGGGCGTACGCCCGGCGGTGCGGCTCGGTCCTGCGCCGGCTCGTCTCCCGTACCGGTTGAGAGTTCTGTCGGCCGGATCCGACAGAATCAGAACCCAGGGATGACGGCATCGCGGAGAGGGGCTCGAATGCGGGTCGAGCTGGTGACGGTCGGGGACGAGCTGCTGCTCGGCGACACGATCAATGGGAACGCCGCGTGGCTGGGTCAGCGGCTGGCCGAGAACGGCGTCCAGGTGACCCGCAGCGTCGTCGTGGGTGATGAGCAGGATGTGATCATCGAAGCCGTCACCGAGGCGCTCAGCCGCGCCGACGCCGTGATCACCACGGGGGGCCTGGGGCCCACCTCCGACGATGTGACCCGCGACGCGCTGGCCGTGGCCGCCGGTGTGGAACTGCGTCGTGACCCCGGGATCGAGCAGCGGCTGCGCGATCGTTCGGCCCGGGTCGGCCTGCCGTTGCGGCCGATGGCGCTGCGGATGGCCGAGGTCCCCGAGGGGGCCACTCTCCTGGAAAACCCCATGGGCAGCGCCCCGGGCCTGCGGATCGAGCTCCCAGGCGGGCCCGTCTATGCCCTTCCCGGCGTCCCGGTGGAGATGCGCGCCATCACCGACACGGCCGTGCTGCCCGAACTGCGCGCTTCGGTGACCGGGCCGGTCCCGGCAAGACGGCTGCTGCGCACGGCGCGCGTCCGGGAGTCGGAGCTGGCCGGCCGGTTGGCCGCGGTCGAGGCGCTGCCCGGCGTCAAGCTGGCGTATCTGCCGGACCCTGCCGAGGTGAAGATCCGGATCACCGCGACCGGTCCAGGCGCGCAGGCCGTTCTGAGTGAGGCAGAGGAGCTGACCCGGAAACTGCTGGGCGGTGTCGTCTACGGGACGGGGGAGGACACCCTGGACAGGGTGATCCACCAGTTGCTCGCCGAACGCTCCGCGACCGTCGCGGTGGGAGAGTCGCTGACCGGTGGCCTGCTGGGCGCCGAACTCACCGCGATGCCGGGTTCGTCGGCGACCTTCGCCGGTGGAATCGTGGCCTATGCGACGGGACTCAAGACCGCGCTGCTCGGCGTCCCGGAGGAGCTGCTGGCCCGGCATGGAGCCGTGCATCCCGAGGTGGCCACCGCGATGGCGATGGGCGTACGGGACCGGCTGGGGGCCACCTACGGCCTCGCGGTCACCGGTGTGGCCGGTCCCGACCCGCAGGACGGGCGGCCGGTGGGCACGGTTCACATCGCTTTGGCCGGACCCGGCAGCGTCTCACGGGTCGAGTCTCCGCTGCTTCCCGTGCCGGGGTCCGGCCCGGGGGCCCGCCCCCTGATCCGGCGGATGACCGTGGTGCACGCCCTGGACCTGCTGAGACGGAACATTCTGGGTCTGGACGCGGTGCGTGAATGGAGCGATGATCAGGAAGATCGGGAAGAGTTGGCCTGATTACAGCGTTACGTTCCAAGCGAAACGAAATCCTCGGTCTGCCACGCGTACCGCGAAGCCGGGTACGGTGGAACAGTCAGATGGTCCGAACTCAGGGGAGGGAGCGAGACGATGGTCCTACTTCGCCAGCTGCTTGGTGATGTACTGCGGCAGCTGCGGCTGCGGCAGGGTCGCACTCTCCGTGAGGTTTCCGCTGCGGCGAGGGTGTCGCTCGGCTATCTCTCCGAGGTGGAACGAGGGCAGAAGGAAGCGTCCTCGGAACTGCTCGCGTCGATCTGCAGGGCCCTTGGGGTGCCGCTGTCCTACATACTCCGTGAGGTCTCGGACCAGCTGTCCTTGGCCGAACTGCAGCAGGAGCCCGTCATGTCCGGTGCGCCGCCCGCGCACGAGCGTCTTGACGCGGACAGGGAGGCGCAGCGGATCGCCGAGACGATCCCGGCCACGCCCGAGGAGATCGCCGGCGACTCGTTCCGCGCCGACATGGTGGCCGCCTGAGGCGTGCGGTCGGGCGGGACCTTCTATCTCGCATGCCCCCTGATCGGGGCATAGCGGGGTGCCTTCCAGTGTTGTTACAGACAAGCTGAAACGACGCACAGGGAGGAACTGGCCCATGGCAACGGTCAAAAGCCCCATCTCGGCAGATGCTCAGAAGGTGACGGCCCAGGCGTTACAGGGCGCGCTCGTCGACCTGCTCGATCTGTCCCTCACCGCCAAGCAGGCGCACTGGAACATCACCGGCCGCACCTTCAAGCAGGTGCACGAGCACCTTGACGAGGTGGTCGACCTGGCCCGTACAGGTTCCGACTCGGTGGCCGAGCGCGCCGTCTCCATCGGGGTCAACCCGGACGGACGTAGCGCGACGGTGGCCAAGTCCAGCCGCCTCCCGCAGTTGGACACCGGCTACATCAGCGATGACAAGGTGGTCGCCGCGGTCACCGACATCCTGGCGCAGATCATCGTGCGTTTCCGTGAGCACATCGCCGCCACCGAGGAGGCCGACCTGGTCACCCAGGATCTCTTCATCGGTCTCACTGCCGAGCTTGAGAAGCAGCACTGGATGTTCTCCGTCCAGAGCTGACGCCCATGCCACCGTTCATGGCTCCAGGCGAAGGAAAACCCCTGGCCGCTTACGGTGGCCAGGGGTTTTCGCGCCTCACCCCACCAGTGTGAGCTCGAGGCCGGCGCCGGGTATCTCCCCCGCGATGCAAAGATCACGGAGCGGATGCCGCGGGCTGGCACTGCGGGCACCAGAAGGTGATCCGGTCGTAGGGGCCGGGCCCCTGGTCCCCGCGTTCGATCGGGGTCCCGCAGCGGCGACAGGGGCGGCCCGCGCGGCCATAGACCCAGTGTTCCCGGCCCCGCCGGTCGACTCCCGTGGTGACCTGGTCATACCGTCCCTTGTTGGCGTCGAGCAGCCGGTGGGCCAGCTCGACCAGATTCTCCAGGTCCGCTATGGCCCCGGTCGGGCGCCACGGGTGCACACCACGCAGGAACAGCACCTCGGCCTTGTAGAGATTTCCGATGCCGGCCAGCCGGGTCTGGTCGAGCAGTGCCTCCCCGATGGCGCGTTCGGGCTGCTCACGCAGGCGGCGTACGGCCTCGGCGGGGTCCCAGCCGGGCCCCAGCAGATCCGGGCCGAGGTGGCCGACAGCCCGGTCCTCATCGGAGGTTCGCAACATCTCGACCACGCCCAGGGAGTATCCGAGGGCCTGCCATTCGGTGTTGGCGAGCACCAGCCGGAGACGGTGGTCCGGAGAGAAGGGACCGGCCGGCCGGATCCGCCATGAACCGTCCATCCGCAGGTGCGTGTGGACGGTCAGTTCACCTTCGACCCGGATGAGCAGGTGCTTGCCGCAGGCCAGCGCCTCATGCACCTCCCGGCCGCGCAGATCCGTGGTGGCCAGCCGGGGGACCCGGAAGTCGCTGCGGGTCAGCGCCCGACCGGCCAGCGCCCTGTGCAGACGCTGGGCGGTCAGCCAGACGATGTCCCCTTCTGGCACGTCTTCACGCTCTAAGCGCGGCCGAGAGCCGAGGCAGGCGTCATCGGAAGGCCGGGGAGTCCCAGGCGGCGGGGTCCTGGGTGAACTTCTGGACGATGTCGGGCAGCACACCGGCACCAAGGTGCGCCAGGGTCACCTGCTCGAGGATGGAACGCTCGCTGGCGCGCAGTGCGATCCACACCTCCTGCAGCGACCGGGCGGCACCTTCGTATCCGACGTGTTCGGGGCGTTCCCCACGCACGCCGAGCAGTGGGCCGTCGATGGCCCTGATGATGTCGGCCATCGTGATCTCATCGGCCGGTTTGGCCAGCCAGTAGCCCCCCTCAGGTCCCCGCTGACTGCGGATGATGCCGGAGCGGCGGAGCTGGCCGAGGATGTTCTCCAGGAATTTCGGCGGGATCTGCTGGGCGTCGGCCAGCTGAACCGCCGTCACCGGGTGGTCACCAGCGGCAACGGCGAGCTCGGCGGCCGCGCGCAGTGCGTAATCGACCCGGGCGGATAGTCGCATGACTTAAGTATCCCTTGCCCTGGAGATAGATTCTCCCTACCTCCGGTATGAGCGGTGGGTTATTCGTTCGATCATGCCGCTGAGCTGGCCTCAGCGGGCGGTCAGACCGAGAAGTTCGGCGGCTGCCTGTCCGTTGACGCGAGCGGCGCCGTACGTCGCGATGTGCGTGGCCGCGGGCAGCCAGATCGGCAGCCCCATCTCGACCACCACGGCATCCGGGCGGGCCGCCAGCAACGTCACGGCGAGCCGCCGCTGGTCCGGGTGCCGATGGGCGTCCCGCACGACGATGACCAGCGATCGATCCGTGGCGCGGGTCAGCAGTTCCGCCGCGTCGACGGTGGCGCCATCGACCCGTAGGACCTCGTCGGCCCAGGGTGACAGACCCCAGGGTACCGATCCCGCCGCGATGTTGGCGGGCGCCGCCAGCTCGACGACCAGAGGGCTGCGCAGCGGGGGCAGCTCGCCGGTGTGACGAACAGCCCGCCGTGCGGCCTCCAGCCCGACCTCGGGGGTGGCGGAACGTGGCCGGGGAGTCGTCGGCCGGCTCTCGGCCAGCCAGGCCCTGAGCCGCTGGATCCGGTCCGCGGCCTCGGCGAGACGCTCCTCGGGCAGCCGTCCGGACTCTACGGCGGCCACGATCGCCGCCAGGATGTCACGGACGCTCCCGGCGAACTCCTGGGAGCCGAGGCAGAGCAGGTCGGCGCCGGCGGACAGGGCCCGCACGGCCGCCTCGGGGATACCGATGACACCGCTGGCGCCGCGCATGTCGAGCGCGTCGGTCACGACGACCCCCTGATAGCCGAGCCGCTCGCGGAGCAGCCCGGTGACCGCCGTATGCGACAGGGTCGCGGGTTCGCTCCCGGTCAGGTGGGGCAGGTTGATGTGCGCCGTCATGACCGACTTTGTGCCGGCCGCGATCGCGGCCCGGAACGGGACCAGCTCACGGCGGTCCAGCAGATCCAGGTCGGCGTCCACGACAGGCAGGCCGAGATGGGAGTCGCCCACGGTCGCGCCATGCCCGGGGAAGTGCTTGGCGCAGGCGGCGACGCCCGCGTCCTGAAGTCCGGTGACGGCCGCCGCGGCATGCCTGGCCACCAGTTCGGGGTCGGATCCGAAGGCCCGGATGCCGATGATGGGGTTGTCGTCGGCGCTGTTGACGTCCACGGTCGGGGCGAGGTCGAGGTTCACCCCGACCTCGGTCAGCTCCGCGCCTATCGAACGGTGCACCCGCCGGGTGAGCTCCACATCGTCGACTGCGCCGAGCGCGGCGTTCCCGGGATAGGGGCTGCCGGTCAGGTGGGCGAGGCGGGTGACATCGCCACCCTCCTCGTCGATGGTGATGATCGGATCGCCGGCCTTGCGCAGCTCGGCGGTGAGTGCCGCCAGGCGCTCGTTGTCCGGGACATTGCCGTTGATCGCGAACAGCGTCACTCCGCCGAGACCCCGCTCCAGCTCGTCGAGCAGCCAGCCGGGGGCTTCGGCGCCGGGGAACGGCGCCAGAAGGGTCGCCCGGGCGAGCCGGGTGATGGAGTCGTCTATCAGATGCTTCATGGAGTTCTCTTCATGGATGTGTACCGGCTCCCTTTCCGCGTCGGCTCTCGCGAGTGCGACCCTTCAGTCCGCCTGACCCGCCCCTGACCCCGTAAGGTCCAGCCATGCCCGGCTTTGCTCTGCGCTGCCGGGATGCTAAACCCTTGTCTCCGGCCCAGGTTCTGGATCCCGGCGCGCGTGTAGGTAAACTAACAGGAAACTTTCCTAAATGAAACCTGTCGTTGATGGTTTTGAGATTCAAGGAGCCGAGCATGGCCAGTCGTCCCGGGACGCCGCGGCTGCTGCGTGAACTGAATGACCGTGCTGCGCTGGAACTCCTGATCAGTGAAGGTCCGCTGACGCGTGCCCAGATCGGGGAGCGCACGGGGCTGTCGAAGGTGACCGCGTCCCAGCTGCTCTCCCGTCTGGAGGAACGGGGCCTCGTCGAGGTCGTGGGAGAGCAGGCCGGTGGACGCGGGCCGAACGCCGCCCTCTACGCCGTCGTCCCGGCCGCCGCGTACGTCGTGGGGCTCGAGGTCGGGCCCAACGGTGTCACCGCAGGGATCGCGGACATCACAGGTTCTATCATCGCCCAGGTCACAGTCGACCCCAACAACGCCGACGACCCGGTAGCCATGGTCCACGCGGCCGTCACCAAGGCCTGCCGTTCGGCCAGAGTGGCGCTGTCCCGGCTGAGCGCCTTCGTCATCGGCACGCCCGGCTTGGTCGACCCCAGGACCGGTGACGTCCAGTTCGCCTTCGACCTTCCCGCCTGGCACGAAGGTGTTCTCGAAGGACTGAGGACTGACCTTCGGCGGCCCGTCGTCATCGAGAACGACGTGAACCTGGTCGCGGTGGCCGAACGCGCGTACGGAGCGGCCCGGGGGGCCGAGGACTTCGCCCTCATGTGGATGGGCCGGGGCATCGGCCTGGCCGTGGTGCTGGGCGGACGGATCCACCGTGGCATCTCGGGCGGCGCCGGGGAGATCGGTTATCTGCCGGTGCCAGGCGTGCCGCTGCCAGAGGGCGTCACGGAGTCGATGGCCTGGGGCACGCCGGCGCTGGCCGGCGGGTTCGGCTCACTCGTGGGGGCGGACGCCGTGCTGGAGTTGGCACGATCCCATGGATTCACCGAGCCGTCGTCCGCCACGGAATGCGTACGGGTCGCGGCCGCGGATGAGGATCGCGGGGAGGCCTTCCTCGACGAACTCGCCACCCGGATCTCCTATGGCGTGGCGGCGGTCAACATCGTGCTCGATCCCGGCCTGGTGGTGATCTCCGGTGCGCTGGGGCGCGCCGGAGGCGAGGCGCTCGCCACCCGGGTGGAGCGAGCGGTGGCCCGGATCTGCCCGACCAAACTGCGGATCGTCGTGACCGAGGTCGACGGCAACCCGGTGCTGCGCGGGGCGCTCTATTCCGCGCTCGAGCGGGCCCGCGAAGAGGTCTTCTCCACCACCACCGACGACTGACCGGCCGGTGCGGGCGGCGACCGGCGTCCGGCCCGTCGGTGGCTCCGTCCGGGCAACGGGCTTCGCCCGCCGCTCAGTGGTTCGTGACTTTGAGCGGAAGATCGGCCGACTGCCGTCTCGGGTCCTGCCGAACGCGGTCGCGCAGTGTCTGATTGATCACAAGACGCTTGCGCCGCTGCGCTATCGCCCATCGAGCCGTCGATGTCATGCCAACTCCCCGTACTCGGTGGTATGGCCCCCACACCACCACTGACCCCGTTGACGACCATGTTCCCCAGGACACGCGCGTCGCCGCATCGCCCGCAGGAATGATTCGTGATCCGCCGATAGGACGAACGCCGGGGACGGCTGGTTTATTGCCTCAGCCGCAGACCGCGTGGCGTCGGATGGAAACCCGCCGCCTCCAGTGCCTGTGCCAACGGCGAATCGGTGATCGACTCGCCGTCCGCGCGCTCCACGGTGAGCTTGCCGAGGACCCCCTCCCGGACGGCCAGGGCCAGCGCGTCGACGGCCGGTTGCAGCACCTCCCCCTCTTCGCCCTCGGGCTGGAAGGAGAGGAGCGTACGGCCGCCGCGCTCGACGTAGAGGACCAGGTTCCCGTCGACGAGCACGACCAGCGAGCCGGCCTTACGCCCCGGTCTGTGGCCGCTCGCGGACTCCTCACGTCTCCCGGCTGCCGCGCGCCCGGCCTCAGGCCAGGGCAGTGCGGCCCCGTACGGGTTGGCGGGATCGGCCGCGGCCAGCACGAGCGCGCGGGGCCCCCGGTCCTTCACTCGCCCGGCGGCGGCCGGAGCGGACCATGGGTCGGCCACCGGCTCCGGGCGCACCTCACGCATGGCCCGTAGCCGGTCCACGGCCCCCGGCAGGGCGAACTGGGCCGCACCCAGCCCCTCCACGAAGTATCCACGGCGGCACCGGCCACTCTCTTCGAAGGCACGGAGCACCGGATAGACGGCGGCGAACCCGCCCGGCGTGCGCTCTGCGGCCACCGCACCGCGGATCACGATGCCGTACCGCTCGAGCAGCACCTCGGCGAGCGCATGCGCCCGGCGGGTGCTGTCGGTGTCCCGGGCGGGGACGAGCCACCACCGACCTGCCACGGTCGGCGGTCCGGTTCGCGACGGCAGCACGGGCCGGCCGCGGCGGGAGGTGCTCCGCGACCTGTGCGCAGGGCGCCCCGACCCCAGCGTGGTGCGCAGCGGGGCGAGCGTGTCATTGGTCAGATGGCCGGCCCACACCAGATCCCAGAGGACCGTGGCCAGTTCCTGATCGGTCGCCCGGATCGGCCCGGTGTTGATCCGATCGGAGAGCGTACGGAAGAACAGCGCGCTACCGTCGGACAGCACGTCCAGGACCTTCTCGTGCAGTGAGGTCAGCGTGATCTCGCTCGGGTCGGCCATGAGCAGCGGCGCGGTGTCGGCCAGATAGAGCGAGATCCAGCCGTCGCCGCCGGGCAGGCTGCCCTGCCCGGCCCAGACGACCTCGCCGGCGGAGGTCAGCTCGTCGAGCAGCGCCGGGGAGTAACCGGGGACCCGGGCGGGCAGGATCAGCGATTCCAGCGCGGAAGCGGGCACCGCCGCGCCCTGCAGTTGCTCGATCGCCTGCACCAGCGCGTCGATGCCCCGGAGCCGGCCGCTCCCGATGCCGTGCCAGGCGGGCAGGAACCGGCCGAGGGACTCCGGCGGAGATGGTTCCACCTCGGCGCGCAGCCGGGCCAGGGATCTGCGGCGCAGCATCCGCAGGACGCCCGCGTCGCACCACTCCGTCCCCGGTGGTCCGGAGAGGGCCTCCACCGGCAGGAACTCGCCCTCGACCACGCGGCCGCCGGCGGCCAGCCGCCGCAGGGTCTCGGTCACCACCGCGATGCCCAGCCCGAACCGCGTGGCCGCTTGGACGGCCCGGAACGGGCCATGGGTCCTGGCATGACGGCTGAGGAGATCCCCCAGGGGGTCGCCGACCGGTTCGAGGAACGCCTCGGGGATGCCGACGGGCAGCGGCACCCCGAGGGCGTCCTGAAGACGTCCGGCGTCCTCGATCGCCGCCCACCGCTCGGCACCGCTGATCCGGACTCGGATCGCGCGCCGGGTCTCCACCAGCTTGGCCAGCCAGTCGGCCACCTCGGTGTCGGCCGCCGCGGCCAGGGGGGCGTCCTGTCCCAGGCCCCGTGCGGCACAGCGCTCGGCCACCTCTTCCGTGGTCAGGGGTCCCAGCTCACGGAGCAGATCGGCGACGCCCTCCACATCCCGGGCACGCCGGTCGGCGGTGAGCCGCTGCAACTCCCGGTCCGCCTCGGCGACGACCTCGGGATCCAGCAGCTCACGCAGATCCGCCTGGCCCAGCAGCTCCGCCAGCAACGCGGAGTCCAGGGCCAGAGCCTGAGCACGTCGTTCCGCCAGCGGGGCGTCGCCCTCGTACATGAACGCGCCGACGTAGCGGAACAGCAGGGACCGGGCGAACGGCGACGGGGTGGGCGTCTCGACCTCGACCAGCCGGGCCGACCGGCCTGCCAGATCGCGCATCAGCTGAATCAGCCCCGGCACGTCGAAGACGTCCTGCAGGCACTCCCGCATCGTCTCCAGCACGATCGGGAACGAGGCGTATTTGCCTGCCACGGCCAGCAACTGCGCCGCCCGCTGCCGCTGCTGCCACAGGGGCACGCGCTTGTCGGGACGGCGCCGGGGAAGCAGCAGCGAGCGTGCCGCGCACTCCCGGAACCGCGCCGCGAACAGTGCCGACGAGCCCAGTTCGTCGACCACGATCCGCTCGATCTCTTCGGGGTCGAACAGCACCAGATCCGCCGGCGGCGTCGTGCCGGAGGCGCCCTCCTCGAACAGCATCGAGTCGGTGTCGGGGATGCGCAGCACGATCCCGTCGTCGGAGTGCATGGCCTGGGCATCCACGCCGTACCGCTCGCGCAGCCGGGCCGCGATGGCGAGGGCCCACGGCGCATGCACGAGCGCTCCGTACGGCGAGTGCAGGACCAGCCGCCAGTCGCCCAGCTCGTCCCGGAAACGCTCGACCACCAGCGTGCGGTCGTCGGGCACGTGGAGGGTGGCCGCGCGTTGTTCGGCCAGATAGGCCACCAGATTGTCGGCCGCCCACTCGTCCAGGCCCGCCGTGACCACCCGCTCCCTCGCGGCGTTGGGCTCCATGCCGACCAGCTCCCGGGTGAACGCACCCAGTGCCCGGCCCAGCTCCACCGGGCGTCCAGGGGTGTCGCCGTGCCAGAACGGCAGCTTCCCCGGCCGGCCCGGCGCCGGGGAGACCAGCACCCTGTCCGGGGTGATCTCCTCGATCCGCCAGGAGGAGGAGCCCAGCACGAAGACGTCGCCGACCCGCGACTCGTAGACCATCTCCTCGTCCAGCTCGCCCACCCGGGAGGACTTCTCGCCGACAAGAAAGACACCGAACAGTCCCCGGTCGGGGATGGTGCCGCCGCTGGTGACGGCGAGGCGCTGGCTGCCCGGCCGGTCCCGCAGCGTGCCGGTCACCCGGTCCCACACCAGCCGCGGCCGCAGCTCCCCGAACTCGTCGCTCGGATAACGCCCGGCGAGCATGTCCAGCGTGGCCTCCAGCGCCGACCGAGGAAGGGTGGCGTACGGCGCGGCCCGCCGCACCAGCGCCTCGACCTCGTCGACCGTCCACTCGTCCATCGCGACCATGGCCACGATCTGCTGCGCCAGCACGTCCAGCGGATTACGGGGATAGCGCAGCGCCTCGATCCGCCCGTCGCGCATCCGTTCCGCCACCACCGCGGTCTGCACGAGGTCCCCCCGGTACTTCGGGAAGATCACGCCCTTGGAGACCGCGCCGACCTGGTGGCCCGCCCGGCCGACCCTCTGCAGGCCACTCGCCACCGACGGCGGCGATTCCACCTGCACGACGAGGTCCACCGCGCCCATGTCGATGCCCAGCTCCAGGCTGGAGGTCGCGACCACCGCGGGCAGCCGGCCCTGCTTGAGGGCCTCCTCGATGCCGGCCCGCTCCTGCCTCGACACCGAACCGTGGTGTGCCCGTGCGATCTCCCGGGGAGCGCCCTTCAACGCGCCGGCCTGGGCCATCATCTCGGCCGGGGCGAGGTCTTCCGGAAGTGCCTCTCCGTGGTCACGCTCGTAGGCCAGTTCGTTCAACTTCCCGCAGAGCCGCTCGGCCAGCCGCCGGGAGTTGGCGAACACGATCGTGGACCGGTGTGCCTCGATCAGATCCAGTAGCCGCTCCTCGACATGCGGCCAGATGGTGCGAGCCCTTGGAGGGGCGATGTCACTCCCGGCGGGCTGGTCGAGTGGAGTCGGCGGAAGGTCCGTCATGTCCTCGACCGGGACGACGATCTGGAGCTCGAAGACCTTCTCGCTCGGCGGCTGCACCACGGTCGCGGGCCTGTAACCCCCGAGATAGGTCGCCACCTCTTCCACGGGCCGCACGGTCGCCGACAGCCCGATGCGCTGAGCCGGGCGCTCGAGCAGGTCGTCCAGCCGTTCCAGCGACAGCGCCAGATGAGAGCCACGCTTGGTGGCGGCCACCGAGTGAACCTCATCGATGATCACGGTCTCGATCCCGCGGAGCGACTCCCTGGCCTGCGAGGTCAGAATCAGGAACAGCGACTCCGGGGTGGTGATGAGGATGTCCGGCGGCTTGGAGACCAGCCGCCGCCGCTCGTCGGCAGGAGTATCGCCGGAGCGCACCCCGACCCGCACCTCCGGTTCGGCCAGACCGAGCCGGCGCGCCGCCTGCCGGATGCCGGTCAGCGGCGCCCGCAGGTTGCGCTCCACGTCCACGGCGAGGGCCTTCAGCGGCGAAATATAGAGCACCCGGCAGCGGTGCTTGGGGTTCTCGGGGGGCGGCGAGGCGGCCAGCCGGTCCAGCGACCACAGGAAGGCCGCCAGGGTCTTACCCGAACCGGTCGGCGCCACCACCAGGGTGTTGTCACCGCGTGCGATCGCCTCCCAAGCACCGGCCTGCGCCGCTGTGGGTGCGGAGAACGCCCCGTTGAACCAGGCGCGGGTGGCGGCGGAGAAACGGTCGAGCATTCCTCCATAGTGCCTCGGGCCACTGACAGCCTCGGCCGGTCGGTTTCCCGAAGGTGACGAAAATCACTTAATGCCCGGATTCGTCGCACTGCCCGCGCACCGCCTCCGTGATCATGCAATCGTTCGACGAACGATTGCATGATCACGAGCAGGGGGCTTTTCGGGGCATCCGCCGATGGGCTCCGGGAACCGGCGGCGGAGCCGATACCGGTACCGTGAGTGCGTGCGTCTCACGGTCTTCTGGCAGCGAATGAACGAGCAGTTCGGCGAGGTCTACGCGGCCAGCGTCGCCAAGGACTACGTCATAGCCGCACTCGATGGTCGCACCATCGAACAGGCACTCGCCGACGGCGAGAGCGCCAAGAGCGTATGGGCCGCCGTCTGCGCCACCTTCGACGTCCCCGAAAAGCTGCGCTGACCCCGCCTTCATGATCGGTCGTCCGCGAGATCAGATGACGGAGATACCGGTGACCAGGCCGATCATCACATAGGTCGCGGCCAACAGCACTGCGGCGGGCTCCAGCTTCTCCTCCTGGCAGAGACTGCTGATCTTGACCCCGATCAGCAGGTTGAAGACCAGCATCGCGATCGTCTGCACCACGAGCCCCACGACGCCGTAGACGACGGTGGCGATCAGCCCTTCGCCGAGATTGCCCTCCGCTCCGTAGATGGAGGACGCCACGATCAGGCCGACCGCGACCATCGCCGCCGTCGCCAGCGCCGTCGCGTTCGGATTGCGCTCGTGCCGGATCACCGAGATCAGCTTGCCCGGGGTGGCGAGGTCCACCACGTAGAAACCTGCCACGAACAGGACCAGGCCGACACCGGCGTACGCCGAGATCGCCGCCGTGTTGTGGCCCAGCGTCGAAACAAAGCCGCTTTCCAGCGCCAGTGCCATGTTGCTCC
>JAOPYO010000022.1 GCA_025964575.1 Actinomycetes bacterium
AGCCTTCAAAATCCAGCAGACGCAGCCGAGCCAGCGGGATCAGGCGTACATCATTCCTGATCCCCCGCACCGAGACCTCTGGCGCCGTTCCCTGTCGCCGTGGTGGCATGTAACCAACAGTCCACGACCGACCACCGACTGGTCACCGAAACACGGAATTGGTCTCAGAGTGGTCACCGAGCACGGATTTGGTCACCGAAACGCGGACCCTACAAGTCCGCTTCAGCCCGGGGCCATGTCGACGAAGCGGCTGTAGTGCCCCTGGAAGGCGACGGTAACGGTGGCGGTCGGGCCGTTACGGTGCTTGGCCACGATCAGGTCCGCCTCGCCCGCTCTGGGGGACTCCTTCTCATACGCGTCTTCTCGATGCAGAAGGATGACCATGTCAGCATCCTGCTCAATCGAGCCGGACTCACGTAGGTCTGACACCATTGGTCGCTTATCGGTGCGCTGCTCGGGACCACGGTTGAGCTGCGACAACGCGACGACGGGGACGCCGATCTCCTTGGCGAGCAGTTTGAGCGATCGGGAGAACTCCGAAACCTCGACCTGACGGCTCTCGACCCGCTTTCCGGAGCTCATCAGCTGCAGGTAGTCGATGATGACGATCCGCAGGTCGTGCTGCTGCTTGAGCCGCCGGAACTTGGCCCGGATCTCCATCATCGACAAGTTGGGCGAGTCGTCGATGAACAGCGGCGCCTCCGCGACCTCGCTCATCCGTCGGGCCAGCCGAGTCCAGTCCTCGTCCTGCATGGTGCCCGAGCGCATGGCATGCAGCGCGACACGGGCCTCCGCCGACAGCAGGCGCATGGTGATCTCGTTGCGCCCCATCTCCAGGCTGAAGAACGCCGAGGTCAGCCCGTGCTTGATCGACGCCGCCCGCGCGAAATCTAGGGCCAAGGTGGAGTTGTGAGTGGGCACCATTCCACGGCCGGCGAGATAGAGATGATCATCATTGTCGACCTGCACACACCGCACAGGCCGCGACTCGACGGGCCGCACATCGACGACATAGCGCCAGCGAGTGCGTTGCGGATCGTGCCGCGACCGCTCCTTGTGCACGATCTGCTTGCGAGACAGGTGGAAGACCTGGTCGGTAGTCGTGAAGTTGACCATGTAACACGTCGAGGTCTCCGGGCTCCGTCCACGAACAGGCTTCGTGGTCATAGAGCATCGATAGCCAAGGCTCAGCACGAGCTCCCGCACGTCATGGGCAAGACGGCGTGACGTCACCGCAAGCTGAATCGCACCGGTGTTCATCACGGTCCCATCGGTATCGAGAACCCCCGCCAGCAGTTCCCGACGCTGTCGCTGCGACGCGCGGAGATAGGACACGGGGATGTGCTTGTCTCCGAGAACACCGATGGTTCGGAGTACGGCCTGCAACGTGCCGTGGCTCTTCCAGCAAAGCTTGCAGAGGCCCGATCCTGTGGCGATGCCGACGATCTCGGCTCCACATCGTGAGCATCTCGGGACTGGCACCGCAGGGGTACTGAACCTCGCCTTTCCGCCGCATGACTGACCGCAGGTACGCACCTGAACCGTCTGAGGAGTAAAGCCCTTTCCACAGACCACACAGGTGCGAGCAGCGAGCTTGTCGGCTCTCTCAGGAAAGCTCAGCCGGTAGTTGAGGTCCGTCGCATGCTTCACCACGACGACGCCGCTGCCCTCAAGATGGACGATGAGCTCCGGGTCGGCGGAGGTGATCCGTGCACTTCTCGATGCGCCATCGCCAAGCCAGGCACCGAGCGCGTAGGGAGGAATCGGAAGATCCGCGTCCGGAAGGTCGAGGGGAGAGCTCATCTCGACCGCGTGATTCGGCCGACGATCCGCAGTCAGACAGTGCAGCGTCGACGCCATCTGCTCGGTTGTGACGGTGCTTGGACGTATCGGCTCCCTCGCGTAGGTCGGGCCTACACCTCGCATTTGCGCGTCGTAACGGCGAGCCGCCCGCGTCCACGTCAGCCACTGATGGTCCGCGTCGGCGACGACGACCTCGCCATCGGAGAACTCCACCTCGTAACAGCGCCGCCCATGGAGCACCTCGGTGGCGGCCACCACGCGGGTCGCCTTCCCGTCCGCACCGAGCAGGTCGTCGCCGACGGCGACCTCGCCCATGGTCGTCCACCCGGTGGGAGTGGGCAGGGGCGTATCGAGCGCCAGCGCCTTCCCAATGGCGGGACGCGCGGCAATGATGATCATCTGACCGGGGTGGAGGCCGTTGGTCAGGGAGTCCAGGTCGGTGAAGCCGGTGGGGACGCCGGTCATCTGGCCGCCGCGGCTGCCGATGGCCTCGATCTCGTCCAAGGCGTTGGGCATGATCTCGCTGAGCGGGACGTAGTCCTCACCAGTGCGCTTGTCCGCGATCGCATAGACCTCGGCCTGTGCGCGGTCCAGCAGCTCGTCGGCGTCGACGCCGTCGGTGGCGTAGCCGAGCTGGGCGATCCGGGTGCCGACCTCGACCAGGCGGCGCAGGATCGAGCGCTCCCGCACGATCTTGGCGTAGTAGTTGGCGTTGGCCGCCGTCGGCACCGCGGAGATCAGGGTGTGCAGATAGGGCGCGCCACCGACCCTGGTGATCTCACCGCGCTTGGTGAGCTCGGCGGCGATGGTGACGGCATCGGCCGGCTCGCCCCGTCCGTAGAGGTCGAGGATGGCGTCGTAGAGGATCTGGTGCGCGGGCCGGTAGAAGTCCTGAGTGGTCACCGTCTCGACGACGTCGGCGATCGCGTCCTGAGACAACAGCATTCCACCGAGCACGCACTGCTCGGCCGCCAGATCCTGCGGCGGGGTGCGCTCGAACTCCTGCTCATGCCGCGGTAGCTCGGTCAGACTCACCTCTGCACCCCCTCCACATCTCACCCACCACCGGGAGCACTGTCACCAGGCGCCCAGCCACCCCCCAGGTCTAGCAGGCGGAACCGACATTCTCCGGCGCCACGGGAGTGACCGCAAAGGATCCTGTGGACGGGGCTGTGGAGTCGCTGTGCAGACACGCCGGAAGCTGTGTGCACGACCTGTGGACAACTCTGGGGACAACTCTGTGCGAGAGGCCACAACACACTGGTTGAACTGCGGAAACACGATCCACCCCCTGTGGGGAAAAGAAAGTTGCCCACCAACCGGCCCGTCATGGGTCAATATCGGTTGCACTCATTACAGCTGCTAACGTGAATAACCGTCATGGCGATCCTCAGGCACCCGCACGATCGCGAGATCCTGCGACTGGCGGTCCCGGCCTTCGGCGCTCTCGTCGCCGAACCGCTCTTCCTGCTCGCCGACTCCGCGATCGTCGGCCATCTGGGCACCACTGCACAGGCCGGACTGAGCGTCGCCGGCCAGGCGCTCACCACGATCGTCGGGGTCTGCATCTTTCTTGCCTATGGCACGACCGCCGCGGTCGCTCGTCAGATGGGCGCGGGACATCTCAAGGACGCGGTCCGTCAGGGCATCGACGGCATCTGGCTGGCCCTGGCGATCGCCGCCGGGCTCATCGTGCTCGGCCTGCCGCTGGTCCCGTGGATCGTGGAGGCCTTCGGCGCATCCGCCACGGTGACGCCGGCCGCCGAGACGTACCTTCGCATCAGCCTGTTCGGCATCCCCGGGATGCTCGTCGTGCTGGCCGGCACCGGAGTGCTGCGCGGCATGCAGGACACGCGTACCCCGCTCTATGTCTCCGTCGGCTCGTTCACTCTCAATCTGGCTCTGAACGTGCTCTTCGTCCTTGGGCTCGGCTGGGGCATCGCGGGCTCGGCCTGGGGCACCGTCATCGCGCAGACCGCCGGTGGCGCCGTCTACGTCGGTGTGGTGTTGCGCGGCGCCCGCCGGCACGGTGCTCCGCTCTGGCCTGATGGCGAAGGTGTACGGGCGGCGGCGACGGCCGGGGTCGCGTTGATCATCCGCACCGTGACACTGCAGGCCGTCCTGGTCGCGGCGACGGCGGTGGCGGCCCATCAGGGCACATCACCGCTGGCGGCGTACGGCGTCGGCTCTCGCATCTGGCTCTTTCTGGCGTACGCGCTGGACGCGATCGCCATCGCCGGACAGGCGATCACCGGGCGCTATCTGGGCGCCTCGGACCCCCGCGGCGCCCGAGGCGCGACCCGGCGGATGGTGGTGTGGGGCATAGGCGGCGGCATCGCTTTCGGGCTGGTGATTCTGGGCACCCGGCCGTGGCTGCCGGATCTGTTCACCCACGATCCGGCCGTACGGAATCTGCTGCTGAGCAGTCTGATCCTCATCGCGGTGATGCAGCCGATCGCCGGGGTGGTCTTCGTCCTCGACGGGGTGCTGATCGGCGCCGGGGACATGCACTATCTGGCGCTGGCGGGGACGGCCACCATGGCGGTCTTTCTGCCCGCCGCCTGGCTGGTCTACGGGCTCGGCGGCGGCCTGGTCGCACTGTGGCTCTCCATCGGCCTGTGGATGACGGCTCGGCTGGTCACCCTGGGCGTACGAGCCCGTAGCGGCAGGTGGCTGGTCACCGGGGCCGTCCGCGGATAGCCGATAGCCGTGTGACACCTGAGACGATTGTTCGAAAGCATGCTCGAACTCCTACCCCCTTCCGCTAGGCTTCGAACATGTGTTCAACACATGGCGAGCGGCTGGCTCGACTCACCAAGGCGATCGACGATCTGGCCTCCGAGGGCCTCTCCGGACTGCCTCCGGAGGCATGGGCCGAGCGGGTTGCCGGCATCTGGTCCCTGGTCGAGGGACTGGATCCGGAGATCGCCCGCCGCCGCACCCGTTATTCGACTCCGGAGTCCTGAATCGACCGACCGGGCCGGCGCCGTCAGGGCATGTCGGCATCGTTCTCACCGGGCTCGGAGACAGGTGGTGCAACTGCGGTCGAGCTCATATCGAGAGGGGGTGCAGGCTTGGGGACGGACGCCTCATCGGCGGGGTTCGGCGGCTGCGGCACGGAAAGACGACCCGCCACGACGCGCCGGAGTTCAGGCAGCCGGGCGTAGAGCACGTCGCCGGGGCAGTCGGTCGAGTTGAAATCGCGATGCCCAACGATCACCTTGTACGGGTTGAGGTCATATGTCCGGCACAGCCAGACACAGACATCCGCCAGCGAGGACCACAGGCGGTCCGGCACCTTGGACCTCATGTAATCGCCCTCGTTCTCAATGCCGAGGGTATGACTGTTGTGGCTCATGGTCTGAGCGCCCATGACGTTTCGGCCGGACAGGATCGCCTTCAGGCTGCCGTAACGCCCCTCCATCACATAGCCGCCACGGCTGATCGTCAGTTGCTCACCGATGTCGTTCCAGCCGCGGCTGTACATGTGGAAGCGCTGGATCTGCCGGGACAGTTCGTAGGCATGCTCCAGCGAGAGATCCGTGGTGTTCGGCGTCGAGGTGTGGTGCACCACGATGTGATCGGGGCAGTGGAGCACCTCGGGTTTGAATCTGGGTGCTCTGGCACCCCAGTCCTTTCGCGGATGGACCAGTGGCATCCCGGCCGTCCCGGTCATCTCAGCCGCTTCGGCCGGGTCGCCGACAAACGATAACAAGGCCGACATTCCCGCACCGACCCCGTAGCCCAACAACCCGCGACGGGTGGGCGCCACCATGGTTTCACTTCGGCCACGCGCCGCCATCCCCGAAATCCAGCCCTCCGACATGTTCCCCCTTCGCACACATCCAGTTACGGACGGTAGCGGTCAGGGTGTCGATCACCAAGGAACCTGGGGAGTGGTTTCACGTGGAACGGCCCGGACCTTCCGGTCCGGGCCGTTCACATCGAACAGGTGAATCAGGCGTCGACCACATTGAGATCGATCGTGGCACTGACCTCGGGGTGCAGTCGCACCGAGACCTGGTGCGAACCGAGCGTCTTGATCGGGTTGCGCACCTCGATCCGGCGCTTGTCCAGGTCCGGACCGCCGGAGTCCCGCACCGCGTCAGCGATGGTGGAGGCGGTGACGGAGCCGAACAGTCGGCCGTTGGCACCGGCCTGGGTGCTCAACGTGACCTTGAGCGCCGCGAGGCGACCGGCGATCTCCTTGGCGTGGTCGAGGTCCGCGATTTCGCGGGCCGACCGAGCCTTCTTGATCGAAGTGATCTGCTTCTCGGCACCGCGAGTCCACTGGATCGCGAACCCGCGCGGCTCGAGGTAGTTACGGCCATAGCCGTCCTTGACCTCGACGACGTCGCCCGGCGCCCCAAGGCCGGCGACCTGCTGAGTGAGGATGAGCTTCATCGTCCGACCTCCTTAACGGGCAGTGCTCGTGTACGGCAGGAGAGCCATCTCACGGGCGTTCTTGATCGCCGTGGCGACGTCGCGCTGGTGCTGCGTGCAGTTGCCCGTCACCCGGCGGGCGCGGATCTTGCCCCGGTCGGAGATGAACTTCCGCAGCAGCGCGGTGTCCTTGTAATCGACGTAGGAGATCTTCTCCTGGCAGAACAGGCAGACCTTCTTCTTCGGCTTGCGAATAGGAGGCTTGGCCATCGTGGTGCTCCTCTACGGAGAGCCCCGTTCACACGGGGATGGTCAGTGGATAGTTGATTAGAAGGGCGGGTCGTCGGAGAAGCCTCCGCCGCCACCGCCACCGGTCGCCCATGGGTCGTCGGCCGGCGCGCCACCCCCGCTGGGGCCGCCGCCGAAGCCGCCACCCCCGCTGGGCTGTCCGCCACCGGAATAGCCACCCCCACCGCCACCACCACCACCACTGAAGCCGCCGCCACCACCCTGACGCTGGGTCTTGTTGACCTTGGCGGTGGCGTTCTTCAGTGACGGGCCGACCTCGTCGGCCTCGATCTCGTAGACGGTGCGCTTCTCACCCTCGCGGGTCTCGTACGACCGCTGCTTGAGACGGCCTTGCACGATCACCCGCATGCCCCGCTGAAGGCTTTCGGCGCAGTTCTCCGCCGCCTGCCGCCAGACGTTGCAGGTCAGGAAGAGGCTTTCGCCGTCCTTCCACTCATTCGACTGCTTGTCGAGAAAGCGGGGAGTGGACGCGATGCGAAAGGTCGCCACCGCCTGACCGCTAGAGGTGAAGCGAAGGTTTGGATCCTCGACGAGGTTGCCGACGATCGTGATCTGAGTGTCGCCTGCTGCCATGGGGCTCGCTCCGGCTCATGCTTTTGGCTAGTTAAGATCGAACACTGCTTTTGGGCGGGTCAGTGAATCTCAGGACGAAGGACCTTCGTACGCAGGATCGTCTCGTTCAGGTTGAGCTGGCGGTCAAGCTCCTTGACCGTGGCAGGCTCGGCCGTGAGGTCGATGATCGCGTAGATGCCTTCGGACTTCTTCTGGATGTCGTACG
>JAOPYO010000079.1 GCA_025964575.1 Actinomycetes bacterium
TCCGCGTTCCCGGTACGGCGAAGTCGTCGACACCATCACCGGACTGGCCACGTCCCTCGATGTGGGCGACCCGCTGGAATCCTCAACGCAGATCGGCCCGCTCGTGTCGTCCCGCCAGCGCGATCGCGTCGAGTCCTACATCGCCAAGGGGCTGAGCGAGGGTGCCCGGCTCACCGCCGGAGGTGGACGGCCGAGAGACCTCGACCGGGGATGGTTCGTCGATCCCACGGTGTTCGCCGACGTGGACAACGGGCACACCATCGCCCAGGAAGAGATCTTCGGCCCGGTGCTGTCGGTGATTCCCTACTCGTCCGAAGAGGAGGCGATCGCCATCGCCAACTCCAGCGAGTACGGACTGGGCGGTACCGTGTGGACGGCCGATCCCGAGCGTGGCGAAACGGTGGCCCGCAAGGTCAGCTCGGGCACCATCGGGATCAACGCCTACGTCAACGACCCGACGGCACCGTTCGGCGGTATCAAAGCCAGCGGCATCGGCCGGGAACTGGGCCCCGAAGGCCTGCACGCCTACCAGAGCCTGAAGACCATCTACCTCGACACCTCCATGTCGTAGGCACCCTAGGCAGCACTCGCGGACACGCTGGGACCGGCTCTGGCCTCCCGGCGTGTTCGCGTGCAGGTCCCGGCAGGCGGCTGCCTCTCTCCGGTGCGCCACGCTGCTGGAAGCAAGATATAATGGTCAGACCATTAATGGGGGGTTTCGTGCAAGCGGTCGTGCTACACACGTTCGGTTCGGCGCGGAACCTGAGGCTGGGAGAGTGCGCCGATCCGCGAGCCGAGTCCGGCTGGGTCACCATCCGGCTGCGTGCCAGCGCGTTGAACTGGCATGACGTGCTCGTTCGGCAAGGGAAGTACGGCTCGCCGCTGCCGCACGTGATCGGTGCCGACGGAGCCGGCGTCCGGGCCGACACCGGCGAAGAGGTGCTGATCCTGCCGTCTCTGTGGTGGGGAGGCGAGGAGAGTGCGCCCGGCTCACGATGGCAGATCCTCGGTGACCATCAGCCGGGCACATACGCCGAGTTGGTCCGGGTGCCGGTGGAGTGCGCTGCGGCGCCCCGACCGCCAGGACTCAGCTGGCCGGAGGCGGCCGCCCTGCCGCTCGTCGGGCTCACGACTTACCGTGCGCTGTTCACCCGTGGCGGGCTGCACGCTAGCGAATCGCTCTTGGTTCTCGGGGCGGGCGGCGGCGTCGCCACCATGGCGGTCACGCTGGCCGCGGGGATCGGTGCCTCGGTGGTGGTGACCTCGTCCTCCCCGGACAAGATCGACCAAGCGCGGGAGCTCGGCGCCCGGCATGGAGTTCTCTACACCGAGGCCGGTTGGGAGCAGGAGGCCAGGAGGCTGTCACCCGGAGGCCGGGGGTTCGACGTGGTCCTGGACTCCGTGGGCACGTGGCGGGAATCAATAGGGACTCTGCGGCCGGGCGGTCGGCTGATCGTGCTCGGCGCGTCCCGTGCCGAGGAAGTCCCGCTCGATGTGCGGGGGTTCTTCTTCGGCCAATACAGCCTGCTCGGCACCACGATGGGCAGCCCTCGCGACTTCGCCGGACTGCTCTCCTTGATGGAGACGCATTCGATCGCCCCGCCAGTGATCGACAAGGTCTTCCCCCTGGAGCGAGCCGGTGAGGCGCACGATTACCTGGAGCAGGGCACCGGCTTCGGCAAGGTCGTCCTAGCCCACGGATGATCGCATGCACATGGAAGGAAAACGCCAGATGGCAGGCAAACTCGTCCGTTACAAGGTTGATGAGCACGGTGTCGCGGTCGTAACACTGGATCATCCGGAAACCCGCAACGCGCTCGGCGACGAACTTCTCGACGAGTTGCTGGCCGCACTGGAAGGTGCGAAGGCCGATGACTCTGTGCGGGTCGTGGTGCTGACGTCGTCGCACGATCGGATCTTCTCGGCGGGTGGCAACCTCAAGGCCTTCGCCGACGACAGGCCGCCCATCGTCAAGTACGCGGGCCTGGGTAGGTTTCCCCGTTTGTTCAAGCTCATCGGGGCGCTGGGCAAGCCGGTGATCTGCGCGGCCAACGGGGACGTGCTCGCCGGCGCGTTCGGCCTCGCGCTGTCCTGCGACCTCGTCATCGCCACTGAATCGGCGCGGTTCGGCTGCCCAGAGATCAACGTGGGGGCGTTCCCGTTCATGATCTCCGCGCTCATCTACCGCAACGTCGATCGCATGAAGGCAAACGAGCTGATGATGCTCGGTGATCTGATCACTGCGGACCAGGCGCGTGATCTGGGCATCGTCAACAAGGTCGTCGCTGATGAGGAGTTCGGCGACACAGTCCAGGACTGGGCGCGCCGGATCGCGGCGAAGTCGCCGTTGCTCATGAAGCTCGGCAAGGACGCCATCGACAGCACCCGCGACCTCAGCCTCGCGGAAGCGCTGGACGTGCTGCAAGCTCAGCTCGCCCTGGCCTTCACCACTGAGGACCTCGTCGAAGGCGTGCAGGCGTTTCGCGAGAAGCGGGCCCCCGTCTGGCGGCGCCGCTGAGCCTAACCACAAGTTCGCCCGCGGCGGCCACTCGCGAGTGGCCGCCGCGGGCCATGCTGGAAGCGCTCCTTCAGAAGGAGTACGGACGGAAACGGCCCCACGCTACGACGGCCGCCAGTATCAGCAGGATGATGTTGCCGGGGATGGATTTGTTCTCTTTGCGGCGGGCGTGGGTGATAACGGCGCCGATCATCATGGCAATGAGTCCGACCGCGGCCAGTGGGACGAACACGGGCGCGATGTCCACCGCTGCGGGCAGGATCAGCCCGATCGCGGCCAGTACTTCCAGTGCGCCGATGGTCTTTACCAGGGCGGGCGGGAAGTCCTCGACGAAGCCCATACCGGAGGCGGCGAGCTTCTCCGTGGGCTGGGCGAGCTTCATCGCGCCTGCGGCGAGGAATGCCGCGGCGAGCAGGCCTGCGATGATCCACAAGACGATGTTCATGGCAGGAAGGCCTCGTTAATTGTTGTCGGCATCGTCGGTCAGCTGACGCGCAGCGGCGCGAGCGCCCCGCTCCACGCGATGACCTCGTCCAGCATCTGGTTGAGCGACTGGACCTGGAAGTCGCTGGGCTTGAAGACCGAGAAGTTCTCGAACTCGGTGAACAGCGACAACGCCACCTGGGTGCGCACGTCGGCCATCTTGAGCTCACCGGCGATCAGGCGCAGGTGCTCCACCGCACGAGCGCCGCCGACAGAGCCGTAGCTGACGAACCCGACGGCCTTGTTGTTCCACTCGGCGAAGAGGAAGTCGATGGCGTTCTTCAGGACACCGGACGTGGAGTGGTTGTACTCGGGCGTGACCATCACGAAGCCGTCGAAGGACGCGATCTTGGCGGCCCATTCACGGGTGTGCGAGAACTCATACTGACCCAGCGACGGCGGCAGTACCTCATCGAGGTGGGGCAGCTTGTAGTCGAGGAGGTCGACCAGTTCGAACTCCACGTCGTTGCGCTGCGAGGCGATCTGGTGAACCCAACGGGCCACGGCCTCGCCGTTACGTCCGGGCCTGGTGCTGCCGAGGATGATGCCGATCCTGGTCATGATATGAGAACTCCTTTGTGCGTATGTGCGTGATCAAGGAATTACTTCCTTCGTCAAGCAAATATGCCACCCAGATGCTTCGTCAAGCAAGTAGCCTGGGTTATGTGACCTTGCGAGAATCTTCGCTACGCCCGCTGACCGCCGACGAAGAAGCGGTCGTCAGGGCGTTGGGCCGGGTGATCCTGGTCGTGCCACGTACGTTGGATGCCGATCTGGTACGCGAGCAGCGGCTGACGCTCAGCGAGTACGCGACGCTGATGCACCTCTCGGAGGCACCCCACCGTCTACTGCGGATGAGCGAACTCGCGGCGGTATGCGATCTGTCGTTGAGCGGCATGACCCGCATCGTCGCCCGGCTGGAGGGCCAGGGCCTGGTCGAGCGGGTGAAGTGCGCAGAGGACGCACGCGGCTCGAACGCCGTACTCACCGATGCCGGTCTCGCACGCCTCGAGGAGGCCTACCCCACGCATCTGGCCAGCGTGCGACGCCACATCATCAATCATCTTGGTGAGATGGACCTCGCCGAGCTCGCCCGCGCACTCGAGCGCTTCGCCACCACTGCGGAAGGCCCACAAGCACCGGGCGGCTCCTGCCCGTAGACGGCGGACCCTGCGGTCGGACAGACCTACCGATCGTTGCCGGGACCACGCGTCCAGGCTGTTCGCAGGACAGTCTGCAGTGAGCTTTGTACGGCTCGACAATTCGTCGCAGGTGCTGGCCTGGAACTTCGTAAGGTCGGTATTCATCTCCGAAGCGGTGGAGCGGGCACAGAAGGAAGACAGCCTTTCGCTCACTCTCCACCCTGGTGGAGGGACTCAAGGCGGGCCAGTTCGTCCTCCGAGAGCCGCAGCGCGCCAGCGGCCACGTTGGCGACCAGATGATCCGGATTGCCAGTACCCGGGATGGCCAGCACATGCGGCCCGCGCTGCAGCGTCCACGCCAGCCGGACCTGCGCGGCCGTCACTTCGTGTGCGCGTGCGACGGCGAGCACCTGTTCGCTGTCGGTATCGCTCGCGCCTGCCTCGCGCCCGGCACCGGCGATCGCGAAGAACGGCACGAACGCGACCCCCTGCTCACCGCAGGCGCGCAAGAACCCATGGTCCTCGGCTGGCGCGCCGACGCCGTAGGAGTTCTGCACGCACACCACCGGCGCGATGGTCTGAGCCTCGGCGAGGTGTTCGGGCGTGACGTTGGAGATGCCCAGATGGCGGATGAGCCCGGCGTCGCGCAGGTGGCTCAGCGCCCCGAAATGCTCGGCGATCGAGCCTTTCGCCATGCTTGGCGGGATGCGCAGGTTCACCACGTCGAGGTGGTCACGGCCGAGCTGGCGCAGATTCTCCTCGACCTGGCCGCGCAACTGCTCCGGCGTGGCCCACACCCACTCACCCGACGGATCCCGGCCCGGCCAGACCTTGGTGGCGATGACCAGATCATCCGAGTACGGAGCCAAAGCTCGATTGATCAGCTCATTGGCGGAGCGCAGCGACGAGAAATAGAACGCGGCGGTATCAATGTGGTTCACGCCGAGCTCGACCGCGCGGCGGAGCACGGCGATCGCCCGGTCGCGATCGCTTGGGGCGCCGTCGGCGTTCTGCGTCAGGCGCATCGCACCGAACCCGATCCGGTTGACCACCAGGTCGCCGAGCTTCCAGGTACCCGCGGCCTCCGCGGTGATCGTCTCTGCAGTCATGATCGAAGTCTGCCACCCCCAGCGACAAGGCGAATCCGAGCGAGGCTCGACCATCACGCGGGCGGTGCCTGGTCGCCGTCAGGAGTCTCCATGCGCTCGAAGCCCTGGCACGAGAGTCTTCATCTCTATTGAAGATTACAGTCATCGCCGATTATCGCGTTGATAGCGGAAACATGGGCGGGTGCCTGCGGTTGGAGCGCCATGAGGGGAACGAAAGCCCCCTCGATAACCGGACCATCCAACGTCGAGCCGCATCAGCCGGTTCCTTCATATGAGGTGACTGTGTCCCTGCCCGTCGAACCCAAGACCGCGCAACGGCCCGCGTCGCCTGCGGCCACCCCACCAGGCTGGCTCGTCGTGCTGCTGGCCGTCGCCTGCGGGATGACCGTCGCCAACCTCTACTACGCGCAGCCGCTTCTCTCCTCGCTGCACGTCTTCTTCGGCATCAGCACGGCCGCCGTCGGCGGACTGGTCACCGCCACCCAGATCGGCTACGTGGCGGGCATGCTGCTCCTCGTACCGCTCGGTGACCGCATCGAAAAGCGCCGACTGGTCATGATCCTTCTGTCTGTCACCACGGCGGCGCTGGTGGTGGCGGGCACGGCCACCACCTTCCCCGTACTGCTGATCGCTTCACTGATCAGCGGAGCGACCTCAGTCGTGGCCCAGATCCTCGTCCCGTTCGCCGCCGGCCTCGCCCCCGACCACGCCCGCGGGCGCATCGTCGGCCGGGTGATGAGCGGCCTGCTCACCGGGATCCTGCTGTCCCGCACCCTGAGCAGCCTGGTCTCCGAGGCCGCCGGATGGCGCGTCGTCTATCTCGGCTCCGCCGTCTTGATGGCCATGCTGGCACTGGCGCTTCGCTCGGCCCTGCCGCAACACGCTCCCAGCACCCACGTGCCGTACTGCCGGCTCCTGCGCTCCACCGCACGGTTGGTGCGTACCCATCCCGCGCTGGTACGCCGCGGCCTGTACCAGGCGGCGATGTTCTCCGCGTTCAGCGCCTTCTGGACCACGGTGTCGTTCGTGCTCACCGGCCCCCCATTCCACTACTCCGGGTTCGGAGTCGGGATGTTCGCCCTGGTCGGCGCGGGCGGAGCGGTGGTGGCGCCGTTCGCGGGGCACTGGGCCGACCGCGGGCTGGGGCGCCCGATGACCGCTGCCGCGTTCGCCACCGCGGCACTGGCGTTCGCGCTCGCCGGATTCGGCCGGCACAACATCATCCTGCTGGCCGTCGCCGCCATCCTGATCGACATGGCGGTGCAGACCACACTCATCCTCGGCCAGCACACCATCTACCAACTGGACGCCAGCGCGCGAGCCCGGCTCAACAGCGTCTACATCGCCACGTTCTTCGCCGGCGGCGCCTTCGGCTCCCAGGTCGGATCGATCATCTACCACGCCCACGGCTGGACCGACGTCACCGTCCTCGGCGCCGCACTTCCCCTCCTCGCGCTGCTGTACTGGGCCACCGAACGCCGGGCCGACACTCCCGCCGCGTCCCGTCAACCCGTACGTCCATGCCCTGCGGCCACGGCGCCGTGCGCTCCTGAGCGCCCCACCATCACGCCGGCCGCCGACAGCCTGCGCAGTGCACGCGCGAACCCCTGAGAAGGAGCTCAGCCAATGACAGAAAGCCCTACTCCCACGGTCGTTCTCGTCCACGGCGCGTTCGCCGACGACGACCGGCGCCGGTGGAAGACCAGGCGACCACCCGTGAATCAGGAGATATGCCGTAGCAGCGCGGCGACCGCCGGCGGCACCTCTCCACGAGGCCGAACGACCATGACCTTCCACCTCGGCGCGTGCTCGGCGAACCGGTGGACGGCCAGGTCCGGGAACCGGGCGGCGATCGACTCCGGCATGATGCAGACGCCGAGATCGTGACGGACAAGTTCGGACGCCGCCACGATGTCGTTCACCTCGAACGTGGCGCTGCGCTCGACGAGGGCCGCGCGGAAGGCCTGGTCGACCGAATGCCGGATCGCCCAGCCGGGCGCGAAGTCCACCAGAGGCAGACCGGCCACATCGGCGAGCGTCACCGGACCGTCCCCGGCAAGCTCGCGTTCGGCCGAGGTCACCAGCACCATCTCCTCACGCGAGAGCAACCGGGTCACCAGCCCCCGCTGCTGCTGGCGATCGAGGGCGACCACGGCCAGGTCCACGGCGCCCTCACGCAGCGCCTGCCGGATATCGACCACCGACGCCTGCCGGAGCCGGACGACGACGCCCGGGTGTTCCTCGCGCAGACCGGCCAGCGCGCGGTGCAGGTCGGCCCAGACACCCTGCATCGTGCCGACCGTGACCCGCCCCCGTACCTGGCCCTGCACGCCATCGACCGCCGCCCGCGCCTGATCGGCGGCGCGTAGCGCCACTCGTGCCGCAGGCACGAACGCCTCACCGGCCGGGGTCAGGACCACCCGGTGCGTGGTGCGGTCGAACAGCGGAGCTCCCAGGTCACGTTCCAGCGCACGCACCGTGCTGGAGACGGCGGACTGGACGACGTGCAGACGCCGCGCCGCCGCCGTGAACCCACCCTCTTCAGCGACCGCGACGACCACCTCCATCTGCCGCAGATCCAAGTGCCCTCCCCTGACCCGAAGATAATCATCTCCTTTGGAGATGACACTCCTCGCAGATTATCGCTGGATGGCGGAGGCCTCCCGGTACGGGCAGCGACGCCAGCACGGCGACGGCCGATGTTGCCAATCGGAGAGCTCTCCGGTAGCGTCTCCATCTAACGGAGAGGTCTCCGATTCATCCGGCCACGGGTCCACGGGGCCTCGCCGCGAGGGGACGACGACGGTGTTCGCCCGCTGAACCCACCCGTCAGATAACACCACCCCCGAATCAGAACACCCCCGAACACCGGGACCAGGAGAGCACCATGCGCTACATCAAGCTCGGCAACACCGGCCTCGACGTGTCGCCCATCGCCCTCGGGTGCATGACCTACGGCGAGCCGACCCGCGGCCACCCCACGTGGTCG
>JAOPYO010000088.1 GCA_025964575.1 Actinomycetes bacterium
GGTGAGGACGATGTCCGCCGTGCTGAGAAGGAGCTCGAGGACGCGACGCAGAAGTACGTCGCGAAGATCGACGAGCTGCTCGAGCACAAGAAGGCAGAGCTCCTCGAGGTTTGATGGAGCTGGAACACGCCCCGGAGCCGCAGGACGAGCCACCGCCGGCAAATAAGAAGCGCAGCACAGGCCGTAACCTCCCCATCGCCATTGGCGTGGGGCTGGGTCTCGGCGGTCTGGTGCTGGTGTCGCTCTACACCATCAAGGTGATCTTCCTTGTGGTCATGGCGGTGTTCATGGCCGTCGGCCTGCGCGAACTCGCCCAGGCCATGACCGCCCGTGAGATCAAGGTGCCGATCATCCCGCTGACGGCCGGCCTGGTCGGTGCGGTGTCGTTCGCCTACTGGCAGGGCCCGGCCGGGCTCGCCGGTGCGTTCACCCTGACCGTGCTGACCCTGATGATCTGGCGGATGCCCGAAGGCGCCGAAGGCTATGTACGGGATGCGACCGCGTCCGTCTTCATCGCCGCGTACCTGCCCCTCATGGGCGGCGTCGTCGCCCTGATGCTGGCACCGAAGGACGGTGCCGCCCGCATCGTCATCTTCATCTCCGTGACCGTCGCCAGCGACATCGGCGGGTACTTCGCCGGGGCCTTCCTCGGCAGGCACAAAATGGCCCCCACGATCAGCCCCAAGAAGACCTGGGAAGGCTTCACCGGCTCCGCACTCACCTGCATGGCGGTCGGCGCCTGGCTGGTCCCCTGGCTGCTCGGCGGCGAGATCTGGCAGGGCGCCTTGCTCGGGGCCGCAGTGGTCTGCACGGCCACCGTGGGCGACCTCATCGAGTCGATGATCAAGCGGGATCTCGGCATCAAGGACATGGGCACTGTGCTGCCCGGGCACGGCGGGGTCATGGACCGTCTGGACTCGCTGCTCGCCACCGCGCCGATCGTCTGGCTGGCTCTGGAGTCGTTCGTTCCCTAAGCGGGCTGATCACTTCTGGTGGTGCGGTCAGCCCCACGAGACCGTCATCCGGCCGCGATCCAGGAGCGGCCGTCCTTGGTCATCTGCCGGAGCAGTGTGGTGAAGCCCTCGCTCGAAGCCTGCGTCCTTTCGTCCGCGGTGATCGGCACCACCCACAGCCACCGCACGGAGTCTCCGTCGACCACCTTGAACCCGGACAGATCAGGGACGAGCTGATCAAGGGCCAGTTCGGCGGGGTCATCGAGCAGCAGCGCGCCCGCCCAGCGGTCTCCCAGCGGGAAGGCGCCTGCCCGGCCGGGCCACGAAATGACGCTGCCCGAGCCGAGCCGGGTCGCTGAGCGCCACGGATAGGGCGCCAGCCAGGCGAGGAGCTGACCGGCCGGCCCGCTCGGCAGGGTCGTGGCCAGGGCCAGCTCTACGCGATCGTGAGGGTCCGTGTCCTTCTCGTGGAGCCCGACTGCGGGCATTCGCTGGCGGCTCATCCCGAGCGTGCTCAGCACCGTATAGGGGCGGTCCTCGCGAGCGGGGCGTTCGGACACTCCGATGACGGGGCCGCTGTCTTGCCGGCCGACGTCGTGTAGATACTGGCCCCCGGGGCCGAGCCGGCTGAGCAGATGACCGAGCGCGGACTGCTGGAAGTCGCCCCAAACCGCGGTGTCGCGCTGCCGGACCCAGTGTTCGCGCGCCTCTCGGATCCGGAGGTCGAAGTCCTCATCGTCGAACGGGAGGGCGAACGGGCCCTGCCCCGTGGCGTCGCGGCTGTACCCGGGGAGGCCATGGCTCAGGCTCGACCACCCGGGGATCACACAGAGCGGCTCGCCTGCCTCGAGCACGGCCGCGCCGTCGCCCTCCTCGAACCACACCACTTCCAGAGCCGTGGCGTCCAGCGGCGTCCTGCCCTCGGGATGGCTGGTCAGACCGGCCGGCATGGCCGGTGCCAGGCCCGCGTTGAGGCGGGCGAGGTCGAGCCTGTGCTGCGCCGGCTCGTGATTACCGATCCACGCCGCGCCGATGACGATGCCGCCGGAGTCCCGCAGATAGGCCACCGTGCTGACCTCGTCGGCCTCGATGTCGAGCCGCCGGCTCCGGTACGGGCTCGCGTCACTGAAGACGATCTTGCCTGAGGGGCGGGGTCCTTTGCGCAATACCGGCATAAGGCAGGACTTTAGTGTGATCATTGGGTCTTGTGTGGCCCTTTGCGGGGACGACCGCCCGGGTGTGGTGGCGCGGCCATGCCCCGGAGTTTGCGACACTGGTGGGTGATGTCAGACAGCCCCAGCCCACGTCCCGGTGAGCTCACCTTCGTCGCGCCGCGCCGCGCGAAGCCGCCCCGGCACCTCGCAGACCTCACTTCCGCCGAGCGCAGGGCGGCCGTCGCGGAGCTGGGGGAGAAGCCCTTTCGCGCGGATCAGTTGTCCCGGCACTACTTCTCACGCCTGGTCGACGACCCTGCCGAGATGACCGACCTCCCCGAGGCCCTCCGGGACCGGCTGGTCGGCCAGCTGCTGCCGACGATGCTCACCCCGGTCCGCGAGATGACCTGCGACCGTGGGATGACCCAGAAGATGGTCTGGAAGGCCTTCGACGGTGTCCTCTTCGAGTCGGTGCTCATGCGCTATCCCGAGCGTGTCACCATGTGCGTTTCCTCCCAGGCCGGCTGTGGCATGAACTGCCCCTTCTGCGCCACCGGCCAGGCCGGGCTGACCCGCAACCTGTCGACCGCGGAGATCGTGGAGCAGGTGATGGCGGGGGCGAGGGCGATGGCCCGCGGCAAGATCGCGGGCGGACCCGGTCGGGTCAGCAACATCGTCTTCATGGGCATGGGAGAACCGCTGGCGAATTTCAGGGCCGTGCTCGGAGCCGTACGCCGGATCACCGATCCGGCGCCGGACGGATTGGGCATCTCCCAGCGCTCGGTGACGGTATCGACCGTGGGTCTGGTGCCCGCGATCGAGAAGCTCGCCGCCGAGAACATGTCCGTACGGCTGGCGGTGTCGCTGCACGCCCCTGACGACGAACTGCGTGACACGCTCGTACCCATTAACAACCGGTGGAAGGTCCGAGAGGTCCTGGACTCGGCATGGGACTACGCCAAGCGATCCGGCCGGCGGGTGTCCATCGAGTACGCGCTGATCAAGGACATCAACGATCAGGCCTGGCGGGCGGATCTTCTGGGAAAGCTCTTGAAAGGTCACCTGGTCCACGTCAATCTGATCCCGTTGAACCCGACTCCCGGGTCGAAGTGGACGGCGTCGCGGCCAGAGGACGAGCGTGCGTTCGTGCGTGGTCTGGAGGCGCACGGCGTGGCGGTGACCGTCCGTGACACCCGGGGCAGAGAGATCGACGGGGCCTGCGGTCAGCTCGCCGCGGCGTCGAAGGCCTGAACCGAGGAGCCCGCGTTCATGACCATGCCGTCCTTTCCGGTACGGCTGCGTGGATACGACCGATGGCGCGTCGACGAAACCGTCCGCTACCTCGAGGGCACCCTGGGGCGCGCCCCGCTGATCGGTCCGCCGCTGACTGTCAAGGATGTACGAGCGATACGGTTCGCCGCGATCTTCCGGGGCTACGATCGGCGTGCCGTGGACGAGAGGCTGCTGGAGTACATCCGGGAATTGGCGGCGCATGAGCGCGGGCCGCGACTGCCCGGCTCTGTGCGGCGTGTGGACGGCCTGCCGGACGCCGGCTGGCTGGTCGACTGGATCCGGCAGTCGCAGTTCGGGGTGACCCGGTTCAGGTCCGGCTATGCCGAACGGGACGTGGACGCCTTCCTCGATCGGGTGGTCGCGGGCATGTGCGGAGCGGCTCCGCCGGTAAGCGCCCGCGACGTCCGGGAGTGCGTGTTCCGCACCGTACGGCTCGGCCCGGGCTACAACGAGCCGGAGGTCGATCGCTTCCTCACCCAGCTCGCATCGGCTCTGGAAGTCCTTGACACGTCGTAGGGCATGTCTCGTGAATCCAGGTCCTGCTGCGGCGCTCGCGACGGACCAGATGCACGGGACACGCCGTGGTACCTGGCCGATTTCCGGCCGATGATCGATGATTCGGCCGAATGACCATCGGCCACGTGCCCTAATCTTCCTCCGGAGGTGTCGACATGCCGCATTTTGATGTTCTGCTCCGCGGCTACGATCCGGAGGAGGTGGACGCACTGGTGGCCCGCATCGAGGGGACCCTCGGACAGGCCCCCCTGGTGGACCGTCCGGTCACCGCCGAGCGGGTGCGGCAGGTGCATTTCACCGTGGTCATGCGCGGGTACGACCCGGACGCGGTCGACCACGCACTCCTCGGCTATGTCCTCCTGCTGGAGCGGCGCGAGCGTGACTCCAGTGGTCAATGGCGGTTGAACACGTTATCCACAGATCGCGAAACCCCCTTGGCGGAGCGCACCCGGCCGGGGCACGCTACAGAACATGACGTGGAGCGCTACTCACCGTGACCGTCTGGCGTCGTTGTTCGGCGCCTACTATGCGCCGGACACGGTCCGGGCGATCCTCGAACTGATCCGTCCCGCTCTGCGGCTCACCGGCGCCGGGACCCGGCTGGAGATCTCCAGGCTGGGCGGTCCGCCGATGTTGTCGCCGGGCCTGACCTGGCCGGACTGGGAGGGGCGGCCGCTGGATTTCCTGGCCGTCATCGACTTCGCCGAGACGGCGAGTGTGCTGAGCCTGCCGGAGCTGCCCGCCACGGGGAGGGCCTGCTTTTATTACGCGGCAGAGATCCCTCGGCCGTGGGGCGATGACCCCGCGGAGCGAGACGGCTGGCGGGTGCTGTGCGGTGCCGGTGGCCCCGTGCTCCAGGCCGGGGATCGGCCCGCGCTCGCGTTGGCGGCGGAGCCGTTCCTGTCCCTGCCCGGGCCGTCCGAGCCGTCGTTGCGCGCGCTCGACGTCGCCTGGAATGGCTTCCTCGACGTCTATGAGCAGTTGTACGAGGCCTGGTTGCGTTTCGTCTGGGCGGATGGGCCCCGGCACCAGTTGGCGGGCTGGCCGGTGCTCGTCCAGCGCTCGCTGGGCGAGGATCAGCGGCTGCTGCTCCAGCTCGACTCCGACGAGCGGCTGGGCCGGTGCTGGGGAGACCCGGGCACGGTCTATTTCCATGCCCGAGCGGCCGACCTGCGCTCCGGCGCCCTGGACCACTGCCGGCTGACCCTTCAAGCCCGTTGACGGCGGACCAGAACGTAACCGAGGCCGACGACGGCAGACCAGATGGCGATGTGCAGCGCCATGGTGGGAAGGGCGGACACGAACGCGTCGGGGCCATGGTGTGCGGCGCGTAGCCAGCCGACCATCGGGATCGACAACCACTTCAGGGGCCCCAGGCTGAAAAGCAGGATGGCCACGGAACCGCCGAGCAGCGTGAGGAGCGACACAGCCGGGGACGGGATGACGGCGCGGCTGGTCCAGGCACCGAGAACAGTGGCCGCTGCCGCCACGAGCAGGCTCAGGACGATGCCCGTCAGCACGACGAGCGGGTCGACCCCGACGACGAGCCCCTGGAGAAGGGGGAACGCGAGCAGGAGGGCGGCCAGGCAGAGGTTGATCACGTATCCGGCCAGCAGGTCGGCCAGGGCAGGTGTGCTGCGGCCGCCCTGACCGGCGCACACCGAGAGGGCCGACAGATCCCGCTGAACGTCCGGCTGGGTGTCCAACAGCGCTCGTGTGGCCCACGCCCCGATCGGCAGCAGGAAGGCGGCGACATCGCCCAGGCTGCCGGTGGCGAGGTCCTTCGCCTGCGGGCCGCTGGGCCCGTCCTGCATCACCAGGATCAGCAATAAAGCGACGACGATCAGCGGATGCAGGGCTCGAAGCGAGCGCAGATAGCCGGCGATCTGGAATCGGGAAAGGGCGATCATCGGCGTACACCCCGTACGACATGACCGTCGCCGCGCAGCTTGCGCACCACGGCCTCGGCCTCGTTGGCCGCTACGACCACCTCGATCACTGCGAGCTCCGTGCGGTCGCTCGCGTCGAGGGAGACGGTGTGCCCATCGACGCGGAGCCGGTCGACGCCCGGCAGGTCGTGCAGGCAGCGCTGGTGATCGCTGACCACCACGGTGGTCCCCGCGTCCGCAAGGTCGGCGAGCAGTGGTGGCAGGGCCGCCCGGGTCTCCGGATCCAGCCCGGCGAACGGCTCGTCCAGCACGAGCAGCTCAGGGCCCGCCAGCAGCGCCTGGGCCAGCCCCACTTTGTGGGCGCTGCCCTTGGACAGCTGCGGCAGCGGTACGGCCAGCAGATGGCTGAAGCGCAGTCGTTCCGACCATTCCGCGATCGCCGCCTCGGCGTCGGCCATCCGGCGCATCGCGGCCAGGTGCCGGAGGTACGTCGCGACAGGGAACGGCTGGACCGTGGGGAACCGCTCGGGAGCGAAACCCACGCGGGCTGGACGCCCGGTGATCGCGCCCCTGCGCGGTCGCAGAATCCCGGCGATCAAGCGGAGCAGCGTCGACTTCCCGGCGCCGTTGGGTCCGGCCACCTCGACGATGCGCCCCCGCGGCACCGTCAGGGTGACGTCCTGCAGCACCCAGGGATCCCGGCGTCCATAACGGAAGGCGACGCTGCTCAGCTCCACAACAACGGAACCGTAGCGCTGCGCGGATAAAGAGACCGTACGGAAGAAGATCGGCAGGGCAGTGTGCACCTGGCTCAGCACCACCAGGGGCGGGCCCGGACCTGGGCCCTGAGGCTCTGTGCTCGCCGGAGAGCTGATCGTTACGGTGCGGTGGACGGTGATCCGTAATTGATCGGGAGCGAGGGTGTCCGCTGTCTCCGCGAGCGGGCCCAGGGGTGCTCCAACGCAGTCAGGGCGTCCCGGTGACCCCGGGCGTTGGTCGCGGCAGAATGCAGCGCATGGGTGCCTGCGTGTTCTGCGAGATCGTGACGGGGGAGCGGCCCGCCCATGTGGTGCTCGAGACCGACGAAGCGGTGGCGTTCTTGGACGCCAGGCCGCTGTTCAAGGGCCACACGCTGCTGCTGCCCCGCATGCACGTGGAGACGCTCCCCGACCTGCCGCACGACCTGGTCGGTCCGTTCTTCGTCCAGGCCCAGCGGCTGGCCGTGGCCATGGAGGCCGGACTGGGCGCGGCGGGTTCGTTCGTGGCGTTGAACAACCGGATCAGTCAGAGCGTGCCGCATCTGCACGTCCACATCGTCCCCCGCAACCGCAAGGACGGCCTGCGCGGCTTCTTCTGGCCCCGCACCAAGTACGCATCCGAAGAGGAGGCGGCGGACTTCGCCGCTAGGCTTCGCGGCGCCCTGCCGCCGCTCCCGACGTGATCCAACTATGCGCAGCCTTCCGCTCCTTGCCGTGATCTTGCGTGCCTGCGGCCCACCCGGCATGGCCGCCGACCACCACGGCATCCGCCGGGAGTGGGACCGATCCGGTCGCGCCATGTTCTCAGACCCAGCAGAGGTTGGGTCCTAGCGCCCTGGTCCAGGGCAGTGCCAATCAGCAGGATGCGGCCATCGATCGCGAACCCCGTTGCTACACCTGTTCTGGCACATTCTGCCGCTGCGCTCACTACTGACCTTGAAGAGCCAGGGCCACACCGGGCCTGCTCAACGAACGCTGGCGGTTCATCCTCACTAACGGCGCTCAAAGCTCGACAAGAGCCTCCGTCGGCGACGACTGGCAGCGGCTACTCGCACCTGAGCCCGTACGGCTGCCGTACGGTGTGCTCAGGGCCCTCGGTACCCATGCATGATCACGTAAGGCGCGCGCGGCCCAGGTCGGCGATGTGGGCGGGGACGGCGAGGCCCGGAGGCAGTGCGGGGTCGGGTTCCGGGATGCCACGGCCCGTGGTCACCGGGACGACCCCTGCCCAGAGACCCAGCTCGCCGTCGGGCCCATCGCCGTCCTCGGGCGGACCGGACGCGATCTTGACCGAGGCCTCGTTCAGGGACAGGGCCAGCAGGGTCGTCGCCGCCAGCTCCTTCTTGCTGGGCCTTCGCGCGTAGTTCCATTGGCCCGGGGCGCAGTGCTCGGTGATGACCCGCAGGCCCTCGAGTTTGTCGTCCCCGGCGAGCACACGAGGCCGACCATAGATCATCGCGCTGCGGTAGTTGACGCCATGCTCGAACACCGATCGGGCCAGCACCAGCCCGTCGACATGGGTGACCGTGACGCAGACCTGCGGCGCCTCCTCCGTCCGGTCCCCGGGCACAGCGGCCTCTGAGCCCGGGTTCCCTGAGTCTGGATCTGCCGAGGCGACCAGGCTCCGACTGGCCACCGATCCATGGAAGTAGAGGTTCGCCGCGTCGAACCCGTACACCGTGGGGACCACCATGGGAGCGCCGTCGACGACCACGCCCAGATGGCAGACGAACCCGGCGCGGAGCACGGCGAAGAGCTCCGCACGGTCGGTCCGGCCGTTCTCCGGCAGCCGCCGATGCCGCGTCCGCTCAGTACTAGACAAACGGGGCACATCACTCCTTCGAGTGGGGACGGCCTCAATCTTTCGTGCTCACGATCGGTGGGTTTGGCGCTGGAGCCGTTTGCTGTTGTTCAGCGGTCGGTCAGCGTAGCGGCTCGGCTGTCGCGCTGGGCGGGCGGGGGTTCCATGGTCGCCTGGGTGCCCTTCTGGTGGTCCGGTCGGTGCGGGAAGAGCTTGCGGGCGGGCGGTGGCCGCCATGCGTGGCTGCCTATGAGCGCCCTGCGGCCGTCAGGCTTCCGTAACATCGCCGAAAACTCGCTGAACCAAAGACGGTTTCCGTAACTCCCCCATCACCCTGGGTCCCACATTTTGAGAAGGGGCCCGGTCGCGGACCTGGGGGCCCATTGCCAAATGGGTCCAGGGGCCCATGTTACGTGTCGGCGGCAAAGGTTATCTTTCGACCTAGGCGTTATCGCGTGCCAAAAGAGAATGGAGGCGTCGCAACGTGTCAATTAAATTCCGCGCTGCGTTCGTTGCGGTCGGTGGGCTGGCTTTGGTCGGGGCGATGGCGGTGCCGGCGCAGGCGAAGCCGCCGACTCCTCCTCCGTTCGGGACGTCGACGTGGAATTATTCTTATTCCAAGTCGTATTGTTTCAATTCTACGCATTATTTGAAGAGGGGGTTGGTGGAGACGCTTTCCGGGAAGGTGCGGTATGTGCGTACCGTTGAGAGGCGCAATCCTGGTGTCTATGTGCTGTTCCATGATCCGACACTGATTGATCCGAAGATCGATCTTAAGGTGTTCACGAAATGCGGGTCCGGTCGCAAGA
>JAOPYO010000103.1 GCA_025964575.1 Actinomycetes bacterium
CGCTCTCCGCGCCGCTCCAGCGCCTGCACCGTCGAGCGGCGGCCCACCGTGGCCAGGAACCGGCGGCGCTCGTTCGGCAGTACCGACAGGTCCAGCAGGTGGGCGTCCATGCTCCGCAGCCAGACCAGCTTCTCGATCGAGGTCTTCACCGCCGACGCGGTCGCCTCCACCGCGCCCGTGGTCAGCCACGCCAACCTGGTCATCCCCAGCCCGACGTCGAACATCAGCACAAGATCCAGATCCTGGCGGACCTGCAACGTCAGCAGATGCTCCACCTGCTGCGACGTCAACTCCGTGGCGCCCGCGCGGGCCGTCCCGACCATCTTCGCCAGCGTGACCGCGCCAGGCCGGATCACCTTCGCCGACATCAGATACTCCCGCGCCAGATTGAACAGCAGCGTCGGCGAGTCATGCTCCATCGCCCGGTCCAGCAGGAACTGTTCCAGTTCCTTCATCTCCCGGCTGCCGTCCGGCGCGGTCTTCCACGACAGGTACTTGGCGACCTTGGTCAGATGATCCGAGCGAGTCTGCGCCCGCCTCCCATACCCCCGCAACGCTCCCGGATCCAAACCCAACTGCTCAGCCAGCCGGGCCACCGCCGCCTGCGGAGCAGAGGCCACATCGTCGGGTACGAACCCCAGCCACGGCAACGTCGAGAGCTGGACAGCCATGCCGAGCCGGTCACCCGGGCCCCGGCCCGCGCCCGGATCCACGAACGCCACATCCGCAGGCGTCAACGTGAAGTACCGGAACAACTCATCCCTGGTGATCTCCGGGAACGACCGCAGCTGCTCGTACTGCTCCCGGGAGAACATCTTCTCCGACACCCGACCACCTTCCGCCACACCGGAACAAACCAGGCAGAACGTAGCGGAAGTGATCCACTTCCCGACGGAACTTCCCGCCTAATCGCAGGTCAGAGGCATATCCGTTGGATCTTTCGTCAGGACTACGGGGACCCCCACCAAGCGGCCGACCGCATCTCGGAGGCTGCCGAGCGGGATCCGGACCCAGGCGACCACCGAGAACGCGGTCGCGCAGGCGGCCCGGCGGGCGGATCCGACGATCCTGGCCGACGGTTGAGAACGACACCGAGTCGACAGCTGCCGTACGTCTCATTGCCGCCAGGACCCCATCGACGACACCTACCGCCGCCGGATGAACCGCCATTCTCAGCGATAACGGCTGCCGCGGGCTCAACCCCGATGCCGTTTCCTGTGGTGCACGTGATTCGGCTTCAGAGGTCGCGGGCGCGGAGGTACGCGTCCAGGTCGGCGGCGCCCTTGAGCATGGCGCGGCCCCGGGCGGACAGGCGGGCGTGCCATTCGCGCAGGGTCGACTCCAGCGGGGCGACGCCTCCGGCGGAGCGGACCTGGGCGATCAGCGGGGCGATCTGCTCCAGCAGGTAGCCGCCCCGCCTGAGCTGGTGGGCCAGCCGGACGTCCCGTACGTCGGCCGCGCTGTAGATCCGGTAGCCCGTCTGCGGGTCGCGGCGCGGCCGGACCAGCCCGGCGTTCTCCCATTTGCGCAGGGTGGCAGGGCGGAGGCCGAGCCTCCTGGCCAGGGGGCCGATGAACGTGTCGCCGCGCTCCTGCGGCACGGGCGCCAGATCGCGGAGCGCGGCTTCGACGGCCTGGAGGGTGCGGCGGTCGTCGAGGAGCTGGCCGTGGCTCTCGTCGATGAGCCGCAGCGCGTCCTCGGTGGCACCCCGGTTGACCGCCTGCATGATCGACGTGGCCGTCTGGTGACCGTGCCCGGGCACGAGGGCGAGGAACGCACGCAGGGCTTGCGCGTGCAGCGGCGTGTAGGTGCGATAGCCGTGGACGGTGCGTTCGGTTGCGGGCAGGATGCCGGCGTCCTCGTAGTTCCTGATCGCCTGGGTGGACAGGCCGTGCTCGCGCGCCAGGTCCACTGGCCTCATGGATGCATCACCGATTGAAGGTCCGTCGCGATAAGAGCAGGCATTTTCGCGGCAAAGTTTACACGGTAGGTTCAACGATACCGTAGAAGATATGGACATCAAGGACACGGCCCGGCCGCTCGACGGCGCGGGCGTCTCGGCGTTCCTCCGGTCGCTTCCCGCCAAGCCCCTGCTGCTCGGCCTGGGCGAGGCCAGGCACTTCGTGGGGGAGCTGGGCGAGTTGCGCAACGAGATCTTCCGGTATCTGGTCGAGCACGAGGGCTACCGGTCGTTCGCCATCGAGAGCGACTGCCTCATGGGCCTCGTGGTGGACGACTACATTACGACGGGCGCGGGCACGCTCGATGACGTCATGGAGCGCGGCTTCAGCCACGGCTTCGGCGCGTCCCCGGCCAACCGCGAGCTCGTGCGCTGGATGCGCGCGTACAACGAGGAGCATGACGAAAAGCTCCGGTTCTTCGGCTTCGACAGCCCGCTGGAGTATTGGGCGGCGAGCCCGCGCCAGGCGCTCACCGCCCTCTACGGCCTCCTCGACGGCCCGCTCCCCTGCACCATGGAAACCCTCGACGCGTTGCTCGGCCCGGACGACCGGTGGACGAACGAGGCCACGGTCATGGATCCGTCCCAGTCGATCGGCCAGTCCGCCGACGCCCAGCGGCTGCGGCTGCTCGCCGATGATCTGGTGGCGCTGCTCGAC
>JAOPYO010000138.1 GCA_025964575.1 Actinomycetes bacterium
TCGGTGACCGCGCAGAACGCGACTGCGGGTATTTCCGCAGGTCGGGGTAGGGGTCTGGTATGGCATCACCCACACATTTCAACTTCTGGCTCTTCGCGGGCCCGATCGCCCTGGCCGTCGTGCTCGCTGTGCTGTTCGGGTTCGGGATACGCTCATCGGCCCGAAGACGCAAGGGGCCACGGGTTCCACCGTCGACTCGAGGGCCCGTCTCCGGAGGGATCATCGAAGGAGACCCCGGACAGCGCAATCCCGGCAGGCGTGAGGCCCCCCGTACGGACAGGCCTCAAGACACCCGGGAGGACGAACCAGGCGGTTAGCCGCACTTCGGGGGCCGGGCACAGGCTGGGATCTGCACGAGTACCGCCACTCCTCGCTGACCCACCTCGGCGAGCAGGGCGCGTCCCTGTTGATGTTGATGGCGAAGTCCCGACACAAGAAGCCGGAGAACGTCCGCCGCTACTTCAAACCGTCGCCGGAGGCGATTGCCGAGCTCACGAGCCTGCTCGCGCCCGGCGGCATCAACCGCTGAGCCGCGCCTTGATCCTTCTCGGTGGCGACGGCGGAGGCGGAGAGGAGCGTCGCAGCGGCGAGGCTGCCCCAGAGGGCGGCCGGGCCGTGGGGTGCGAGAGCGGTGATGACTGCCGGGGAGACGGCGAGGCCGAAGCCCGTGGAGAGCTGGAAGCGCGCGAGGGCGCGTCCCAGGACATGGGCCGGGGCGAGGGCGGTGACGAGCGCGGTGGCGCTGCCGGCATAGATGATCTCGCCGATCGTGCAGACCACGGACACCGCGGCGACGGCGGGGGCGCCCCAGCCGTGTCCCAGTGAGGTGGCCGCGAGGAAGCCGAGGTAGGACGCGGCCAGCACCACGCCGGCGAGAGCCAGCACGGTCCGCCGGGAGAAGCGGGACATCAGGACGGTGACCGGAACCTGCAGGGTGACCACCAGCACAGTGTTGGCCACGAAGACGGCTGCCGACCACACCGGGGACGCGTGCAACTGGGTCACCAGGACCAGAGGGACCGCGATTTCGAAGACATTGAGGCAGAAGGCGTAGACCACGTTGGCGGCCAGCAGCGCGCGCATGCGGGGTGCGGGCCCGTCGTCCCTGTCCTTGGCCGGGGTAGCGGCCGGATGGGCGTGCACGTGGACCGACCACGCCAAGGCCGCAGCAGTGAGATAGGCGAGCCCGGTGACGGCTGCCAGCGCCTGCAATGCGGTGGTGCCGCCCGTCAGGCATGCGGTGGCGAGGAGCGCGCCCGCGCCCAGGCCGGCGTTGCGCAGGGCGCGGCCTGCCGCGAGAGCGGTGTCGCGTTCCCGGCCGTGGGCGACTGTGGCCACGAGAGCTGCGTGGGCGGCCGGCCATGCCTGGTTGCCGATGCCGAGGAAGAGCGCCGCCGTCGCGAACAGCCAGACGTGCCCCGCCGGGGTGGCCAGCAGCAGCGCCACGCCCAGCACCCGCACCAGCATCGACGCCGCCACAACCGTGCTGCGTGCGCCCCGGTCCAGCCATCGGCCCACCGCGGGCATGCACACCAGACCCACGACGCTGCCAACCGTCATGGCGATGCCGGTGGCCGGCGCGGACAGTCTCAGCACGGTCACCCCGTAGAGCAGCAGAAAGGGCCGCAGCATGCCGGTGCCGAGCGCGTCCACGGCCAGGGCGACGGCATAGCGGGGGCCTCCGGAGGCACGGACGAGGGCGCGGGGCTGGATCTTGGTGGTGGTTGCCATGGCGTCAACGGTGCGTTCGGCCGCCGGGCTGGGCACGTCGGTTGACGGACACCGTCAACCGACGCCGTCGCCGGCCGTACGGTCAGTGATGATGAGGGGGTGACGTTGAGGATCGACATCAGCGGCCTGCCGTCCGAGCGAGTGCGGTTCGCCGCCTCCCCGCTGGCCGAGCTGACCGCGATGCTGCACGTGCTGGCCGAACCCGGGCACCATCCGCGACTCGCCGGCTGGGCCGGGGATGTCTGGGCCGGGCTGCGGCCGGAGCTGGCCGAGCGGTTGCGGGAGGCGGAGTTCCTCTGGCGTTCCTCGCGAGCCGAGTTCCTGGTCCCCGCACGGCCCCGGCCGACCCTCGTCGAGGAGCTGGACGACGTGGACCGGATCGACGACGAAACGTATGTGACTTCCGCGCTCGTCACCACGTGCGGCAGCAACCGGGTCCACTTCGCTGCGCCGTCGCCGCTCGCCGACGCGACTGCGCGCGAGCGGGCCCTGGACCTGGCCCAGGCCCGCGGCCCGCTGCAAGAGGCATTCGCAGAACGGCTGCTCGCAGACCCGGCCGCCGTGCGGGCACGGGTGCGCCACACCCTCGAACAGTGCGCCGACGCCTTCTTCGACGCCGCCTGGACGAGCGTCGCCGTGCAACTCGCCACCGACCTGCGCCTGAAGAACGACCTGCTGAAGCGCCAGGGCACCGGGGCGGCACTCGCATCGGTCTCCGACGCGGTCACCCTGGCACCGGACGGCGACAGCATCATTGTGGACAAGCTGCAGGACAACGCGACCGCCGCCCACGGCACTGGGGTCACCTTCCTCCCCAGCGTCTTCGGCCGCCCGCACCTGATGGTGGTCCACACGCCCGGGTGGCAGCCGGTAGTGCAGTACCCCGTGGCCGAGGCGAGTCCAGCGGAGCCGGTATCGCTGGAAACAGTCACGCAACGGCTGGAGGCACTCGCGCATCCGGTACGACTGCGGCTGCTGCGCACCCTGGCCCGCGGCCCGCACACCACTGGCGAGCTGGCCCACGCCTGGGCCCTCTCGCCCCCGGAGGTCTCCCGCCACCTCGCCGTCCTGCGTCGCGCGGGCCTGCTCACGACCCGGCGGCACGGGCGCTACGTCCACTACACCCTCAACCTGCCCGAGATGACGACGCTGGGCACAGACCTGCTGGCGGCCGTCCTGCGCTGAGCAGCTGCGGTATGCCAGAACGCGGGCGACTGCCGCCTTCGCACCATCGTCCGACTCGGCAGGCCACCGGGCAGTACCGGCGCGACGGTCCGGCTGCCCGAGGGCAGCCGGACAGCGGACTGGCTGCACCGGGTCCTCCTGTCAGGCCGTGCGGACCAGGGCCTGTCACTCCTCGTCGGCGGCGTGCGGGGCCCGTAGCGGGCGCAGGCCGCCGGGCAGGTCGGGGAGCTGGAACGAGTAGCGGCCGTGCATGTTGATGTGATGCCGTACGAACGGTGAGAGGCGGCCGACGTTCTCGTCGCGGACATCGAAGCCGTTCGCGCGCAGCTGGTTCACCGCGGCGTCCATGTACCTCGTGGTGAAGAGCACCAGGGCGTTGAGGACCAGGCCCAGGGCGCCGATCTGATCCTCCATGCCATCCTGGTAGCGGTGGTAGAACTGCCCGTGCCTGCCGTGGAAGATCTTCCGGGCCAGGGAGTGGCGGCCTTCCTGGAGGTTGGCCTGGCTCTTGATCTGCCGTCGGTAGCCGGGCTCGTCCGCCAGACGCAGAATGTGCAAGGTCTTGGAGATCCGTCCGTAATGCGCGATCGCGTCCCCCAGCAGGGTCGGCCGCCCGTCCCTCGACAGCATGCGAATGACGTCGTACGCGCGCACGGCACCGGTGTGGATGGAGCCGATGATCCGCAGGATGTCCTCCCAGTGCCGCTCGATCCTCGCGAGGTCGATCCGGCCGCGGGCGGCGTCCTGGAAGACCCCGTAGTCGGCCGCGCGGTCGATACGCCACATCTTCTGGTCCGGCAGGTCCGCCAGCTGCGGCGCGTACGCAAACCCGGCCAGGGTTGCAGCCGTGCGCGACCAGCAGCGCGGCGATGGTGACGTGCAGGTCGGCCAGGCGGGCCTCGCCGAACGGTGCGACAGCCGATCAGCGCCGACACAGCGCGCTGGCGAAGAAGGCGAAGTCGATCTCGCGCCTGGAGTATCGAAGCGACCCGGTCATGTTCTAGACTTTACCTATAGGAACAGTAGGATTAAGAGTGATTTGGATCACAGATCGGGCGGGGCGTAGCCGCCACCGGTGAACGACAGGCCGTGAAAGCGGATCCGAGTCGGGTCGGACCAGAGGGGAACGATGACAGCGACCGGCCCGACGGCAACCAGCGCAGCCCAGGCCGTGACGGATGCGGACGGGCATCCCTTCATCACCCGGTTCCAGCGATACGCCGAGGAGGCGCTCCGGCCTGCGGCGCTCGAGACCGACCGCGTGCCCGCATCGACGATCGAACGTCTCGCCGAGCTGGGGGCGCACAACCATCTCGCCCCTGCCGGGTACGGCGGCGCCGGACTCGGCCGCGACGCCGACCGGCGGATGCACCGTCCGCGAGGCCCAACTCAAGCACTTTCACGCACTGCCCACCGAACAGAACAGGAAGACCCACTGATGAGCCTCCAGCTCCTCTGGTACATCCCGAACGAGGTCCAGCCTGGGCACCGCGGCGACGACGTTGCCGCGAACCACAACAGCCTGGAGACCCTCACCAGCCACGCCAAGGCGCTGGAGGAGCACGGGTGGGGCGGGGCGCTCATCGGCACCGGCTGGGGACGGCCCGACACCTTCACGGTCGCCACCACACTGGCCGCGCAGACGACGACGTTCCAGCCACTGATCGCGGTCCGGCCCGGCTACTGGCGTCCGGCCAACTTCGCATCCGCCGCCGCGACCCTGGACCATCTCACCGGGGGGCGGGTGCTGATCAACATCGTGTCGGGCAGGGACAACCTGGCGGCGTACGGCGACAGCGAAGGCGACCAGGCCCACCGCTATGCCCGCACCAAGGAGTTCATCCAGATCGTGCGCAAGCTGTGGACCGAGGAGAACGTCACCTACCACGGCGAGCACTTCAGCGTCACCGACTCCACCGTGGTGCCGCGAACGGTCGTCCGGGGCGAACGCAAGCACCCCCGGCTCTACTTCGGCGGCGCCTCCCAAGTCGCCGAGAAGGTGGCTGCTACCGAAGCCGACGTCCAGCTCTTCTGGGGCGAGCCACTCGACGGCGTCCACGAGCGGATCGAGCGGCTCAAGCAACTCAGCGAGGAGCTAGGACGCGAGCACGCTCCGCTGGAGTTCGGGCTGCGGGTCACCACGCTGGTGCGGGACACCACCGAGCAGGCCTGGGCCGACGCCGAGGCGAAGGTCGCGGAGATGGCGAAGGGCAAGGGCGTCATCTCGCGCGACCCGAACCGGCAGACCGCCGTCGGTCAGCAGCGGCTGCTCGAGCTGGCCGCGCGGGGAGAGGTGCTCGACGACAACCTCTACACCACCCCCGGCAAGTTCGGCGGCGGCGGCGCGGGCACCACCTGGCTGGTCGGCTCGGCCGAGGACGTGGCGAGGTCGCTGCGCAAGTACCAGGGCCTCGGCATCACCCACTTCGTTCTCTCCGATACTCCCTACCTGCCGGAGATCAAGCGCCAGGGCGACCAGCTTCTACCGCTGCTACGCGGATGAGCGCTGGCGCCTGCGCCACCACCGCCGCCCCACAGCGGGCTGATCCGTCAGAGTCAGTCCCCTGCCACGGGTGCGAACCGCGACGGAGTCTGCCAGCGCCACGGACGCCTCCGCCGACTCGAAGAGCTCAACGGCCAGCACCTCCTCCTGGGGAACCGTGCCGTTCACGTCGCGTGCCGCCGCGTCCTGCTACAGCTCGGCCGCGAAGCGCTTCGCCCGCTCGACCACCTCCACGCGACCGCCGAGGACGATGACACCATCCCGGGCGAGGATGGTGGATGACAGAGCTGATCTCCTTCTCTCGAACCGAGTGGACCGGGCGGCTCAGCCGACCGCCGAAACGAGGTGGAGATCGAGCGACCACGCGGCCACGTCGACCGGTGCCGGAATGAACCCGTGGCGGTGGAGGAAGTCGGCTTGATCCTGCAGCGCGGCGATCCGGTCCGGGCTCAGCGACGGCACCAGGCTGTCGGAGTCGACCTCGGCGTAAGCGATCTCGGCGTCCTCGACGCTCTGGTACGTCTCGACAGCCAGCGCCCGCCAGAGGGCGGCACGATCTCCGCTGACGCGGGAGTAGGCGTCGCTGACGGTCCGCAGGTACGTCCGCACCAGCTCGGGACTCTCGTCGACGAGCTCCTGCCGGACGGTGAGGGTACGAGGGGTGCCGTTGTTGACCCGGCGCAGGGGATCGGTCAGCCGGTCGATCCGCAGGAGCTCCCGCAGACCGAGTTCGCGGACAGCCCGTACCCCCGCCGCTCCCTTGAGCCAGACCGCGTCGACTTTGCCGTCGGCCAGCAGCTCCAGTTCCGCGTCGAACTGCTCGCCTCCCACCGAAGACGCGACCCGGGTGGTGTCGACGAGCTCGACGTCGTCTAGGCTCAGGCCCGCCGTACTCAGCGCCTGCTGCACTCCCCGGGCGCTGGAGGCGCGGCCGACGTCGATGAGCGGCGTCGATCCCCTGACCACGGCGACCCGTCCGCCGGCGAGGTCGGAGATGGCGCGCGGAGCCGCGCTCTCGGAGGTGACCACGGCCTGATACTCATCGAGCCAGGTGATCCCGATCAGCCGGGTCGGCGCGCCCGTGCTGCGCGCCCATATCGCCGGGATGTTTCCACCTTCGCGGATCAGGTTGGTGATTCCGTGGTCGAAATGCCGCTTGCGCAGCTCGGGATCGTCGACGTCCTGCAGCGCCGTGGTCGTGACGCCCCGCTCACTGAGCGGTCCGGCGAGCAGGTCCAGCCCGGTCGCGAGCCCGGTGGCCGTGGGAGCGGGGCAGCGCGTGTAGTAAAGCTGGTCATCGATGGCGGCTGTTGTCATGGCAGAGCTCCTTCGGGGGTTTGGCGGGGGGAGGGGCCGAGAGGCGAAAGCGGTAGCGCGAACCGTTCGCGCAAGGTGGACTCCTGGTACTGCCGGGGGAACCCCCCCTCCTCGTGCAGCAGCGGCACGACGCGTCAACGAAGGTCTCAAGGTCGGCGGGCAGCACCGTGCATGGATGGTGAACCCGTCAACGACGCCGTCGCCGGGGAAGATGATCAGGGATGAGGCAGGAAGCGTCCGAAGGCGCCCTGGTGGTACAGCAGCGGTCGGCCGGTGCCGTGCACCGTCGCCTCAATGACCAGGCCTACGACGAGCACGTGGTCACCGACCTCGATCGTCGTGTGTGGGCGGCAGATCATATGCATCGACGCGTCCTGCAACAGCGGCGCGCCCAACCGGCCCGGACGCCACCGCGTTGGCTCGGCGAACCGGTCGATGCCCTTACGGGCGAACCTGGCCGCAAGGTCCGCCTGCTCGCTGGTGAGCATGTTCACCGCGAAATGATCGGCCGCGCTCAGCCCTGGCCAGGTGGTCGAAGCCTGGCCCACATAAAAGGACACTAGCGGCGGTGTCAGGCTGACCGAGGAGAACGACGTCGCGGTCAGCCCGACGGGTATCCCCTCGCTCTGCGCGGTGATCACCACCACCCCGGAGGCGTGCACCGCCAGCGCCTTGCGGAACTGCTCGCCGTCCACGCCACGGTCGGGCAGGGTATCGGTCAACGGGCCACCCCTTCCTTCAGCGCCCGGATCACTCCGCTCGGTAGCGTGTTTCACCCGCTCAGAGCCTGCGGGGCCAAGTTGCGGTCGACGACGGCGGACCAGTCCGGCTTCTTTTGAATCAGGCGCTGCTGGAACTGGAACTCCGCCTCGTACTTCAGTTGGTTGAGATATTCATCATTCGGTACGGCGAGCTTTCGCTCCCGGTTGCCCAGAATTTTCTTAGAGAGCACCACATCGAGCTTGTTGTTCGTTGCATAGAGCTGGGCCGTCTGGTCTGGATGCTGCTCGATCCAGGTAATCGACTTTTCCAGTGCAGTGAGGTACCGCTCAACGGCTGTGGGATACCGGGCGAGGAAGTCCGAATTCACCATGACGGGGATGTAGGTGCGGATCGCGGCGTCGCCGAGGTCAAGCTCGACGGCCTTCTTGTCGAAGATGGCCTTAGTGAAATACGGGTCGAATGCCGAATAGACGTCGACGGCCTTGCTGGTCAGCCCGGCGACCCCGACGTTCGCCTCCAACGGCAGGATCGTGACGTCATGAAAGGTCAGCCCGGCCTTGTCGAGCACCTTCTTCAGCTGGACAGTAGGCGCGGCCGCAGGCTGGCCGATCTTCTTGCCCTTCAGGTCCGCCAGGCTTGTGACAGAGCCGTCCGGGCGTACCAAGAACCCCTGGCCATGGTTGTTCTTCTCGAAGGTGGCCACGATCCGGATCTTCTGACCAGCGGCGATCGCAGCGACCGGCGTATTGCCGTGCCCGATGTCGATCGAGCCACCGGCCAATGCGGTGGCCATCGGCACCATCGACAGCAGCGGATGGTAGCTGGTCTTGATCTTCGGGCCCAGCGCGTCTTCTAGAAAGTGCTGCTGTTGCATCACCGCCAGTTCGACATAGGGCGCCATCGTGCCCACCCGTACGTCGGCGGGGAGGCCCGTGGGCGCAGACTTGTCGTCACCGCAGGCGGCGAGCAACGCGGCCGCACCGACCCCCATGCCGACCTGGAAAAAGGTACGTCGTCTCATGGAATCTCCTTTTGTGTGGGGACCGCTACCGAACGGTCCAGATGGAACGCCTTGAGCAGCATGCGGCGGTACTCGGCGACCTGCGGATCAGCGCGGTTCCGGGGATAGGTCAGGTCAATGTCCAGGACCTGCTGGATCCGGCCCGGGCGGGGGGTCATCACGACGACCCGCTGGGCGAGCGTGACGGCCTCCTCGATGTCGTGGGTGACCAGGATGGTGGTGACGGCCTCGCGCAACCAGATCCCCTGTAGTGCGTCCTGCAACCGGGCCCGAGTGAACGCGTCCAGCGCGCCGAACGGCTCGTCGAGCAGGAGTACCCGGGGCCGTGGGGCGAGAGCACGGGCGATCGCCACCCGCTGGGCCATCCCGCCGGACAGCTGACTCGGCCGGGCCCGCTCGAAGCCGGTCAGCTCGACCATCTCTATGAGTTCGGCGATCCGCTGGTTCCGCTCCTTGGTCGGCAGCCGCAGACCAAAACCGATGTTCTGTTCGACCGACAGCCACGGGAAGAGCCGTGGCTCCTGGAACGCGATGCCACGATGGGGATCCACGCCGGTCACTGGCTCGCCATCGACGGTGAGCCTTCCGGTGTAGCCGGTGTCGAGGCCGGTGATCGCCCGCAGCAGGGTGGACTTGCCACAGCCGGACTGTCCGACCAGGGCGACGAAGCTGCCCAATTCGACATCGAGGCTTATGTCCGCCAGCGCCCGCACCGGGCCACCGGAACTGCTGAACGTCCGGCTCACGTTCTCCATGCTGACCGCGACGCCCATCGTCACACCCCCTGATAGGTGTCGCGGCTGTGCAGGAAGCGCCGTTCGGCAGCTCGAACGAGAGCGTCGACGAGCTTGCCCGCGATTGCGAAAATGATCAGTCCGCCCACCACGATGTCCACTCGGGATAGAGCTTGGCCCTCGCTCAGCATGAAACCGAGTCCGCTTGTCGCTCCCATCAGCTCCGCGACGATGAGGCCGACCCAGGCGCTGCCGAGGCCGTACCGCGCTCCAACGAGTATCGACGGGAGCGCTGCCGGTAGAACGACGCGTCGCAGCAGTTCGACGGTGCCGAGGCCGTGCACCCGTCCGACCTCCACCAGCTTGCGATCCACGTTCCGGATGCCGGCCATAGTGTTCAGGTACAGCGGAAAGAACGACGCAAGGCCTACCATGACGAGCTTCGGCGACTCACCGAGGCCCAGCCAGAGGATCAGCAGTGGCATGAGGCCCAGGTGCGGGACCGTGCGCAGCATCTGAAACGTCGAGTCCAGGATCTGCTCAGCGCGCCGGAAGAGACCGACCAGCGAGCCGAACATGACGCCGAGGCCGCCGCCGAGCGCAAACCCGCTGCCCCAGCGCAGGAGACTCGCCTGTGCGTTGTCCCACAGCGAGCCGTCGCCAGCCGCCTCGACGAGCGCCCGCAACACCTGCTGAGGTGAGGGAATGAGAACCGTGTCGATCCAGTGCAGCTGCGCCGCGACCTGCCAAGTGACGACTAACAGGACGGGCAGCGTAAAGGGCAGCAGCCGACCGAACCAGGCTCGGCGTCCTTTCGAAGGGCCGGAGTGTTGGGCCGACGCCGCCGGCTCAACCCGGCTATGAGGTTCGGTGAGCATATGGGATCCCTCGGAGAACGGACCAGCCGGCGACGGCTCGGCACTGGCGTGGCGATGCGGGTCGGCCAACTGACTGAGGTGGGCCGCGCGGATAGGCTCCGACAACCCACGTACCTGCAGGAACAATGCTGCGCGGGCCCACACTTGCGCCGGGTCGTCGGCCAGTAAGGCTGCTCCGCCGCGGGCGACGATCGCCGCGTTCGTGGCCCGGACAGCCAGGTTGATCGACTGGGCGCGCCAGTAAAACCTGTCACGCCCAAGGTCGGCCGCGTCGGCGGCGCTGGACGTGCCGACGCCGAGCGCGCGGATGAAGGTAACCTCGTCGGCGAGGGCGTGCAGCGCAGGACTATCAGGGCGGTGGGCCAACGCGTATTCCATGGCCGCACGAGCCAGGCCTACTGCGCCAGGTGCGGTCACCGGCCCGTCCAGGGCATCGCCCGCCCGCCACTCGTCGAGGTCCACAACCTGCACGACGCGCTCGTCGGGCACGAAAAGGTCGTTGACCCTGAGGGTGGCGGTGCGAGAGCCGCCGATCGCCGCCAGATCGAGGGGCACCGCGTCGATCCGGCTCGGCTGGGGTAGGTCAACGACCGCGAAGACGATTGAGTGCTCGGTCTCGGCGACGGCCGCCAGCAGCACGACGTCGACCAGGCCCGCGCCGGAGAACCACGGTGCCACGCCATCGAACCGCCAGCCGCCTGGAGTTCGCCGGGCGCTGACCGTCCGGCGTGCGGGCCAGCTGCGCAAGTGTCCGTACGCTGCGCCGCCAATGAGCTCCCCCTTAGCCAGCGCCGGCAGCAGGTCCAGTAGCGGTCCGCCGCCGTCGAGGATCCACCGGATCGGGGTCATGTGCTGGGAGGCGATTAGATACGTCGACGGGCAGGCCCCGGCCAGCAGTTCGCATGCCTCGGTGACCACTTCCGGCGGTGCCCCGAGCCCGCCGTATGCCCGTGGGATGGCTAGGCCGAACAGGCCAGTGGCAGCCAGGGCGGCCAGGTGGGAGGCGGGTACGCCGCTGGCGTCGGTAATGGTCGCCGCCGGGGCGATCGTCTCGTCAAGGACGACTCGCAGCCGATCTAGCGCCGGATGCGCGGGCACCGGGCCGAACCTGCTCGGTACGGTGCCCGCTGCGATCTGGTCAAGGGTCATGGCCAATCCGCCTGAGCAATTGCCTGGCGATTCAGCGGATCCTGCTGGTCCGGCTCGTAGTAGTAAGCCAGGATTTCGATGGCGGGCATTCGGACGTCCCCTCAGGATCGGCGGTAGGCGGGATTCAGCAGCGACGGCGGCTGGTATCCGGCGTCGGCTGGGTTGATCGTGACGCCGGGAGGCACGATCTCGTCGATCCGGTCAAGAACGTCGTCGGTGAGTGTGACCTTCGCCGCGTCGAGCTGGCTGGCGAGATGGTCCAGGGTCCGCGGCCCGATGATCGCCGAGCTGACAGCCGGGTGGCGCAGGACGAAGGCGAGGGAGAGGTGAATCAGTGAGAGCCCGGCATCGTCGGCCAGCTCGGTCAGCGCCTCGACGGCAGTGCGCTTGAGCTTGTTCGCCGGTAGCTCAGGGTCGTGCCGTCCGGGCTGGCGACGCAGGCGTGGCGAGGGCGCGGGGTTCTGCTGGCCCTTGCGATACCGGCCGGAGAGCCAGCCGCCGGCCAGCGGGCTCCACGGCAGCACCCCCAAGCCGTACTTCTGGGCGAGCGGCAGCACCGCCCGCTCGGCGCCGCGTGCCAGGATCGAGTACGGCGGTTGTTCGGTCACGGGCCGCTCCCGGCCGCGCCGCTCGGCCGTCCACTGTGCCTCGACGATCTCGTGTGGCTCGAACGTCGACGTGCCGAAGTACCGGATCTTGCCCTGGTGGACCAGGTCGGAGAGGGCCGCGAGGGTCTCGTCCAGGTCGGTCTCCGGCTCGGGACGGTGCACCTGGTAGAGGTCGATGTGATCGGTGCCGAGTCGGCGCAGGCTCGCCTCGACTGCCTTGTGGATCCACCGCCGCGAGTTGCCCCGGTGATTGACCTCGTCGCCAATGGCGCCATGGAACTTCGTGGCGAGCACGACATCGCCGCGACGGCCGTCGGCGAGCGCCTTTCCGACGATCGCCTCGGACTCGCCCTGCGAGTACACGTCGGCCGTGTCGATGACGTTGATCCCGGCATCTAGCGCCGCGTGGATGATGCGGGTGCTCTCGGTATGGTCGGGGTTGCCGTTGGCGCCGAAGTTCATCGCCCCGAGAGTCAGCGGGCTGACGTACACGCCGGTGCGGCCGAGTAGGCGGTAGGTCATGTGGTCTCCGTGGAAAATACGCAGAGCGGGAATGGGCCATTGGGCGGTTTGCCCTGGCCACAGCGGCCTGCCGTAGCGGGTTGTGGTTGGTGACGGTCCGGGCGATACGCCAGTGCCGGTCGAAGTGTGTTCGGTTATCGATCTCGCTGATGGGCGGGGGAAGGCCCCGGAGCTTGAAGTCGATGCAGACCTTCCGCACCGACGCTGGCTGATCTGCAAAAAGGTCCGCTTGCCACGGTGCGCAGCGAACGGGGCGATGCAGACGTAGCGACTCCTCGCCATGTGAGTTGGCTCGGAGTCATTCGCAGACAGTGCACATGCACGCGGGCAGGCAGCACGGCGGGCGCAGCATAGGGACTGCGAAGAGTCACGACAACCGGGCGCTCTGTGGGACCTATGCGGCCTCGGACAGATGGCCTGCGAGGGATCAACTATGCACAGAGGTCGCTGGGTAAGCGAAGGAGGTCGATCGCGCGCCGTTTCAGCAGCTCAAGGGGCATAACCTAATATTCCTACATGTTATGTGGGAAATCAACCCGTGTCCACATTTCGAGATCCGATCCACGGCTCAGCGGCGACCGAGGAGGGGATGGCCAGCCCTGCTCCTACCGTCCAGCGGGTGATTTACCCTAATTCATGTAGGAATACAGTAGTATGGCTCGGCAGTGACACCGCGATGTCAAGAGCATCCGGTCCGTCTTGTCAGCGGCCCCTGTAGTTGGCCACACCTCCCCGCTTACCACGAGGCTTCGCAGGGATCACTGCCCCAGTACTCCCGCTATCGCAGGCCCCACCGACGCAACCGTGGGCTGCAGTCTGACACGCCTTGCCGCATTTCCTCCCGCAGTCAGCTGAGACGAATGATGAACCAAGGAATCACCGTGCACAGGAACAACCCCGCCCTGGCTGAAGGACTCCCCCCAGGTCTCCTGGGTCGCCGCCGCGTTCGCGTCCGTCGCGATCACTCCCTCAGTCTCCCGGGCGGGCCAGACGGCGGGAGACGAAGGGGCAGGTCGGCGACTACCACCTGAACGACACCCGCTGCCGTTCATGACATGGCTGCTTGAGTCGGCCGGCGACGCGCCGCCGTAAGGCACCGCAACAGGAGGAACAACATGACCGAAATATCCGAGATCAGCGACACGCGGCGGGGCACCGCATGACCAGGCCCAGCTTCCACTGGTTCCTACCTATGTACCAGGACCAGCGCGCCTACGCCGACGACAAAGGGATCCGTGAGGCCACCCCCCGCTACATCAAGGATGTAGCCCGTGCGGCAGAGGCCGCCGGGTTCGAGTCGCTACTGCTGGCGACGGGCCACGGCACCAAGGACACCTGGCTCACTGCAGCCTTGGCCGCGCAGGACACGCGGACGATCCGGTTCATCGTAGCGTTCCGTACCGGCTACACCCTGCCGACACTGACCGCCCAGATGATCGAGACCTTCCAGTATCTGTTCGACAACCGGCTCGACATCAACATCGTCACCGGCAGTGACCTGGACGAGCAGCAGGCATACGGCGACGAGATTCCCAAGGAGACGCGCTACCAGCGCACCAGCGAGTTCCTGCAGATCCTGGAGGCCGAGTTCGCCGGGCGGCGGTACGACTTCGCCGGCGACTACTACCAGGTGTCCGGCGGCGGCCGGCGCCAGCCGATCTCCCGGCGGCCGACCGTGTTCTTCGGTGGCCTGTCGGAGGAGGCGGCCCACGTGGGCGCCGCACACGCCGACGTGCAGCTCATGTATGGCGAAACACCTCCGATGGCGGCCGAGCATGTCGAGCGCATCTCCAAGCTGGCCGAGACGTACGGCCGCCGCGTCGAGTTCGGCATCCGCATCCAGGTCATCTCTCGCGACCGCTCGGAGGACGCCTGGGCGGAGACGGACCGGATCCTGTCCAGGCTGACGCCCGAGCAGGTCGCACGGCGACAGCGCGAACTGGCCGAGCGCCAGTCGATCGGGCAGCAGCGGGTGCAGTCACTCAATCCGGGCGTCATCGACCCCGAACGGCTGCGGCCCTATCCCACCATCTGGTCCGGTCTCGGCCTCATCGGCGGGGGCGGCGGTAGCACCGCGCTGGTCGGCAGCCACGAGGAGGTCGCCGAGCGCATCCAGGAATACGTCGACGCCGGCATCCGGCACTTCATCGTCTCCGGCGCTCCGCTGCTTGAAGAGGCATACCGATTCGGCGAGGGAGTGCTCCCGCTGCTATGAGAGTCCAGGAACTGAAAGCGCGCGCCGCGGAGTACCTCCGGAAAGTACGGCTGGGCGCGGCCGAGCGGGAGCGGGTCCGGGAGATGCCGCACGCGCTGGTGCGCGAGCTTGCGGCGCTCCAGCTGGGCACCTTCCGGGTGCCCCGGGAGCACGGCGGGCCGGGGGCGACGGTACAAGAGACGATCAAGTTCATCCTCGACCTGGCCGCCGCCGACTCCAACATCGCCCAGTCCGTACGCCCCCACTTCGGCTTTGTGGAGAGCTTGAACCGCTCCTCCTCAGATGCCGAGCAGCGGCGCTGGTATCCGAGGGTGCTCGCCGGTGACCTGTTTGGGCTGGCGCACGGGGAGATTGGCGCGGCCAACGGTGTTATCCGCACGCGGGTCACCCGCGACGGTGACGCCTACCGCGCGAACGGCCGCAAGTTTTACAGCACCGGCACCCTCTTCGCCGACTGGGTCTCCGTCTCAGCGGTGAACGACGAGGAGCAGACGGCCTCATTCGTGGTGCCGACCGACCGGGAGGGACTGACCCTCATCGACGACTGGGACGGCATCGGACAACGCCTGACGGCGAGCGGGACCACCGAGCTCACCGACGTCATCGTGTCGGAAGAAGAGTTCCTGGACCGGCAGTCGCCCCCGGGCAGGCGCGATCACACGACCGCGTTCCAGCAGCTCTTCCTCGCCGCGGTGGAGGCGGGGATTGCTAGGAACGCTCTCGACGACGCGGTCAGGTACGCGCGGGAGCGCGCCCGCCCCATCAAGCACAGCTCGGCTACTCGCTCGGTCGACGATCCTTACGTCCAACATGCCGTCGGCGAGATGGCCGCTCGCGCCTACGGAGCCGAGGCGGTGGTGCTGCGGGCCGCCGACGCGATCGACCGGGCCCTGGCGGAGGACGAGGTGCCGGAGCTGCTGGTCCACGCGTCCGTCGAGGTCGCGCAAGCTCAGTTCCTTGCTGTCGAATCGGCCTTGAAGAGCGCCGAACTCCTCTTCGACGTCGGCGGCGGCTCCACGACGCTCCGCGAGCACAACCTGGACCGGCACTGGCGCAACGCCCGGACGGTTGCCAACCACAACCCCCGCGCCTACAAGGCCGGGGTGGTGGGGGCATTCCTGCTCACCGACACCGAACCACCGACCACCGGTCTCTTCTGAGAAGACCAGCCTGAAAGGACCATGTACGTGCCATCGATAGACATCCACGCCCACTATCGCCAGCCGGACCAGCAGGTCCCCCCGCCAGCCTCCTGGGTCCCCGAGGAGCACCGCCGTCGGCAGCTCCGCAACAACGAGATCGTGAAGAGCTTCGACCGCATCGTCGAGGTGTCGGACGAGGCCAAGGTGGACGTCCGGGTGCTCAGCCTTCCCGCGGCGTCGCGCTTCGACGACTACGACACCACGCCGCCGCGCCTGGCGGACATCTCGAAGCTGAACGACTATCTCGCCGACGGCGTGCGCACACACGCCGACCGCCTGCTCGGGCTCGCCACGATCGACGCGTTCGCCGGGGAGGACGGCGCGGCGGAGGTGCGCCGCGCCATCGACGAGCTGGGCTTGTCCGGCATCGTCGTAGACTCGGCCAAGGCCGACGTCTTCCTCGGCGCCCCCGGGACGGTGCCGACCCTCCAGGAGGCCGCGCATCTCGGCATACCGGTTTTCGTCCACCCCACCGGCACCAGTCTGACGCCCACTCTGATCGAGCAGGCCGGTCAGCTCGGCTCCTCCTACGGGAGGGGCTTGGCCAACGGCGTCGCGCTGCTGTCCCTGATCCACCGCGGCCTGCTCGACAGCATTTCAGGGCTGCGGGTCGTGTTCACTACGCTCGGCATCGGCGCGCTGGGCATTGCGGGTACCTGGCGCGCTCGCGGCGGCCTCGCTGCCGACGACGGCCGCTGGCAGGTCTACTTCGACACAATGGGCTTCGACGCGCAGAACATCGCCTACTTGATTTCTGTCCTCGGTGCCCGTCGGGTGCTGCTCGGCAGCGACTTCCCTTATCAGGTCGACGCCGACGACCAGCGCGTTACTACCGCCCTGACCGGCGCTGGCGTCTCACCGGAGGACCAGGAGCTCATCCGCGGCGGCAACGCCGACGATCTGCTGATCCGCCGCCCCGCTGGCCAACCAGTATGACCGCCGGCGTCCACCTCATCAATCTCACCCATGGGGCCAGAGCCAACTTAAAGGTGTAACTGGGATCTTGTTGATCCAGGTGGTTTTCCGGCGCAACAGGAACGTCGTGAAACTGACCTATCACGGAACAGGTGAACAGGAGAAAGGCTTCCAGGCCGCCCGATGGGTCGACGCGACCCTCCGCGGCTTGGGCACATAGTCCTTGCGCCTCGGAGGACCGCCGACCTGCATGATCGCGTTGAGGATCGCGTACTTGCAGTACTGGATCACCCAGGGCGAGGCCTTCTTGGCCACCATGCCGGTGACCCAGCCGCGGATGTGCTCGGGAAGGATGTCGATCATCCGAATGGGCCCGAGTTCCGGCAGGATGTGGCGGTCCAGGCAGGATATGTATTTCTCCCTGGTGGTCAGCTCCATCTGGTGATGAGGAAGCCATTTCTCCCTGACGTACTTCTCTAAGGTCATACGACCGCGGCTCGGGTCACGGTCTATACCCCGTCGAACGTGTCAGCCGTCCTTGCGCAGGCGTTCGGTGATCTCGAGTCCGACCTCCGCGGTCAGCCCGTCCGGGGCCGCGATGCCCAACTGCCCGGCCAACGCCGGAGCGTAGAGGTCGACTGCCGACTCAGCGAGGTCGGCGAGGACGTCGGTAGCGGAGCGGGCACGCCCCCACGCCACGGTGCACGTAACGGCCGTGATGAACCCGGCGGGCCACCACCAGATCGCCGGGACCAGGTAGAACAGCCCCCAAGCGAAGATCCTCGCGTCCCTCGCCAGTGCGGTCCTGGCCGCCACCAGTTCGGTCCGCGCCGCGTCGGGGACCGTGAGCCATAGCCGCGGCCACAGCGAGGACACGTCAAGGTCATAGGCCAGGTGGACGCGCTCTCCCACGGCGCGCACCCGGTCGGCCATCCAGGTGGGGCGGGCCGGTGACACCAGGCAAACGCGGTTACGGGCGGCGAGTACCACTTCAGGGTCGGCGACGGAACCCCCACGGTAACGTGCGAAGAGCGCTTTCTCGTAGTCCCCGTCCTTGGCCTGCCAGCTGTCGAGGCGACGTGCCGTCAGCCAGCTGCCCACGGGTCCCAGCCGCTGCGCGAACCACAGCCGTTCGACCGCCGTTCCCGTCCCCTGCGCCAGCAGTGCCGTCCCGGCCGCGCCGATCAGCACGCCGGCCACCGCGAGGAACAGCGGCCCCGACTTCTTTCCCTCCCAGTGCTGCACCTCGGTGCCGACCGGCCCGGGATCGAACCACGTGCCGTGCCGCCGCATCACCCAGGTCGCCCAGGCCAGGCCGAGGAACAGCAGGCCCGGTACGACCAGCAGGGCCAGCCACCGCTCGGCCGCCTTCTTCCCGAGTTCGGACAGGAAGCCGGTCACAGCCGCAGCCGTTCCTCTTCCAGGGCCAGGCCGTACACCGAGCAGACCGGCGGGTTCGCGCGCGTCGCCCAAGTGGCCCGCTCCAGCCGCGCGCACCTTCGCTCCGCCGGACACCGCAGCACCTTGTGGACCGCTCGGGCCTGCACTCCGGGAAGCCGCTGATACCTGCCACCAGGCGCGTCCGTCCGGAACTGGCCCGCGCCGAGCCCGTACGCCAGTCCCGCCGCCTGGAGCGCCGCGTCGAGTTCCGCGAAGAGCGGCGCGAGTACAGGGTCGTCGGCTCCGTCCCGCAGTGCCGCCACGATCGCGTCCGCTGTCGCCCGCGCTTCGCGGTCCTCCGTCAGCGGCCCGTCGCGCTCAGCAAGGCGGACGCACAAAGCCGCGATGAGCCCGGGAACGGTGGGCTGCCTTTCGTCCAAACGGAAACGCCTCCTCGATCGGAAGGGGTTTTGACATAGCATCAGAATGCCCGTGGACCGCGACGGATAGCGAAGATTCCATGGAACTCCGGCAGTTGCTCGACGCGGCGCAGGACCGGCTCGACCGGTGGCAGGCGGGAGACCCCGACGCCGTCACGGACCGTGCGGCGCTGGAGCTCGCCGCGCAATTGGAGGCTCTCGGGGATACCGAGCCTGCGGCGGTACGGGCGGCCGGGATGCTCGTATGGTCCAGGTACCTGGCCGAGGAGGACTTCCTCGACGTCGAGAGCCTGGACCAGGCGCTGTCGCTGTTCGCGCGCGTGCCGCAGCAGGAAATTCCCGAGCTCGTGGCCGACATCTTCGCAGCCGAGATCCCTTCGGACATCGAAGCCGCCCGCCCCGAGGCTCCCTGCCACCCCAGCCAGTTGGTCACCGTCGCCGTGCATCTCAGGGAGGAGCTTGCCGACGACCAATCCCTTGAAGATGTGATATTGCTGCGGCTGGCCGCCGGGCTGACCAGGCTCGCGTTCGAGTACGCCCGGTCGGACGGCGTGATCGTCGCGTCGCTCCTGGCGATCCACGCAGACGCGGTGCAGCGGGTGGCCGGGGCGAACCGGGACTCCGAGCTACTGCCCGAGGTCCTCGCCGTCCGCAGGCTGAGCCTGGCGAAGGCCCGGCCCGACGATCCGAACCTGGACGAGATCCGCGAGGAACTTGTATGGGCGCTGCTGCTGGTCTACTCCTGTGAAGGTGACGAGGCGCTCCTGGACGAGATTCGGGCGACGCTCGACGAGGGCCTGCCCGATCCCGCCGGAATCGCCGTCCTGATGCGGGACTACGTACTGGACACTCAGCGCTTCGAGCCGTTCGACTACAAGCGCGCCGCGATCGGCTATGCCGCCACCGGGGTCTACAAGCTCTCGGGCGGCACGGAGCCCGCCGATTTCTGGAACGTGTCCCGGTCGTCTGATGACGACGGCCCTGGTGTGGTGTCGGTCCCGCCGGGTGAGGTCGTTGAGATCCCCGTGGCGGGCCAGGAGCCGCTCCGCATGATGAATCTCAATATCGAGGAGTTCACCGCGCGCCAGATCGAGGCCGAGCTCGGCGAGGTTCCGGCCGGTGACCCTGGGGGCAGGGCCGTACTTCTGGTCGAGCTGGCCGACCGTTATCGGCACCGCTTCGCGGAGCGGCAGTCGCGCGACTTCCTGGAGCGGGCGGTCTCCTTGAGCCGGGAGGCCGTGCAGATATGCCCAAGGTCCGATCCCCGTCGTGCCGTCTGCGTCTTGGCGCACTTTCGCAACCTGCTGGCCCGCCATACGCTCGACGGCGATCCCGCCGACCTCGACGGCGTGATCGACTACCTCCGTGAATATCTGGCGCTGGGCGCGATCACCGACCCGGCGGTGCAGGCGCGACACCTGGCCGATCTGGCCAGCTACCTGCTGGGGCGGTTCGAAGAGACCCGCAGGCGAGACGACCTCGATCAGGCATATGAGGTCTCCACGCGGGCCGTTCGCATCGCCCCGGAGGGATCACCGGTGGCCTACCTCGCCCGCGCGGTGCTCGGCCTGGTCACCCTGAACCGGTCCGACGCCGGAATGCCAGACGCCGATCTGGACTCCGCGGTCGGCCTGCTCCTAGAGGGATCAGGCCTCCCGGAGTCCGACGAGAACCACCCCACCGTGCTGAACAACCTGAGCATCGCCTTGGTCTCCCGGTACTACGCCGGAGGATCGGTGGCCGACCTCGACGAGGCGGTCGCGGCGGCGCGGGCCGCGTGGGACTCCACTCCGTCCACCCAGTGGATGCGCGTGCACGCGAGCTACCGCGCGCTCGGCACGGCACTGGGCCTGCGCTACCGGGAGCTGGGTGCGCTCAGCGATCTGGACGACGCCGTCGCGCTCTCCCGCGCCGTCCTGGCCTCGCTTCCCGCCGGCCACCCCTTCGTTGCCGTGGCCAGGTCCGACCTCGCCGAGCAGTTGGCCGTGCGCGCCCAGCGCAGCAGTTCGGCCACAGAGCTCACCGAGGCCGTGCGGCTGGCACGCACGGCCGTTCAGGAGGCCGGTGGTGACCGTTATGCGGAGCGCGCCCGCTGGTCGCTGGCCACCGTACTGGCCACTCCGGCAGGCGATCCGGTGGACCAGGCCCGAGTCCGTGAAGCGGTAGCGATCCATCGCGCGCTGAAGCCCAGCCGGTCCGGCCGGATCGAACTGGCGCGCCTGCTCCAGACCTTGTTCGTGACATCCGCCGCCGACAGACCCGCGTTCGAACTCTCGCGTGAGGCCGAGCAACTGCTCCGCGAGGTGCGCAGAACCACCACCGACAAGGCGGAACTCCACCTGGATCTCGGCACCGTCCTCTACGAGCGCGCACGTCGGGACGGCAACGAGCTGACGATGAGGGAATCCTCTCGCTTCTTCCGCTCCGTCGCCCTTGATCTCGCTGCTCCCCCGTTCCAGCGGCTCACCGCGGCCCGTCTGTGGGGCGCCGCACTCGCCGGATGCGAGGAATGGGCCGAAGCCGTCAAGGCTTACCGGCTGGCGATCGACCTGCTGCCGCAGGTGGCGCCGCGTACTCTCATCCGCGCCGATCAGGAGCACCGGCTGAGCCGGACCGCAGACCTCGTTTCGGATGCCTGCGTCGCGGCGCTACGCACCGGTGATCCCGTCGCGGCCATCCAGATGTTCGAGGCCGGGCGGGGGGTGTTGTGGGCGCAGCTGATGCAGGCCAAGGACGACCTGGCGAAGCTGTCCGGTGCGTCGCCCGAACTCGCGGCACGCTTCGCCCGCCTGCGCGACGAACTCGACGAGCCCTACGCCCGAGAGGCGATGTCCGCCGATTCCGCGGGCCGCCTCGCCGAGCGCCGACGCCGCCTGGGCACCGAGTGGCAGGAACTGATCGACGAGATCCGTCGCCTGGACGGCTTCGCGGCCTTCGCCAGTGCGTCCGAGGCGGGCTCTCTGCATCCCGGCGTCGAGGGCACTGTCGTCCTGCTCGCTCCCAGCATCCACGGCACCCACGCGATCCTGCTGCATCCCGGAGACCGGATCGACACGCTACCCCTGACCGACGTCACCCCCGACACAGCCCAAGCCGCCACCGACCGCGTCAGGGAAGCACTGGTCGTCCTCCAGGAACCGGCGAGCGGCCTGGGCGGACGACTGCGGGCCGAAGCCGAAATCCAGGCAATACTGGCCTGGCTCTGGACCGCCGTCGCCCAACCGGTCCTCGACCGTCTCGGCACTTCCGACGACCCGCTCCGAATCTGGTGGGTTCCAGGCGGACCGCTCGCCTCCCTGCCCATCCACGCGGCCGGAGAGGCGCCGGCCCGAGCGTGCTCTTCCTACAGCACGACCCTCCAGGCCCTGCGCACGGACCGCCGCGCCGCTGTGTCCATCCCGCCCCGAGTGCTCGTGGTCGCCATGCCCGACACCCCCGGCACCGCACCACTACCAGGCGCGCGCGCCGAGGCCGACCTGCTCCGCGAGAGGATCGTTCCATTGGAGCTGATCGGCGCGGATGCCACACGCGCTTCCGTACTGGCAGCACTCGCGGAGTGCGAAGTAGCTCATTTCGCCTGCCACAGCGCCCTCGTCCCGGAGCACCCCGGTGCCGCCCGACTGCTCCTGCACGACCACCAGACCGAGCCCCTCACCCTGCTGGACGTGGCGCGCCTACATTTGCCGGACGCCCGACTTGCCTACCTCTCCTCATGCGCGACCCTGCTGAGCGGCCGCGGCCTGGCCGACGAGGCCGTGCACCTCGCCGCCGCTTTCCAGCACGCCGGATTCCCCGAAGTGGTCGGCACGCTCTGGCCCATGGACGACGAGAAGGCCGCACTCCCCATCGCCCGTGGCTTCTACGCCAGGCTCTCGGTGTCCGGTGCCGCCGAAGCACTTCGCACCGCCACGATGCACCTCGCCTCCGCGTATCCACGCAACCCCAGCTTCTGGGCCTGCCACGTCCACGTGGGAGCCGCACCGGCTTTGGAGGCGTGATCGGCGGATCTTCCACAACCGCACCGTCTTGTCGTTGCCGCCATCTGTTGGCGGTCGGCTGCGGCCTTCAGATGTCAGGTGGCCGCTAGGCAGGACTTCTGGCGGCCCGGACGCTGGAGTGGCCCATCCCGTCCACCGACCCAGGCAGCACCGCGGCGACCATGGCCGCCAGGGTGCTGCCGATGTGTCCCAAATGACCCATGCGCCATACGGATGATCACGCCAGGGAGAACCGGCCAGTGATGGCGATCATGCAGCCGCTGGCATGACGCCGATCGAGCACGGGTGTGTCTGGACCCCCGTTGGGGGTTCGAACCCGTGCGCTACTCGACGAACCTCGCAGCCTCAGATGTCGCCGACCTGAACCTTGTGGATTTCGAAGACGTGCGGTGCACGGCGAAGCCACGCCTCAGGGTGACGGCGCTGGCGTCGGTGCGCACCTAGATGGACCGCTGGTTGTCGAAGCTGAGCATGGGACGCCTTCCTGGCCTTGGGTGAAACAGGGTGCCGCACACCACCCCCTTGTCGGCTGCCGCCAACCGGGATGGACGGGATCTCGCGGCTTTACTCCAGCCGTAGATCGTGATCTTGCTGGTGAGTGGTGCCCGGAGGCAGGTGCGGCCACCGTTGACCGTCTCGACGAGATCGGCCATGCCCCCCTGAGGGGGTCCGTTCCTTCTCCGCCTACTTGAGGCCACCCAGACGGAGGGCGTCCCTAATCTCGGTGAGCCTCGCGGCCGTCGATGGGGTCCACTCCTGCTCCTGTCCGCCGAGACGGAGGGCATCGTCAATTGCGCCGAGCTTCGCGGAGGACAGGACACCCGCCTGCTCGATCAGGTCGTCCCGGGTCACGGTGGTCAGCCACGTGCATGGGGTAAAGCCTGGACGTGGAAACGCGAACCGCAGCACACCTTCGAAGGGCAGCCCTTCCGCGGCTCCTACTGCCACTTCGACGCCCAGACCGCCGATATCGACGCCGGCGGGCGTGACGACCTGCATCGCCCGGCAGCCGCGCACTTCGTCTCCCGACAGGAGTACGACCGGCCGCGGCTCGTCGAACTCGGCCCACCAGACTTCGCCGCGTTGCACGTGTCCTCCTGGCTGGGGAAGGCGGGCGGAGCACGGAAGGGATGCAGCCCCGCTTCCGGACGCCGTGACTGTTGGAAGGACTCTAACCTGCGTCGCCTCGCCGGCCGCCCGCTACTTCGGCCATAGATCCTGATCTTTGGTGGAGTGGGGAGGTGATCTGCCGGCTCGGCGCGGTGCCCAGAGCCCTGGTGTGCGCCCCCGGCCCCGGCGCTCACAGGTCGAACTTGACCCCGGTGAGCCGCTCGGACTCGTCCCACAGGCGACGGCACAACTGCTTGTCGCGCGGAGGGCCGCCGGAATCGACAAGCACCGGGCGGCCTCGCGTGCCGCCCGGCAGGGACGGCCCGTAAAACTCTCCCCCGGCTACCGCCGGGTCGGTGGCGGCGCGCAGCGTCGGCAGCGCCGCCTGGCGCGGCGAGTGACCTGCCACCGCCGTGGCCAGCAGAATGGCACTGCGAAACGCTCGGGAGGCATACCGCATCACCTCCGTCTTGGCCAGCCCGGGATTGGCAGCCACCGCGATGGTAGGCATGTCCGCCGCGCTCAGCCGGCGGTGCAGCTCCTGCATGAACATCAGGTTGGCCAACTTGGACCAGGGGTACTGGTTACGGTCTCCGTGCTGCTGTTCGAACTCGACCTTCGCCGTACGGTGGGCGAAGCTGCTCACCACGACGATCCGCGAGGCCGACGCGGCCAG
>JAOPYO010000178.1 GCA_025964575.1 Actinomycetes bacterium
TCTCACCGATGTGGGACCGCGACCGGCGCGCCGTGTCGGACCGGGTGACCGGCACCGTCGTCATCGACGCCTAAGCCCTGTCCCGTGGATCTATGTCCTGCTGCGCGGCGCCCAGGCGGCGCCTCGCAGCGTTGTCGTCGGTCGACGGACAACACCGGTCCGCCTCCCTCCTCCGCCCTGCGACGCATCCACCTGGATCACCGCTCGCGACGAACGAGACCCACGGGACACGCCCTAGCCGGACTGGCGCCGGGGGGCGTGGTACTCCCCCGTCATCGGGAAGGTCTGCGGCTGCGGCGGGGGCCACGGCGGGGCCTCCCCAGGCGCCGGAGCAGGATTCCCAGCGGGATTGGGAGCGGGTTCCGGATAGGTATAGGGGTTCGGCTCCGAGGCGACCGGCGGTGGCTCTGCGGGCTCGCCCTCTACGGGGGCGGCGTGCCGGCGGCCGCGTGGCTGCGGCACCGGAACGCCCTGGGACAGCGTCTCCATCAGCACCGGGACGTCCCTGGCCGCCAGCCGGAAGGTGCCTGTGCAGACGCCACCGTTCCAGATGCTCAGCACCATGACGTCTGCGTCAGGGTGCCAGCTGAGCCGTAGCGCCCGGTCTTCACCTCGGTCATCGAAGAAGACCTCGCCCACCCGGGGCAGCGGAGTCGCACCTGCCATGGCGCCCATAGTGGCGCTGATCAGGCGAGGTTGTCCACACGGGGCCTGATTCGGCCTCTCAGGATCTTGAGGCGAGGAGCTACTCAACGCCGAAGGTGGCCAGGTCATCGGTGTCGACGATCTCCCTGCCCAGAGGGAGCAGCGACACCGGGATCAGCTTGAAATTGGCGATTCCGAACGGGATACCCAGAATCGTGATGCACAAGGCGATACCCGTGAGCAGATGACCGAGCGCCAGCCACCATCCGGCGAAGATCAACCAGATGGCGTTGCCCACGCAGGATCCCGCCCCGGCACTGGGCTTCTTGACCACCGTCTTGCCGAACGGCCAGAGTGCGAACGCGGCGATCCGAAAGGACGCCAGGCCGAAGGGGATCGTGATGATGAAGATGCAGCAGATGATCCCGGCGACGACATAGCCGAGCGCCATCCAGAATCCCGCCAGAACCAACCAGATGACATTGAGCAGTGTCCGCATCACCCCACGGTAGGTCAGTGCACCGACGGTCTGCAGAGGTACCGCGGAGCGGGATCTACCGAACGCGGGTGATGGTCCTGACATCGGGGTGGGACGCCACATCGCGCGCGCCCTCCACGTGGGTGATGCGCGTGCTGTTGACCAGAGTGCCGGCCGTCTGCGCCTTGACCGTGATGCTCATCGTCAAAGACGTGCCTGGCTTCATCGGCGGCAGCACCAGCTGGCCGAACCGTCCGGCGGCCTCACCGCCCACTCCGTTGGGCAGGTGGGCGCCGGTACGGACGGTGCCCTGGGGCAGCATGATGCGGACGACGACGGCCGAGGGAGTCGCCGTGCCGTTGTTGGCGACTCGCACGGTGTAGGTGAAGGAATCGCCCTTACGGGCCGTCCGAGGCGCGGTGACCGTCAGCCGCAGATCCGCTGTACGGACCGCGGTGGCCTCCGTGGGGGCCGCGAGGCTCGCCGCCGTGGACACGTCCGACCCCAGTACGGGCGTGTCCACGACGGCGGCTACGGAGTGGGTGGCGTGCGTGCGCTCCATCGACGAGGTCGCCTTGGCGACCGTGCTCCCGGGCAGATCGTCGCCGAGTTCGGCCACCCCCATGACCACCGGCGTGACGATCGCAATGCCCCAGAGCATGGCGAGTGCGCTCCGCATTCCGTTCCGACCCCTCCGCTCTCTCAGTCGGTGACGGACCCCCCAGACCGCCACCGACGTTCCGCCCGAATTCTCCAGGGCGTACACAGAAGCTACCCGTCACCCCCTCATGACCAGGCAAAGGGCTATAAACGTCATGGAATAGGACGGCGTGTCGCCCGTCACACCACCACGTCTCGCCCGTCACACCAACACGTCGAGCACCTCACCGGTCACATCAGTACGTTGAGCGCACCCGGCAGGACGCGTGCGATCACCGGAAGACCTCCGTCGACCTCGCCGTCCGCGCCGTACGGCAACTCCCGGTCGGCCTCGATCCGCACCTCTCGGCCACGCAGCACCTCCACCTCCCGGCGCCGCACGTGCGAGCCGTCCTCGAGTTCCCTCATCACCGCGAAGAACAGCCGCCTGGACGCGTGCCGGATGATGACGACATCGAGCAGCCCGTCGTCGACCTGAGCGTCCGGGGCGATGTGCCGGCCGGAGCCGTAGAAGCCCGAGTTGGCGGCCACCACCGTGTAGGCGCGCCGCTCGATCACCTCACCGTCCACGGTGACTCGGTAGTCGACCGGCCGCCAGGTGGAGATGGCCCGGACCGCACCGAACGTGTACGACGCCTTTCCGCGTAGCAGCCGGCTCCGATTGGCGTTGCGGTTGGCGACGGCGTCCACCCCGGCGTAGACGCTGCCCAGCACGGCCAGACCGGTGACCTGGCCAGGGCGCGTCTCTCTCCCGGATCCGTTCTCGCCCGAGATCACGTCGATGGCGTCCACCCGCTGTGGCTCACCGTGCAACAGCACCTCGGCCAACCCGGCCGGGTCGGTGGGCAGGCCCAGTTGACGGGCGAAGTCGTTGCCCCGGCCGGCGGGCACGATGCCGAAGATCGCATCGGTGCCCACGAGCGCTCCACCGACACAGCCGACCATGCCGTCGCCGCCCACACCGAGCACGATGGCGCCCCGCTCGGCCGCCCGGCGGCCGAGTTCCCGGGCGTGTGCCAGCCCGCGGCTGTACTCGACCTCCAGCTCGGCACCGGCCCCGCGCAGCAGCCGGGCCAGTGGGATCAGGACCGCGCCACCCCCGGCACCGGCGGACGGGTTGACGACGGCGGTGAACTGGCGCATTCCGGAACTCACTTCGCGGGGACGAGCACGCCGGGGTTGAGAATCCCCGCGGGGTCAAGGCGATCCTTGATGGCGCGCAGAATATCCATACCGAGCGGGCCGATCTCCCGGGCGTACCAGTCCCGGTGGTCGGTGCCCACGCCGTGGTGGTGGCTGATCGTGCCACCCGCGGCGATGATCGCGTCGTTGGCCGCGTTCTTGGCCGCCGCCCAGTGCTCCAGCACCGGGTCTCCCTGCGCCGCCACCACGGTGAAGTAGAGCGAGGCCCCCGTCCGGTAGACGTGCGAGATATGGCACATGACCAGCGGAGGGGTGCCTGCCTCGGCCAAGGTCGTGGTGAGGGCGCTCCGTACCGCCTCGTACAGGGCCGGGATCCGCGCCCAGAACGTCGCCGTCTCCAGCGTCTCGGCGAACGCCCCGACGTCCAGGAGCGCGTCCCGCAGGTAGGGGGCGTTGAACCGGCCGTGCGCCCAGCTCTCCCCCGGTTCCGTGCCGAGGAATTCGCCCCCGGCCTGACGCAGCACGGCCTGGGCCTTCGCCTGGCGGTCGGCCACCTCGGCCGGGGTGCCCTCGAAGCCCATGATCGACAGGCAGCCCGCGGACTCCAGTGCACCGATGGCGCCGGGGTCGGCCAGGCCGATCATGGTCTCGGCCTCGTCGGACAGCCGAAGCACCGTGGGCAGCGGGCCGTCCTGGGCGAGCCTGCGCAGGGCCACCGCGCCCACCTCGAAGGACGGGAAGCGCCAGCCCTCGTAGACCTTGGCGGCCGGCACCGGGTGCACCCCGACGGTGACCGAGGTGATCACACCGAAGGCGCCCTCGGAACCGAGCACCAGCTGTCGCAGGTCCGGTCCGGCCGCGGACTTGGGCGCACGGCCGAGGTCGAGGGTGCCCTCCGGGGTGGCGACCGTCAGCCCCACGACCATCTCATCGAAGCGGCCGTAGCCGGCCGATGCCTGCCCGCTGGACCGTGCGGCGGCGAACCCGCCGATGGTGGCCCATTCGAAGGACTGCGGGAAGTGCCCGAGCGTGAAACCCTGCTCGCCCAGCAGCGCCTCGGCACGCGGGGCGCGCAGCCCCGGCTGCAGGGTGGCCGTCCGCGACACCGGGTCGACGGCGACGAGCCGGTCGAGGCGGCGCAGGTCGAGTGCGATGAAGGGACCCGTGGTCTGCGGTGCGAGGCCGCCGACCACGGAGGTCCCGCCACCGAAGGGCACCACGGCGACGGCGTGCTCGGCGCAGGCCCGCAGCACGGCCAGCACCTCGTCGTGGGTGCCGGGCAGCACCACGGCGTCGGGCGCGTCGGCCGTCTCGCCCGCTCGGATCCGCAGCAGGTCGGGGGTGGACTTGCCCCTGGTGTGCCGGACCCGGCTCTCGTCATCCGTACGGACGTACGGATGATCGGCCACGCCCTCCTCCCCGGCGGCCCCAGCGGCCCCGGCGGCCCCAGCGGCCCCGGTGGGCCCGGTGGGCATCGCCCGGGCGAGCGCCTCATAGGCCGCCGGGGTCAGCCGGGATCCGGCGACGGTGATCTCCTCGAGTGCCACCGGCGGCAGTTCGGCCCGCCTGACTCCCAGGAGGTCGCGCAACAGCCCGGCCACCGACTCGGGCAGCGGCGTCGCCTTGGCCGGATCCCCCCAGCCGCTCCACAACATCTCCACCGAAGCACCCCTTCCCTGCGGGCACCTTGCGAGCGGCCCACGTTGGCTTACACTGTGACATATGACGTCGAATCGTCACAACCAGGCCGAGGCCCGTCCAGGGATCGGCAATGACACCGTGCTCGACGCGGCGCGTGACTGCGTGCTGGCCGTCGGCGTCCGCCGGACGACCCTGACCGATGTGGCCAGGCGCGCCGGGGTCTCCCGGATGACGCTCTACCGGCGCTGGCCGGACGTGCGGACCCTGGTCGGCGACCTGATGACCCGGGAATGGGTGGCCGTCGCCACCTCGATCCCGCACAGCGCGGGGGATCGTCCCGTCGCGGGCAACACCGTGGAGCCCTGCTCGGTCCGCGAGCAACTGGTCGACAGCCTGGTCTCCGGCGTCCGGGCCTTCCGTGCGCACCCGCTCTTCCGCAAGATCGTCGAGGTGGACCCCGAGCTGCTGCTCCCGTACGTGCTCGACCGGCTCGGCGCCAGCCAGGAGGCCTTTCTCGAGATTTTCGAGACGGCGCTGCGGAACGGGCACACCGACGGCTCGATCCGCCAGGACCACACCGTCCGGCAGGCCCGCACGCTGCTCCTCGTCGTCCAGTCCTTCGCTCTGTCGCTGCACACCATGACCAGCGACGCCGATCCCGATCTCGGCGCGGAGGCCTTCGACCGAGAGCTCCGGCACATCCTCGAGAGGACTCTCAGCCCATGACCGCGCCTGCTCACCGGGACCCGGGCTCGCTGAACGCGGCTCGGCGGGCCCGTGAGCTCGCCGAGCTTACAGCCGGGGCGACCGTCGACGTGCTCGTCGTGGGCCTGGGCGCGACCGGCGCCGGAGTGGCCCTCGACGCCGCCTCCCGTGGCCTGTCGGTGGTCGCGATCGACGCCCACGACCTGGCGTTCGGCACCTCCCGCTGGAGCTCCAAGCTGATCCACGGCGGGCTGCGCTATCTCGCCTCCGGCCAGCTCGATGTCGCCTATGAGAGCGCGGTCGAGCGGGGTGTGCTGATGGAGCGCACCGCCCCCCATCTGGTGCGGGCGATGCCGTTCGTCCTGCCACTGACCCCGCTGACCTCCAAGCGGCAGAGTGCCCTGGCCCGGACCGGGTTCGCGGCCGGCGACCTGCTGCGGCTGTCCGCGGGCACCGGGCGTGCCACGCTGCCCGGCCCACGCCGGCTGTCCGCGGTGGAGACGATGCGCCTCGCCCCGGCACTGCGCGGCCAGGGCCTGCGCGGCGGACTCCTGTCATGGGACGGCCGGCTCTGCGACGACGCCCGGCTGGTGACCACGATCGCACGTACGGCCGCCGCGCACGGAGCCCGCGTCCTCACCCGCTGCCGGGCACTCACCCTCACCGGGAGCGCTTCGCGCACCTCCGCCCCCATGGAGGCTCTCGTCCGCGATGAGCTGACCGGCGAGGAGTACACGATCCGAGCCCGCGCGGTGGTCAACGCCGCCGGGGTCTGGGCCGGTGGACTGGTCGACGGCGTGCGGCTGCGCCCCTCGCGCGGCACCCATCTCGTGCTCCGGGCGGAGTCCTTCGGTGGCGGGCTCTCCGCCGGGCTGCATCTGCCGATCCCCGGCGAGAACAACCGCTTCGTACTGGTGCTGCCCCAGGGGGACGGCCGGGTCTACGTGGGCCTCACCGACGAGCCGATCGACGGCCCCATCCCGGATGTCCCGGAGGCACCCGAGGCCGACATCGGCTTCCTGCTCGACATCCTCGGTTCCGCCCTGGACGTGCCCGTGCACCGCCGCGAGGTGATCGGTGCCTATGCCGGGCTGCGTCCCCTCCTCGACGACCCGGGCCGGTCCCCGGCCTCGGGGCGTACGGCCGATATCTCCCGGCGTCACGCGGTGCTGACCTCTTCCGAAGGGGTGCTCACCATCGTCGGCGGGAAGCTCACCACCTACCGGCGGATGGCCCAGGACGCGGTCGACGCCGTCGTGGCCGCTCGCGGCCTGACCGCCGGGCCCTGCCGGACCAAGCGGCTGCCACTGGTGGGCGCCGCCTCCCGCCACAGACTCTCCGCGCTGGACGCGCCGCGCAGGCTGATCGAGCGGTACGGGACCGAGGCGCCGCGTGTATACGCGCTGGGACGGGAGGACCCGGCACTGCTGGAGCCGGTGATCGCCGGGCTGCCGGTGACCGGTGCCGAGCTGGCCTGGGCGGTGCGGCATGAGGGGGCCCTCGACGAGTCCGACCTGCTGGATCGCCGCACCCGGATCGGCCTGGTCACGACCGACCGCGAGGCCGCTCTGCCCGCCGCCCGCTCGGCCCTCACGGGCCCGCTCTCTCGCTGACCGGATCCGCACGAATCCGGGTATGAAGTGCCTCACTTTCCCTGGCCAGGCAACATCAACTTAGGTTAGTCTCACCTAATCCCCCGTGAGTTTCACCATGCACGGCCGTTACGCGATTCGTGGCGATCCTCATGGTCAAGGGACGCACGGTAAAGGGTCATCGAATGGGAAGGCGGGGGGCGTGACGGAGTCGGCACGCGCCAATCGGTGTGAGCACTGCCCAGGCAGTCATACCGGTGAACTGCCCTGCCTGGCCACCGCTACGACAAAGGCCCGCGGTTGGTTGCTCATCGAGCATTCTGGCCCATGGGCCGAACGTATCGAGCACATGGACCTGCCCGCACCGGTGGCCTCTGCGATCGACGAGGCCGGGCGTGTGGGCGTACGTCCGCAACTGATCCGCCGGACCGGGCGGCGGCGGGCGACCCCGCCGCTGTGGGTCTACACCGGCTGGTCGTGCGGCTCCGAAGTGTGGGTCGAGGGGCGCGAGCTCGGCGATCCCGCCGAGTTGGCCGGACTCGACCTGGCCGTGGTGGCGGCGGGTGTGCGGCCGGGCTTCGGCGAGCCGGTCACCGACCCGCTCCTGCTCGTCTGCACGCACGGCCGGCGCAACGCCTGCTGTGCCCGCACCGGGGCGCCCCTGGCCCGGGATCTGCACGCACGTTTCGGTGACCTCGTCTGGGAGACAACCCACGTCGGCGGTGACCGCTACGCAGGGAACTTGGTATGTCTTCCTCACGGGCTCTACTACGGCAACCTCGGCAGCGCCGAGGCGATCCAGGCCGTCGAGGCCTACCTGAGCGGCGACGTGGCCCTCAAGCGGCTACGCGGCCGTGCGGGACTGCCCGAGCCGGCCCAGGCGGCCGAGCACCACGTGCGGGAGCAGACCGAAATCCTGGGGGTCGACGCGGTGACCGTGGAGTCCGTCACAGGTGGGTCCGAAGAGTTCACTGTGGTCATCGAGGCTTCAGGGACCCGTTACCGGGTGTCCGTGCAGCATGTCCCGGCTCCGGACGGGTGCGGCGCCGAGTGCAACGAGAGCGTCAGGTCATACCTAATCCGGGATATGACCCTTCTCAACGAGGCTGCCCTCGTGTAACCTCTCCGAGGCCCCATTCTTGGGTTTCACGCCGCGCCAACCCCATCTTAGGGGAACAGAGCGGCACTTCCAGACGTTGGAACTTTCGGCGCTTCCAAGCACGTCCAGCGTCCATGTCCGAAATTGCTCAGCACAATCAACGAGGTGAGTGTTCCATGGCTCAGGTACG
>JAOPYO010000214.1 GCA_025964575.1 Actinomycetes bacterium
CACGCCGACCCTGGAGATGATCATCTAGGCGCTGACGGTCCGCACCTTGAGACGGCGTGCCATCAGCACGACCACCAGGCCATAGAGGGCGAGCGGCACCGCGTCGGAGAGGAACGCATACCAGGGCGCCCCGCCCTGTTTCATCGAGGCGGCCAGGTCACCCGCCGCCGCGGGCAGCAAAAAGGCCATGAGGTTGTTGAGCACGTGCAGCGCGATGCCGGCCTCCAGACCGCCGGTCTTCACCGCCAGCCAGCCGGCTAGCAGGCCGAACAGGAACGTGTCGAACATCGCCCAGCCGGTGTAACCGTGCCCGGACGTGAAGATCGCGGCGCTGATGATCAGGGCCGGCCACGGCGTCCGGAACACCACGCTGAACGCGCGCCCTACCGGCCCCTTCCGGGTCTCCAGTGTGCAGGCCGCGATCGCCTGGACGACCCAGCCGCGGAACAGGAACTCCTCGGCCGTGGACTGGAACGGCACCAGCAGCACGATCACCACGGCGGGCAGCAGGAAGGTGTCCCAGCCCGCCCATTTCGGTGCGGTGAGCGGCTCGTCGGTGAAGATCGCGGTGACCACGTAGGACGTGGCGAACTCGGTCGCACAGAAGCCGATCGCCAGCGCGCAGCAGATGAACAGCCACTTCCAGCGGACCCGGCCCGTCACCGAGACGACGCTGCCGACCGGCCGGCGCTGGACGACCCAGACCGTGAGCAACACGACCGGGGTGAGGACGCCCAGCGTGAGGAGCTCGAAGGCGAGATCACCGGTGGCGTTGTGGAAGAACGAGTCGCCGGTGCCGTCCGGCGCATGGCCGGTCGACACCGCGTACACGATCATTGCGACGATCATGACCGCGATGATCACCACGAAGCCGACGGCGAAAAGGAAGAGCGTGCCGACCAGCGGCCTCCACCAGCGGTGCAGCGCGGTCCGGGCCAGCCGGTGGTACGGAGTGCCCGGTGGAGCCGCCACCACCCACGGCTGCTTCTGCGGCGGCTGCCAGTATCCCGGCGGACCGTACGGCTGTTGCGGGGGCCCGTAGGGCGGATATCCACCGTAGGGCTGTGGCGGGTATCCGTACGGCGGCTGCTGCCCGTAGATCCCTGGCGGCGTGGGCTCGGGCGCGTAGAACTGCGGCGCCGGGTGCGGAGCGTTCGACCCGTACGGCTGGGACTGCTCGGACGGAGACGGGTCGTACGGCCTGGGCGGTGGCCCCTGGGGCGCATCCGGTCGCTGCGGCAGGCCGGGGTCGGGCGAGGCCCAGAGCTCAGACGGGTCCATGATGCGATCCAGACTATGCGGGTGGTTCAAAGGCCTTGGTCCGGGTGAGCCCGGCGGCGCGTCCCTTGGCTGCGATGACCAGTGCCATCTTCCGCGAAGCCTCGTCGATCATCTCGTCGCCCAGCGTGGCGGCACCGCGCTTCTCGACCGTCGTGTAGTACTCGTACGCGTCCAGGATCAGCTCAGCGTGGTCGTAGTCGTCCTGCGCCGGGGCGTAGACCTCGTTGGCCGCCTCGATCTGCGAAGGATGCAGCACCCACTTGCCGTCGAAGCCGAGGGCGGCTGAGCGCCGCGCCACCCGGGTGAACGCCTCAACGTCGCGGACATTGAAGTAGGGGCCGTCGATGGCCTGCAGATCCTGGGCGCGGGCCGCCATCAGGATGCGCATGAGGATGTAGTGGTAGGCGTCGCCCTCGGTGTAGCCGGGCGGCTGTTCGCCGACGACCAGGGTCTTCATGTTGAGCGAGGCCATGAAGTCGCCGGGACCGAAGACGAGCGTCTCCAGCCGGGGCGAGGAGGCCGCGATCTCATCGATGGCGGTCATGCCGCGGGCGTCTTCGATCTGGGCCTCGATGCCGATGCCCCCGACAGCCAGGCCCGTGGCCTGCTCGAGCTGGGTGAGCAGCCGGTCCAGCCACTGAACGTCGGCGGCGCGCTGCACCTTGGGCAGAATGAGGCAGTCGAGGTGGGCGCCCGCACCCTCGACGACGTCGATGACGTCACGGTAGGTCCACTGGGTGCTGAGGTCGTTGACCCGGACCGCCCGGATCTTGCCGGTCCAGTCGCCCTCGTTGAGCGCGGCGACGACGTTCTTGCGCGCCTCCTCTTTCGCGGAAGGAGCGACCGCGTCCTCCAGGTCGAGGAAGATCTCGTCGGCGGGCAGCCCCTGGGCCTTCTCCAGGAACCGCGGGTTGCTGCCTGGCACCGCCAGGATGGAACGACGAGAACGCATGGCCGGGCCTCTCATCTCGCAAAGGATGTACGGCCCGGATGCTATCCAGCCGAAGCCCGGGGAACCTTCCTGGGTCCATCGCGGTGCCTTATGTCGGTAGTCGGCTCACGTGAGGTGCGCGAGGGCGAAGGCCTGATCGATGAGGGCCCGCAGGTCCTCCGCACCGCTCTGCCGGGCCCAGCGGGTGAGAGCGATGTCGAAGGCGGTGAGCGCCATGCCCGCGGAGACCGCCGGGCTCATGTCCGTGTCGAGGTCGAGCCCCTCCCTGCGGGCGATCACCGCTGCGAGGTCCTGCTGAAGCCCGGCCTGCCGGTCCAGGTATCGGGCGCGCAACGCGGGCGTCTCCAGGGTGAGCCTGGCCAGCGCCCGCGACTTCTCCGGATGCTCGGTGAAGGTCTCCACCGCGACCGTCAGGGCTTCGCGCAGCGCCGTTCCCGGAGTCTCCACGGGCGGGCGGGCGGCCAGCTCCGCGCAGACGTCGGCGCCCACGTCGGCGAGGAACTCGAGGATCACGTCTTCCTTGGACTTGAAGTAGCGGAAGAACGTCCGCCGGGACACCCCGGCCGCGTCCACGATCTGGTCGATGGTGGTGGCCTCGAAGCCCTGCGCGGCCAGCAGAACCATGGCCGCATGGCCCAGCTCGTCGCGCACCAGCTGCCGTTTGCGCTCGGCGAGACTCAACGTCTCCATGATCTCGGGCCTGGTCCGCACCTGAGCACTATAACAGCATGCGCCCATCAGTGCCGACCACGACTCTTGATGCCTCCCTTGACACTAAGTGCCATCCTTGCCAGGCTGTGCAGAAGAATCCACTCGGCACACCCGACCACTTCCCTGAACCGCTTGTTCTCTGAACCACACGGCACGAGGAGACGGCATGAACCGCTGGACCGCCGACCAGATCCCCGACCAGACCAGCAGGACCTTCATCGTCACCGGGGCCAACAGCGGCCTCGGCTACGAGACGACCCGGCAGCTCGCCCTGCGTGGCGCGCACGTGATCATGACGGCCCGCAACGAGACCAAGGGCCACGACGCTCTGGCGAAGCTCACGGCCGGGCAGCCCGGCGCGAGCCTCGAGCTGCGGCTCCTCGACCTGTCCGATCTGGACTCGGTGCGAGCCCTCGCCGAGGGTGTCATCGCCGACCGCGTCCAGGTGGACGTACTGATCAACAATGCTGGGATCATGATGCCGCCGCGATCGCTGACCAAGCAGGGCTTCGAGCTGCAGTTCGGCACCAACCACCTCGGGCACTTCGCGCTCACCGGGCTCCTGCTGGACACCCTGGCCAAGGGGCGGGACCCGCGTGTGGTGACCGTGAGTTCGAGCCTGCACAGACGCGGGTCCATCCACTTCGACGACCTCACGGGCGCGCGTTCTTACTCTCCCACCGAGTTTTACTCGCAGTCGAAGTTCGCCAACGTCCTGTTCGGCCTGGAACTGGACCGCAGGCTCCGGGCGAGCGGCTCGGAGGTGCGCAGTATCCTCGCCCACCCCGGCTACTCGGCCACGAACCTGCAGAGCAGCGGCCCGACCGGGCTGCTGAATCTGCTGATGAAGATCAGTAACCCGATCATGGCTCAGCATGTGAGCATGGGGGCCCTCGACCAGCTCTACGCGGCCACCGACCCGAATGCGGAAGGCGGCCAGTTCATCGGCCCCGATCGCCTCGCCGAGAACCGGGGCCACCCCAAGGTCGTCCAGCCCGTCGGATCCGCCAAGGACCCCGAGACCGCCCGGCGCCTCTGGGAGGTGTCGGAAGAACTCACCGACGTGCGCTTCCGCCTCCCTGCCCTCGCATAGCCGCGGTGTGAGACGCTGCCGAGTATGAGCGAGCTCGAGACCGCACTGATCAAGGAGGCCGTCAAGAAGTCGGGGATGCTGTGGATCGGGCTGCCCGAGCTGCCCCAGCCCCGGGCCGCCTGGCACCTCGCACACGACGGCTCCGTCTACGTCCTGACCGGCGGTGAGGGCGAGCAGCCGCTCCCCGGGCTGCCCCAGGCCGACACCGTGCCGGTCACCGTGCGCAGCAAGGACAAGGGCGGCCGGCTGGTCACCTGGGTGGCGGAGGTGAGCCTGGTCGAGCCGGGCAGCGAGGAATGGGACATCATCGTCCCCCTGCTCGCCAAGGAGCGCCTCAACGCGGTGACCCATGAAGGGCAGACCGAGCTGTGGGCACGCGAGTCGTACGTCGTCCGGCTCACCCCGACCGGCGAAGTCACCGAGGTCCCCGGCCGGCAGCCCGACGACTACGCGACGGTACGCCCCGTACCGACGCCGGCCACCACCGCGCCGAAGAACCCCTTCATGGTCGGCGGCAAGCGGCGCAAGGTCGACCGCTGAGCTCGGTGATGGCCCGTCACAGGTGTAGCTCGCGCCCTTCGGCGAGGGGACGCAGCTTGTCCGGGTTGGCCACCATGTGGATCGCGATCACCCGGCCGAGGTCGTCGATGTCGGTCGTGATGGTCGTGATCGGGCCCGCCGGGCCATCGATCACGATGCCGGGGAGCCCGTTGAGGTCGGTACGCCGGAACCGCATGTCACGCGGCTCGACCCCCGCGTGCGCCTGATCGGAGACGGCCACCAGCCAGCGGGCCACCTTGTCAGCGCCCGAGATGGTCCGCAGAGCGGCGCGGACCTTGCCACCGCCGTCCGTCCACAGCGTGACCTCCGGCGCCAGCGCCGCCATCAGCTGATTGAGGTCGCCGCCGAGCGCGGCCGCGATGAACCGATCCGTCGCCTCCCTCCGCTGCTCGCGGCCGGTCTCGAACCGGGGCCGCCGCGCCTGTACGTGCTCACGCGCCCGATGCCCGAGCTGCCGTACGGAGGTCTCCGACCGGTCCAGGGTCTGCGCGATCTCACCGAAGGGGAAGCCGAACACCTCGTGGAGCACGAAGACCGCACGTTCCAGCGGGGTCAGGGTCTCCAGCACCACCAGCATCGCCATCGACACCGACTCTGCCATTTCGGCGTCCTCCGCCACGTCCGGCGAGGTGAGGAGGGGTTCGGGAAGCCAGGGCCCCACGTACGACTCCCTCCGGACCTGCGCGGAGCGCAGCCGGTCCAGTGCGAGGTTGGAGGCGATCCGGATGAGGTACGCCTTCGGCTCCGCGACCTCCGGCCGATCCACGGCGGACCACTTCAGCCACGCGTCCTGCACGACGTCCTCCGAGTCGGCCACCGTGCCCAGCATCCGGTATGCGACGGCGAAGAGCAGACTCCGGTGCTCCTCGAAAACGTCGAAGATTCTCACCATCGTTCCGGCCTCCCTGCCTAGGAGTCTCGCTCATCGCGTACGACCGCTCATCCCCTACGACGGAATGGCGGCGCGGGATGTGACGTCGCGAATGCAAACGCTGGGTTAAGCCCGTCACCCCCGCCTGGCGCACGAGGTGATCATAGGTAATCTCAAACACATGAACGGCACGCCGACCAGGGTCTTCCTCGCCCGGCTCGCGGGGGTCCCGGTCTTCGACCCGGCCGGCGACCAGGTGGGACGTGTTCGTGACGTGGTCGTCTCACTCCGGGTCCAAGGCAAGCCGCCCCGGGTGCTGGGACTGCTCGTGGAGGTACAACCGCGGCGGCCGGTATTCGTGCCCATCACCCGGGTGACCACGATCGACTCGGACGCGATCATTTTCGACGGCCGTCTCAACATGCGCCGCTACCAGCCCCGCGAGTCCGAGACCCTGGTCCTCGGCGAGATGCTGGACCGCACGGTCCAGCTCGTCGAGACCGGCGAGCAGCTCACCGTGGTCGATGTGGCGATGGAGCAGAGTCGCACCCGCGACTGGCTCATCACCAAGGTCGCCGTCCGCCGCAACGGCGGCCGTGGCCTGCGGCGCCGCCGGGGCGAGACCACGGTGGTGGACTGGGAGGCCCTGCAGGGCTTCTCGGTGACCGAGGAAGGCCAGGGCGCGGCCAGCCTCATCGCGGCCTTCGAACGGCTGAAACCCGCAGACCTGGCCAATGTGATCCACGAGCTCACTCCGAAGCGGCGCTCCGAGGTGGCGGCCGCACTCGATGACGAGCGGCTGGCCGACATCCTGGAGGAACTGCCCGAGGACGACCAGGTGGAGATCCTTGGCAAGCTCGATTTCGACCGGGCGGCGGACGTGCTGGAGGCGATGGGCCCCGATGACGCGGCCGACCTGCTGGCCGAGCTGCCATCCGAGCAGCGTGAGCAACTGCTGACGCTGATGGATCCGGAGGAGGCCGCGCCGGTGCGGCGGCTGCTCTCCTACGCCGACAACACCGCCGGCGGTCTGATGACCACCGATCCGCTGATAGTGCCGCCGGACGCGACCGTCGCCGAGGCGCTCGCGATGATCCGCAACCCGGATCTGAATCCGGCGCTCGCCGCCCAGCTGTACGTCTGCCGGCCGCCGACCGAGACTCCCACCGGCCGCTATCTCGGCACCGTGCACTTCCAGCGGCTGCTGCGGGAACCTCCCGCGTCGCTGGTCAGCGGGGTGGTGGACAGCGAACTCAACCCGCTCCGTCCCAAGCTGCCACTGCAGGCGGTGGCGAGCTACCTGGCGACCTACAACCTGGTCGCGGTGGCGGTCGTGGACGACAACGGGCGGCTGCTGGGGGCCGTGACCGTCGACGACGTCCTCGACCACCTGCTGCCGCAGGATTGGCGGGAAACGATCATGGACGCCGAGGAGGCGGTCGATCCGGAGGAAGAGGCCGTCCGCAGCTACAAGACCGGCCAGGACGGGAGTGGTTCGCAGTGAGCGCCAACCCCAGATACGGCCGGCTGGACCAGCCGCTCGAGAGCCGCCGGACGCTGCTGCCCCGGGCGCACTACGACCCGGAGGCCTTCGGCCAGGTCTCCGAACGAATCGCGCGATTCCTCGGAACGGCCCGGTTCCTCGTCTACATGACGGTGTTCGTCACCGTGTGGTTCCTGTGGAACATCCTCGCGCCCGCCGACTTGCGGTTCGACCCGTACCCGTTCATCTTCCTGACCCTGATGCTGTCGCTGCAGGCCTCCTACGCGGCGCCGCTGATCCTGCTGGCCCAGAACCGGCAGGGCGATCGGGACCGGGTCCAGTATGAACAGGACAGGGCCCGCAACGAGCGCACCATCGCCGACACCGAGTACCTCACCAGGGAGATCGCGGGCCTTCGCCTGGCCATCAGCGAGGTGGCGACCCGCGATTTCCTACGGTCGGAGCTGCAGCAGATGCTCAGAGAGCTGGAATGCCAACAGCGGGACGGCGACGCACCAGCCGGATGATCAGGCGGCGGAGTCCCGGTGGGCGTCCTCGTCGCTGAGCTTGTCCAGGATGGCGCCGAGCTGATGCAGTTCTTCACGGTTCAGCTTGCTCAGCACATGCTCGCGGACCCCCTGCTGATGGGTGGGGGTGGCCGTCAGCAGGCGCTCGCGGCCGGCCGGGGTGAGCACGGCGAACAGCCCGCGAGCGTCGCTCGAGCAGGACTCCCGATCGACGAGCCCCTCCCGCTGCAACCGGTCGACCAGCCGGGTCAGCCCGCTGCGCGACAGCAGCACACGGTCGGCGAGGTCGTTCATGCGCAGCCGACCGTCCTCGGACCCGGCGAGGTGCAGCAGCACGTCGTACGACCCGAGCGCGAGATCATGCGCTGCGACCAGATCATTCTGGAGCTGCCGGGAGACCTGGACCTGGACCCGCAGGAGAGCCCGCCAGACGGACAACTCCTCCGGTGAAATCCGGTCACCTGCTTTAAGCTCAGACAACATTGTCACGTCCTGATCGTAGATTGCTCGACGATCCTGCGCGATCACGTCCGGGTCATCTTCCCGGCCTCATCCGGTCGGCACTGGTCGGTAAAGGACATACAGAATTCGCCGAGCCCGGCCAAGAGTTCGTACCATGGCATCTATGGCCTCCCCACTGACGATCGAGCAGGTGACCGCGGCGCTCGCGACGGTCATTGATCCCGAGATTCGCCGCCCCATCACCGACCTCGACATGGTCAAGAGTGTCGACATCGCGCCGAACGGCACGGTGCAGGTCGGCATCTATCTGACCGTCGCCGGCTGCCCGATGAAAGACAAGATCACCAAAGACGTCACCGCGTCCGTGTCGGCGCTGGACGGGGTCACCTCCGTCAAGGTCGACCTGGATGTGATGAACGAGGAGCAGCGCAAGGGGCTACAGACGAAGCTGCGCGGCGGCGAGGCGGTCAAGGAGATCCCGTTCGCCAAGGCCGGCTCGCTCACCAAGGTCTACGCCGTGGCGAGCGGCAAGGGCGGGGTCGGCAAGTCCTCGGTCACCGTCAACCTGGCCGCGGCTCTGGCCGCCACCGGATTGAAGGTCGGCGTGGTCGACGCCGACATCTACGGCCACTCGATTCCGCGCATGCTGGGTGTGCAGGGCTCCCCGACCAAGGTCGAGGACATGATCATGCCGCCGTCGTCCCACGACGTGAAGGTGATCTCGGTCGGCATGTTCACGGCCGGCAATCAGCCGGTCGTATGGCGCGGGCCGATGCTGCACCGGGCACTACAGCAGTTCCTTGCCGACGTCTACTGGGGCGACCTGGACATCCTGCTGATGGACCTGCCCCCGGGCACCGGCGACATCGCCATCTCGGTGGCGCAGCTGCTGCCGTCGGCGGAGATCCTGGTGGTGACCACCCCGCAGCAGGCGGCCGCCGAGGTCGCCGAACGGGCCGGCGCGATCGCCGCGCAGACCCACCAGCAGGTCGTCGGCGTGATCGAGAACATGTCGTATCTGCTCTGCGACCACTGTGGGGAGCGCAACGAGATCTTCGGCTCGGGCGGTGGCCAGAGGGTGGCCGACGCGCTGACCAAGACGCTGGGCGCCCGGGTGTCGCTGCTCGGCCAGGTGCCGATCGACAAGCGGCTGCGTGAGGGCGGCGACGAGGGCGTGCCGCTGGTGCTGTCCGAGCCGGACGCCGCTGCAGCCAAGGAGCTGCGGACCATCGCCGACAAGCTCGCCGGCCGTTCACGCGGTCTGCTGGGCATGTCCCTCGGCGTCACCCCCATCGGCGGCGGCCGCCCCAGGAGCTGACGCCACTCACCGGCTCATACGAGAAGGCCCGCCTCCGTGATCACACGGGGTCGGGCCTTTTTTCGTCAGTTCCCTTCATGATCATCATGATCATGAAGGCAACGGGCTCAGCGGCCGCACTGCTTCTTAGGTGGCTTCCTTGTCGAACGGGGGCCGCTCACCATAGGGCAGGGCAGGCTCGGTATAGGCGGGCGCCTCGAAGGAGGACGCGAAGTCGTCGGCCGTGGTGGCCTTGTCGTCGTCGAACAGATGCTTCTGGACGAACCGGCGCGGGTTCAGATCGGCCGGGTCGAAATCGGCGAACTCAGGGCCGAGGCCCTCTTTGAGGTCCGCTGTCGCATTGTTGGCCATGGCCCGCAACTGCCGGAGCATACGGCCCGCCTGAGCCGCGACACTGGGCAGCTTGTCCCCGAAGATGACCAGGGCGAGCACGGCGAGAAGCGCTGCCTCACCGAGTCCGACGTCGAACACCTGTCCTCCACCCTGGCACCTATGGGACCTGCATCGGGTCACACGATCCGGCTCGTAGGTGTCGGACCATCATGATCCGGCACCGAGGCAACGGGGCCGGATCGTCACGATCCGACCCCATCAGCGTATCCCTGAGTCCAGTGGACTCGGACGGAGCTCTTGGATGAACTCCCGGTGGCCATGCGGACAGGATGCCGGAAGCCCCACCGAACGCCACACCTCAGTTCGTCGCACCGAGCGTGAGATCGACCGAACTCTCCTTACCGCCCCGCTGGAAGGTGATCTTCACCTTCTCGCCGGGTGCGTGGCTACGGATCAGAGCGAGCAGATCGGTGGCATCGCCGACCGGCTTGCCGTCGAACCCGGTGATGACGTCCCCCGGCTTCATCCCGGCCTTGTCCGCAGGACCACCCGTGGTCACGGGCTGCTTGCCCTGGACGGCCGCGGGCGACACCCGTACGCCGTTACCCTGGTAGGTCGAGTCCATGATGATGCCGATGATCGCGTGCTGCGGAGTCTTACCGCCGCTGTTGATGATCTGCTCGGCGACCCGCTTGACCTGGTTGACCGGGATGGCGAAGCCCACCCCGATGCTGCCGCTCTGGGCCGCGCCGGTGCCGGCGCCACTGCCACCGAGCGTGGCGATCGCGGTGTTGACTCCGATCACCCGGCCCTGGCCGTCGACCAGCGGGCCACCGGAGTTGCCCGGGTTGATCGCCGCATCGGTCTGAATGGCGTTGAGCACGGCGGCGTCACCGCCCGACTCGCCGCGGGTTCCCACCGGTCGGTTGAGCGCGCTGACGATGCCGGTCGTCACCGAGCCCTGGAGGCCGAGCGGCGACCCGATGGCGATGACCGGATCGCCGACCGCGATGTCATCGGAGTTCCCGAACGTCAGCGGCTGCAGCCCGTTGGTGGTCGCGGGCTTGATGACCGCGACGTCGGACGACGGATCCCGGCCGACGATCGTGGCCGTGGTGGTCTTCTTGTCGTTGAACACCACCTGCATCTGGGCACCGCTCGCGGCGTCCGCGACCACGTGGTTGTTGGTGACGATGTAGCCGTCCTTAACGACGAAGCCGGTCCCGGTGCCACCCCCGCCGTTCCCGAGCGACACCTTGATCGTCACAACGCTGGGCAGCACCCTTTGCGCCACGCCGGCCACCGAGTCCGGCGGCCGACTTTTGACGGTCGCGCCGCTGCTGCTGGGGGTGCCACCGAGATCGGTGCCCTTCGTGCCCGACGCCGTGTTGCTTCCCGTGGCGATCGCGGTGATGCCGGCGCCGACCCCACCCGCGACCAGCGCGACGAGAAGCGCCACGAGGACGAAGATGCCGAGCCCTGGGCCACCCCGCGACGGCGCCGGCGGCGCGGGCACGGGCGCCCAGTTGGGCGGTGGGCCGCCGAACCCTGGTGGTCCTCCCGGTGGGCGGCCTCCCGGTCCGGGGAGCGCCTGAGGGGCGTTGAGCGGCGGCGCGGCCGGTGGGGGCTGCTGGCCTGGCCTACCCGGCTGCTGATATGCGAATTGCTGCGGGCCAGGCTGACCCGGCTGCTGCGGCGGCCAGCTGTACGCGGCGGAGCGTCCCTCGTCGTGATGGGGGACGAAACCGGGGCGCGGCGGGCCGCCCTGCCACTGATCGGGTCCTGGCCCGGCCGGCGCACCGCCGCCCGGTCCCTGCCAAGGACCCATGGGTGTCTCGGCCGGTGGCGTGGATGAGACCAGCAGCCTGTCCATGAGCGGTGGCCGCTCGGCCGGAACGTCCGGCGGTGCGAAGCCCTGCTCGTCCGCCGGGGCACCGGCCGACTCCACAGAGACGCTGTCGGGAGCCTCATCCGCGTGCCGGTCGCGGACAGGATCTTCCTGCGGCGATGGCGAATCTACAGACCCGCGGCTGTCTTCCGTCATTCCCCGTCTCCTCGCGAGCACGATTCTTGTCGTACGGCCACATCCTGCCCACCGCAACGTGTGGCGAGCGTAAACGGCCTCTGAGGCAAACATCACTCAAAGGGATTAAGCCATGATCCCAGCCGAGTCAGCCCACGTGCGGGCCGGGCCCAAAATCCGGTGCCGCCATGGGGCAGGGCGGCCACCACGGAATCAGTGGTGCTCTGCGGAGCGTCCGCCAGAACCGTATACACATAGCCGCGGCTGCCCCATACGGCCCACCGCTGCAGACTGCCCCGCTCGAAGACCGTGCGGCCGCGCAGAGTCCGCTTCCGCCACCCGGCAAAACGGCGTTCATCCAGGTCACCCCGCTGGATGAAGACCGACACCGCGAACAGCCCATCGGAGTAGCCCAGATGGACGACCGCATCGGGGTCGGACTGCCGCGCGTCGAAGAGGGTCAGCCGCCCCGGCAGGCCATGTGGCACCGTCCAGCCGCCGGCGCGCAGCGTCCCGAGCTCGGCGGCGATGAGCTCGTGCCCCCAGGACGAGGTGACGACGGGCCGCGCGGCGGTCGGCTCTCCCATCTTCCCCACCGATGCGCCCCGGTCGGCCCCGCGCGACCGCAGGGCGCCCCGGCCGGTCAGGTGAAGTTCGCGGAACCCGGTGGTGGTCACCGGACGTTCGTACGGGTCGACCAGCTCACGGTGCAGCATGAGCCCGGTGTCCCCGTCGATCCAGAATCTGCCCGCGACCGATCCGTCGGCCCGCCGGGCCTCGACCACATGGGCCGGGCGCCCGCTGATGTAGGCGTCCGCCGCCCGTACGACCGAGTAGTTGTGCACCAGCAGTTCCAGCGTCTTCGGGGTGAAACCTGCCAGGCCGGCATCGGGCTGGAAGGTGTCGCGATCCCCCGCGGACTGCCCGGTATGGACGACCGTGCCGTCGTCGGGGGCGTGCGCCACCCTCACCTCGGACGTCGCGGCGCCGCCGGAGGTCCAGGCGGCGATGAACTGGATGCCTTCGTAAGGAGTCGTCCGAGCCGCTCCGGCGGCGTCTCGGAGCAGCCGCATCGCCTCCGGATCATCGGGCGGCGCATCCCGTGCGGCGACGGCGTCCCCGGCCGCCAGCACCCACAGGAACACCAGAGCGACGGCGACCCCACCGGCCACCCACGTGTTCGGGCCCTTGTTCACGGCTTGGCTGAGCTCGGCTCGGTCATGGGCACCTCGCCCGAGGTAAGGGCGTGTTCGACGGCGAACCGGTCGAAGGCGGGAGCGACCTGTGGGAGTCGCTGCTCGTCCGTCCCCGCAACGAAGGAGGCGGCGCCGACCCCCAAGACGGCCAGGGTCGCCGCACCGGCGACCAGATAGCGCACACGCGGCCGCTGGGCCCGCACGGTGGCGCGGCTCTCTGGACGGTTGTCACCCGGCCGACGGCGCTGACCGCTGCCCACCGCCGCCATCGGAGGCCACGCGGCGGCGGGCAGCGGCCATGGTTCCCTCGTCCTCGGCCCCTGTGGCCAGAGCGCACCTGGTTCCGTGGGGCCGCCCTGCCCCTGATCGAGGGCGTGCAGGCGGCCCATCAGATCCGTTGACGCGGCCACTTCGTCAAGGGCACGCAGTCGGCTCTTCAGCCGGCGGAACGTGTCGGCTTCGCCACGGCACTGCTCACAGGTCGCGAGGTGGGCCAGCGCGCGATCGCGCTCGTCATGTCCCAGTTCCCCATCAACCAGTGCGGTGAGCCGCTCCCCGAGATGACTCATGCAACCTCCGTGGGCGTGGGCCGGTGGGGGGCGCGATGCTCGAGCGCCGCGCGCAGTTGCGCACGGCCCCGATGGATGCGGCTGCGGACGGTGCCGAGCTTGACGCCCAGCGTGGTCGCGATCTCCTCGTACGAAAGCCCCTCGATGTCACACAGCACGACGGCTGCGCGGTATTCGGGGGCCAGCGCATCCAGCGCACCCTGAATGTCGGCGTCGAGATTTCTGTCGTCATACGCCTGCGCCGGACTGGGCTCCCGGCCTGGGAGCCGTTCGGCGGCGTCGTCCGACAGACCCTCGAAGCGGATCCGCTGACGGCGCCTGGCCATGTCCAGGAACAGATTGGTCGTGATGCGGTGCAACCAGCCCTCGAAGGTGCCGGGCGTGTAGTTCGACAACGAACGGAACACCCGGACGAAGACCTCCTGAGTGAGGTCCTCCGCATCGTGCTGGTTGCCGGTCAAGCGATATGCGAGCCGATAGACGCGGGCGGAGTGCTGCCGCACGACCTCGTCCCATGACGGAGGCGACCAGTCGGCCGCCGACGCATGATCTCGATCGTGCACCGCCACGGTGCGTCCTCCAGCCCCCCGGCGGGGACCAATCCCCGCGACACCCTGAAAAGCAAGCGCTGTCACCACCATGGTGCCTCGAAACTCCCTTTCGTGCGCGTCGTGCGCAGTGCGCGCACGTCCGGAAGACACGGCGGTCTCGCCTGGGCTGGGGCGGTTGTGACCGACAACTTGACAACGTGATGGAAGACGCGATGGTTCCCACGCAGCGATAAGGTCTTTTCCGAGCATGGTCGTATGTCTCAAGGAGGCAACCATCGACGCGGTTCAGGCCACACTGGCCTACGTAGAGGAGTTCCTCCCCGAGGACGAGCCGTTGCGCGAGGCCCGCCTGCGTGGCGAGGACGTCGGGGCGGCGCCCATCGGCCCGGCGGGAGGCGCCACGCTGCGCTTCCTCGCCGCCATGATCAACGCGCGTACGGTCGTGGAGCTCGGCTCCGGATGTGGCGTCTCGGGCATCTGGCTGCTGCGCGGCATGCGCTCGGACGGCGTGCTCACCAGCGTCGACATCGAGCCGGAGAACCAGCGGCTGGCCAAGGAGGCCTACACCGAGGCGGGCTTCACCGCGAGCCGTACCCGGATGATCAGCGGGCGCGCCCTGGACGTACTGCCCCGGCTCAACGACGCGGCCTACGACATGATCTTCTGCGACGCGGTCAAGCAGGAGTACCCCGACTACCTGACCGCGGCGGTGCGTGTGCTGCGCCCCGGCGGCATCGTGGCCTTCGACAACGCACTGTGGGGGGATCGGGTGGCCGACCCGACCCAGCGCGATCCCGACACGGTGGCGCTGCGTGAGGTGGGGCGTATGGTCCGCGACGATGATCGGCTGATGCCCCTGCTGCTTCCGGTCGGTGACGGCCTGCTCTGCGCCCTCAAGCTCGACTGACATGCCCGGCCCGCTGAAGGTACGGCGTCGCGCCACCGCGCCGGGCGTGCGTAAGATCATGACCGCGGTGATCACAGCGGTCACCTCCGTACTGTTCGTCGTGGGCGGATCCGCTCATCCGACCGGCTTCGGCGGGATCCTGTTCATCCTGCTCGGCGTGGCCGGCCTGGCCCTGTGCGCTGCCGGTGCCCTGGTGTTCGCCGGGCAGGCCACAGGCCGCCGACCGGTGCTGGAATTGGACGACCAGGGCATTCGGGTGCCCGCGGTGTGGCCTCGCTCCCGGCGCGCCGATCGGGTGCTGCCCTGGTCCGAACTGGCCGCCGTCTGCGCCTGGAGCCAGGGTCCCCCGTCGGGTGGCCGGGGTACGGTCTTCCCTCACCACCTGGCCTTTCTGCCCGCCGCCGAGGGCGACGGGCGGACTCCACCCGAGAACGGTGCGGAGCTGTTGGCCATCAAGGTCACCGGCGTCGCCTGCGTCCCCACGCTGCGCTGGTCCGTGGCCGTGCGCCCCGGCTGGGACACGACCGTCGAGGAGATCGCAAAAGCGGTCCAGGAGCACCGCGACGACGTTCCCTTCGTTGATCGCCGAGACCTCCCCAGGCCCCGCAAGAAGCGCAAGGCTCCCCCGCAAAGGCCCGCCGCCCCGACCAAGCCCTGACTCTCCCCAGGAGATCAGAGTGCCGCGAGCCATTCCAGCAAGAGGCGGGTGCCGAAGCCGGTGGCGCCCTTGGAGATATCGGCCTCGTCGGAGGTCGACCGGGCCGGGCCCGCCACATCGAGGTGGGCCCAGGGCCGGTCCCCGACGAACTCCCGGAGGAACAGCGCGGCCGTGATGGAGCCCGCGCCGAAACCGAGCCGCCCGATGTTGGCGACGTCGGCGACGTCGGACTCGATGGCCGGCCGGTAGTCATCGACCAGCGGCATCCGCCACAGGAGTTCGCCGCTCTCCCTGCCCGCGTCTGTGAGGGCCTCGGCCAGTGCGTCGTCGGTGGCGAACAGCGCCCCGTGCTTGAGGCCCAGCGCGACCTTGGCGGCGCCGGTCAGGGTGGCGATGTCGACCACCACATCGGGCTCCAGGACCGCATCGGCGTAGGCGAGCGCGTCGGCCAGCACCAACCGGCCCTCGGCGTCGGTGTTGAGGACCTCTGAGGTCTTGCCCCCGTAGTGCTCGATCACATCGCTGGGCCGCATCGCCGAGCCCGAGGGCATGTTCTCCGCGGCGGCGATCAGCCCGGTGACCCGTACGCCGACCCCGGCGGACCGGAGGGCGCTCATGACCGCCATGACCACGCCACCGCCGGCCATGTCGGTCTTCATGGCCTTCATGCCCTCGTTGGGCTTCAGCGACAGCCCGCCGGTGTCGAAGGTGATGCCCTTGCCCACCAGGACGACGTGTTTCGTGGCGTTGCCAGGGTCGTACGAGAGCTCGATCAACCGGGGCGGCCTCGACGAACCGGAACCCACCGCGATCAGGCCGCCGAACCCCTCGGCCAGAAGCTCGCCCTCATCGCGGACGCGTGCGGTCAGATCGTGGTCCGCGGCGAGCTTCAGCGCCCGCTCCGCCAGCCAGGCCGGGCACTTGTCGACCGAGGGCGTGTTGGCCAGGTCCCGGGCCAGTGCGGTGGCCTGGGCCACGATGGTGCCGCGCTCGAGCGCCGCCGCGGCGGCCTCCGGTCCCGCCTCGGTCATGATGACGAGCGTCCCGAGGGCCCGCTTCTTCGCGGGGGCGCCGATCTTGAACTCGTACGAGGCGAGCAGGGCCCCCTCCGCGAAGGCGGCCAGGTCGCCCGCGGGCACGCCAGCGACCATGGTCGTACGGCCCTTACCCCGGCGGGCCAGCGCGGCCCCGGCACGGCGCATGGCCGAGGGTGACGCGTCGCCCACCCCGTACAGCAGTAGTTCCCTGATCTGCTCGCCCAGCCGGACCTGAGTGGCGACGATCTCTCCGGGCTCACCCTTGGCCTCATGCAGTGCCAGCAGTTCGTCCAGCGTGAACGGCAGTGCCCCGGCGATCTCCGCCGCGGGCGCGACCGGACCGGATCCGACAGGCACGGCCAGCACCTCGGCCTCCTGCTCCACGGCCACCTGGGACAGGAGGCCGGCGACACTGCGGAGCTGGGTCTCGACGGGCACGTGGCCCTTCCTTTCCGGAGATACAAATTCTTCAGACCTGGCACAGGCCCGCGTTCAGTCCTGACTTGACGTGCACGGCGATGGTCCCGGCGTATCCGCCGGGACCGTCACCGATTTCGTCAGGACCCGTCAGCCCGGCACGACGTTCTTGAGGGCGTCGCCGAGCTCACCGGCCTCGGCAGGCGTCAGTTCGACGACCAGCCGCCCGCCACCTTCCAGCGGGACGCGCATGACAATGCCACGCCCCTCCTTGGTCACTTCGAGCGGACCGTCGCCTGTCCGCGGCTTCATCGCCGCCATGCGTGAATCCCCTTCCTGCCTAGGGCCGCGTTGGGGCCTTCGGACGTCTTTGGCCGCGTGGCCGCCTGTCGCATCCGCGCCTTTAGTAGTGGTCCATTATCTCGCCTTCTGGGCGCGAAGTGGTAACGATCAGCATTCAGGTCCACGAAAAGCGCTTGTCCTGTGTGCTTTCGGCCGCTCGCCGGGCCAGGGCCAGTGCCCCCGGCGGCTTCCCGCGCCGTATGGTTTCCATGACCGAGGAGGACCTGACAAGGCCCACTCCCGACCGAGCCCGGACGAGCTCGCCCGAGCCCGGACGATCTCGGCCAGGCCCAGATCAAGGAGGAACAGTGTCGGAGACCGTGCGGTACGACCTGGCCGACAACGTCGCGACGATCACTCTCAACCGGCCGGACGCCATGAACTCGCTCACGGTCGAGACGAAGCTCGCACTCCGCGCGGCCGTGGATCGGGCGGCCGCCGACCCCTCCGTACGCGCCGTCGTGCTGACCGGGGCCGGGCGGGCCTTCTGCGCCGGGCAGGATCTGCGGGAGCACGGGGACAACCTGACCGCCGGGCGCGGGCTGGACGGCACGGTCCGTGATCACTACAACCCGATCGTGCTGGCGATCGCGTCGATGGCCAAGCCGGTCGTGGCCGCGGTCAACGGGGTGGCGGCCGGGGCCGGAGCCTCGCTCGCGTTCGCCTGCGACCTGATCATCGCGGCCGAGAAGGCGTCCTTCCTGATGGCGTTCACGAACGTCGGTCTGGCACCCGATTCAGGCGCGTCGTGGACCCTGCCCAGGCTGGTGGGCCGGGCCAAGGCGGCCGAACTGCTGATGCTGGCCGAGCCGGTCCGGGCCCCCCAGGCCCTCGAGATCGGCCTGGTCAACCAGGTGGTCCCGGGCGAGGAGCTGGAATCGGCGGCCCGCGCACTGGCCGTACGGTTGGCGTCCGGGCCGACAGTGGCGTACGGCGCCGTCAAGGCCGCCCTGGGCCACGCGGCCACCCACGACCTGGCGAGCTCCCTGGAGCGGGAGGCCGAGCTCCAGGACCTCTGCGAGAAGACCGCCGACCACCACGCCGCCACCGCCGCGTTCCTGGCGAAGGAGCAACCGGTCTTCGAAGGCCAGTGACTCGCGGTCCGGCGGCGGCATCACGGGGTGGGCGTGCCCCGACCGGGCGCGGCGGAGGGCAGGACTCAACGAGCGTAGGCGCCACGGCGGTAGCAGTCGGCGAGATGGTCGTCGACCAGTCCACAGGCCTGCATCAGGGCGTATGCCGTCGTGGGGCCGACGAAACGGAAACCCCGTTTCTTGAGCTCCTTGGCGAGCGCCTTGGAGCCGGGGGTCGAGGCGGGTAGGTCGGCTGAGGTCTTCGGAACCGGGGCATCGGGGTCGGCATAGGCCCACACCATGGCCGCCAGCCCGCCGGACAGCGCCAGTGCCGCCCCCGCGTTGGCGATGGCGGCCTCGATCTTGGCCCGGTTGCGGACGATGGAGGCATCGGCCATCAGCCGCTCGAAGTCCTCCGGGCCGTAGGCCGCGACCTTCACCGGATCGAACCCGTCGAAGGCCCGGCGGAAGCCCTCGCGCTTGCGCAGGATCGTCAGCCACGACAAGCCGGACTGGAAGGCCTCCAGGCAGAGCCGCTCGTAGAGCCCCTGATCGTCACGGACCGGACGGCCCCACTCGTCATCGTGATAGGCGATGTAGTCCGGCGTCGACAGCCCCCAAGGGCAGCGGGCCAGCCCGTCCGCACCGACGACCGTGCTCACCGGTCCTCCGGGCCCACGGTGTCGCTGCGTGCGTGCCGCCCCTCGAACGGCTTGCCGTTGTCGCCCTCGTCGTACATCGAGCGTGGGCCGTAGGCCTGACGTGGGGCATCGCTGGCATGCCCGAACTCCGCCGGCGCGACCCACGGGGAAGGCTCGGGGCCGTACTCGGCCGGTGCGGGCCCGTACTCGGCGGGCGCCGCGAACCACGAGTCGCCGGTCTCCTGGTCACTGGTATCGAGCGCCTTCTGGAGCTCCGCCAGTTGCTGTTGGAGGAAGGCGACCCGGGCATCGCGCTCGGTCAGCGCATAGGCCATCCGGCGCAGCGCCTCGTCGGTCACGCCCACGTGGTAGCCCCACAGGCCCTTGGGCAGCCGCAGCAACGCGACGTCGGTGCCCATGAGCGGGCGGCCGACGGGCAGCGGGAGGGGCGGATGGTCCGGATGGGCCTCGGCGAGCTCTCCGCCCTTGCCCAGGGCGAGCACGACGACCGAGGCCAGGACGGCCACAGCCGCCGCGGCAATGGCCAGGACCATGATCACGCTCCATATGTCGGTTCCGCACGTACTCCTCTGATCGTGCCATGATCTGGGGTGTGGAGTTGCGTGACTTGCGTGTGCTGCCGCTCGGCGCGCCGATCCCGGACGGCGTCATGGACGCGGGGATCTCACCTCCCGTGGCCAAGGTGAGCGAGCTGCTGGCGACCGGGGACACGGTCCTGGTGTCCCTTGACGGGGAAGAGGCGGCGCTCCTGGCCGCCGCCTCGGTCTACGCCTGGCTGGGGGTTCAGGCGTTCCGCGTGCCCGCCGAGCACCTCGCGGCGGTGCGCCAAGTGCTCGACATGGTCGCCTCGATCAAGGGCACCCGCCAGCCCACCCTGTCCCGCCGCGGCCTCGCCTAATGGGAAGGTAACCGCGGCAGTTCAAGGCTGGGCTTCAGCGCACTCCTCAGGAATCGGGCGCAGGTGCTCCCCGCTCCGTTCCAGCAGGTCGAAGGCCTCCCGCACCGAGAAGGTCCAGTCGACGGCCTCCAGCGCCTTGGGCCGGGCGAAACCCTCGGTGTGCAGGTGCTCCATAAGGCTCCGCAGCGGGTCGTACAGACCGTACGGGTCCAGGATGACCAGCGGCTTGTCGTGCATACCGAGCACCCGGGAGGTCCAGATCTCGAACAGCTCCTCCAGCGTGCCGAGCCCGCCGGGCAGCACCAGGAAGGCGTCCGAGCGGCCGTCCATCTCGGCCTTGCGGGAGCGCATGTCGGCGGTGATGATGAGCTCGTCGTTGCCGTGGTCGGGCAGCTCCCCATCGTCCATCGACTGGGGGATGACGCCGATCGTGCGGGCGCCGCCGGCGCGTGCCGCCGCGGCCACCGCGCCCATGGAGGACACGGTGGCACCGCCGGTCACCAGGGAGTGGCCCCGGCGGGCCAGCTCGGCGCCGACCTCCGTGGCCAGCTCCACGTACTTCTGATCGATCCGGCTGCTGGAGGCGCAGAACACACAGATGAACAACGCGCTCACGTGCCGTTCGCCTCGGTAGCCTGCTGCGCGGCCTCCTCGAGCTTCCGCTGGTGGAACTCGTGAGCCTCCCGGATGATCCGTACGACCTCGTCGGGATCGTCGGTGAGCTGCAGCAGCTCCGGGTCCGAGGGTGAGATCTTGCCGCTGGGCAGCATGGTGGCCTTGATCCAGTCCAGCAGGCCACCCCAGAACTCGGTGCCGACCAGCACGATCGGGAACTGCGTGATCTTCTTGGTCTGGACGAGCGTGATCGCCTCGAACAGCTCGTCCAGGGTGCCGAAACCTCCCGGCAGCACCACGAAGGCCTGGGAGTACTTCACGAACATCGTCTTACGGACGAAGAAGTAGCGGAACTCCAGGCCGATGTCGATGTAATCGTTCATCGACTGCTCGAAGGGCAGCTCGATGCCGAGGCCAACCGAGATCCCGCCGTTCTCGTCCGCGCCCTTGTTGCCGGCCTCCATGATCCCGGGGCCGCCGCCGGTGACGACGGCATAACCCGCGTCCGCCAGCTTGGCGCCGATCTCTACGGCCAGCTCGTACTCCGCGGAGCCCGGCTTGGTGCGGGCGGAGCCGAAGAGGCTGACCGCCGGGCCGAGCTCGGCGAGCAGCCCGAAGCCCTCGACGAACTCCGCCTGGATCCGCAGCACCCTCCACGGGTCCTCGTGCACCCAGTCCGACGGGCCGCGCGAATCGAGCAGCCGCTGATCGGTCGTGGTCTGGGGTATGGCCTTGCCACGCAGCATCGCGGGACCCTGTCGGCGCATACGTGTGTTGTCGTCCGGTTGCATGCCCTTACGGTAACGAAGGGGGGCCGACCTGCGCCTCCCCTTATGGTTGCCGTCTCCCAGGTCGCCGCACGTGGACCGCTCTCCTCCGGGTACGAGGGGCTGTCCCACAAAGGCCTACCCTTGCCGACGGGATGCTCACCGGGTGAGCCAGGCGCGTACACGCTCCTCGCAGGCGAAGATGCGGGAGATCTCGACGTGCTCGTCCTGCTTGTGCGCCAAGAGCGGATCCCCGGGAGCGTAGTTGACGGCGGGGACGCCGAGCTCTGCGAAGCGGGCCACGTCGGTCCAGCCGAGCTTGGCCCGGACGGTGCCCTCCTCGATCGCGGTGGCGAGGACATCCTGCGGAGCGCGGGGCGTCTCCGCTCCAGGGTCGGCGGGCCGCCCGGTGGTCGCCTCAACGAACGCGGCGGCGGCCGGGTGGGTGAGGCCGGGGCGGGCTGCGGGAGCGCAGTCAACGAGCTTCACCTCAAAGCCCTTGAACAGGTCCCGCAGGTAGGCCTCCGCCTCGGCCACCGACTTGTCCGGCGCGAAGCGGTAGTTGATGGTGACCACGCACTCGTCCGGGATGACGTTGCCGGCGATGCCGCCCCGGATGAAGACCGCGTTGAGGCCCTCGTGGTATTCGAGCCCGTCCACGACCGGGCGTGACGCCTCATAGGCCTTCAGCAATTCCATGATCTCGGCTGCGTTGTGGATGGCGTTGGAACCCATCCACGAGCGTGCGCTGTGCGCCCGCTCGCCCCGCGCCGTGACCTCGATCCGCATGGTGCCCTGGCAGCCGCCCTCGACGGTCGCGTAGGTCGGCTCCATGAGCACGGCGAAGTCGCCCTTGATCAGCTCAGGCCTGGTGCGGGCCAGCCGCTTGAGGCCGTTACGGGCCTCCTCGACCTCCTCACACTCGTACACCACGTACGTCACATCACGGCTGGGCGCGGGAAGGGTGGCGGCGAGGTGCAGCAACACCGCCAGCCCGCTCTTCATGTCAGAGGTGCCGCAGCCCCATAGAAGGTCGCCCTCGATCCGAGAGGGCAGGTTGCCGTTAACCGGCACCGTGTCGGCGTGTCCGGCGAGGATCACCCGCTCCGGCAGCCCCAGCGTCGTCCGAGCCACCAGCGAGTCGCCGTCCCGATCCACGGTCAAATGCGGCAGCGCCCGCAACGCCTCCTCGATCGCGTCGACGAGCGCCTTCTCGTTGCCGCTCACCGACTCGATGTCCACCAGGGCTGCCGTCAAGGCTCCGACGTCGGAGAACAGGTCAAGTCGCATGGCATCAGAGGCTACGCCCCCGTACGCGCCATCACGGCGAGGGTGGGCGTCAGGCGTTGACGCCGTGCTCGCGGAGGATGTCGTTGAGAGCGAGCTTGTCGTGCTGCTGGCCCTCTTCGAGACGCTTGAGCACGAGCAGGCACGGCAGACCGAACTCACCGCCGTTGAACTTCTTGGTGCGAGTACCGCCGACGCACACCGACCAGGCCGGAGCCTCGCCCCGGGCCAGCTCATCGCCGGTCTCGACGTCGAAGACCCGGGTGGTCTTGGTGAGGATGGATCCGGCGCCGAGCTTGGCACCCGTGCGGACTCGGGCGCCGTCGACGACCATCGAGCGGGAGCCGACGAAGGCGTCGTCCTCGACCACGACCGGCACCGCGTTCGGGGGCTCGAGCACGCCGCCGATGCCCACACCACCGGAGAGGTGGACGTTCTTGCCGATCTGGGCGCAGGAGCCGACGGTGGCCCAGGTGTCGACCATGGTGCCGCTGTCGACGTACGCGCCGATGTTGGTGAACGACGGCATGAGCACGACGCCGGGGGCGAGATAGGAGCCCCAGCGGGCGATCGCCCCGGGTACGACCCGTACGCCGTCCAGCCGGGTCTTGAGCGGAATACGGTCGTGATGATGGAAGTCACCGACCTGGGACTGGACCATCCCGAGGACCTTGAAGCTCATCAGGATCGCTCGCTTGGCCCGCTCGTCCACGATGACGTCGTTGCTGGCCTTGTCGACGAAGGCGACCCGAGCCTCTCCAGTGTCGATCTGGTCGACGGCGGCCACGATGGTGGCACGTGCTTCGGTATCTTCGGTGCTGAGCTCGGCGCGACGCTCCCACAGCTCGTCGATGGCTGCGCTGATCGGACTGGGCGTCGGGTCGGAGAACGTTTCGGTCATGGGCTGGAGCTTATCGGTGGCCATCTGCCGGTACGGTCATGACGTGGTTCGAAGGGATGGCTCGACCAAGCGGCGTATTCGACCAAGCATGTCCAGGCGGATGCGCTGGAGCGGCGCGGCGCTGGTCGTCGTGCTTGCTCTGGGCATCGGCGCCTACGCGCTGCTCTCCTACGCCCGCCCGTACCTGCACGGCGACAACTGCGAGGTGCGGACGCCCGCCGGGTCGGTGCAGCTCGACCTGGAGCAGGCGGAGAACGCGGCGACCATCGCCGCGGTGTCTCAGCGAAAACATCTGCCGGAGCAGGCGCTGGTGATCGCCTATGCGACGGCGTTCCAGGAGTCCAAGATCCGCAACCTGATGGGCGGCGACCGGGATTCGATCGGCCTGTTCCAGCAACGGCCCTCGCAAGGCTGGGGCAAGGCGGAGAAGATCAGCGACCCGGCGTACGCCACCACCCGGTTCTTCGACGCGCTGATCAAGGTGAAGCACTATGAGAAGCTGCCCGTGTACGTGGCCGCGCAGAAAGTGCAGCGCAGCGCCGACGGCAGCCTCTACGCCCAGCACGAGGACAGCGCGAAGGTCATGGCCGCGGGTTACACCGGCCGGGTGACCGCCTCGGTCCGCTGCTGGTACTCCCCCGACCGCCGGACCAAGCCACGCCTGGCCGCGGCGGCGCAACTGCTGCAGACCGGGTATGGCCCGCCGCTGCACCTGGACAAGAACGCGGTGGCGGTGGACGACCCGTCACTGGGCTGGTCGGTGGCCTCCTGGGCCGTGTCGCACGCGCAGGGTTACGGGCTGACCGAAGTGCGCTACGCCGGAAAGCGCTGGCATGCCGATGACGGATTCGCCGGCTGGACCGACGATGACGGCAAGGCTCCGGCCGGCCGGGTCATCATCCGCTGAAGAGTTCACACCCCCAGCGAACGCCCGATGATCTCCTTCATGATCTCAGTCGTGCCGCCGAAGATCGTCTGAATCCGTACGTCCTGGTAGGCCTTACCGATGGGGTACTCCATCATGTAGCCGTAGCCGCCGTGCAGTTGGACGCACCGGTCGACGACGGTCTTGAGCATCTCGGTGTTCCAGTAC
>JAOPYO010000218.1 GCA_025964575.1 Actinomycetes bacterium
CGAGATGAGGCGGGCGTGCTCGAGCACCTTCAGATGCTTCGAGACCGCCTGCTGCGTCATCGCGAACGGCTCGGCGAGCTGGTTCACAGTCGCGTCGCCACGGGCCAGGCGCTCCAGGATCGCGCGCCTGGTGGGATCGGCCAGTGCCGAGAACACCAGGCTCAAATCGTCTTCAACGACTGCCATGCCCCGACCGTATCCACAACCGCGAGTTTGCACAACCACGAGGTTGTGTACGACGCCGAAATGCCCTACTAGGTTCGCGGGCTCGGGGAGCTTCGCGAGCGCCTCCACCACACCGCCCGCCGCCCTGGCCGACGCCACCGGCCGGCCGCCTTGCACTCCAGCGCCAGTACGCAATGGGAAGGTGGGATATGACGTTGCCGCCCGCTGAGCCTCGCCGGCCCACGCCGGCGAGCACCGGCATGCCGCCGGGCCGATTCGAAGCTCTGCGACGGCACCGGCGATGCCTGTTCGCACTTGTTGTGGTCGCGCTGCTCGCCGAGATGGCGGTCGCGATGGTCACGACGGCCGTGGAGCAGACACCGACCACGGACGAGCCCGTGTACGTAGGCACGGCGGTGGTCTACCTGCAGCAGCACAGCCTGCGGTACAACCCCGAGCACCCGCCGCTGGGCAAGCTGATCATCGAGACCGGGCTGTCATTCGCCCACGCGCGCCTCGACCCCGCCTTCGTCGGCTCCGAAGGGTCGGTCGGGCAGCATCTACTGTACGAATCGGGCAACGATGCGTGGCGACTGATGCTGTTGGCGCGACTGCCGATGATCGTGCTGACGCTGCTGTTCGGGCTGGTCGTCTTCGCGTTCGCCAGTGACCTTGTCGGCTCCGTGGGCGGGTTGGTGGCGCTCGCCCTGTACGCCTTCTCGCCGGACATCATCGCGAACGGGTCGTTGGCCACGCTCGACGTACCCGCGGCCGGCTTGCTGCTGACGTCGGTCTGGTTGCTGTGGCGGGCGCGGCGGCGACCGCTCCTCTACCTTCCGCTCGCCGGGGTGACGCTCGGCGCAGCCGTGGCCACGAGGATGAGCGTGCTGCCGACGGTTCCGGTGCTGCTGCTGCTGGTGGTCCTGTCGGTCTGGTTCGCCGGCCGGACGCACGATCTCGGCACGCGCAGGACGGCGGGGCTTCTTACACTCGGCGTGGTGGCGGCGGTCGGCGTGGCGCTGGTCGCGGTCGGCGTGGTGTGGGCCACCTACCTCGCCGTCGACCCGCGGTTGCGCTGGGCGACGCCCGAGAACGTGCCGGTCACCCACGGACTGCGGGGGCTCGTCGTCGACTGGCTGCCGTTCCCGCAGCCGTACCGGGACGGGATGCGCATCCAGTTCGGCTTCGAGAACTCGACGTGGGGCGGCTTCCTGTTCGGCCGGAAGTACCTCGGCTCGCTGTGGTACTACCTGCCAGCCGCGCTGATGGTGAAGACGCCGCTCGGCATGCTCGCGCTGTGGCTGGCGGGTGCCGTCGCGATGGTGACGGTGCCCCGACTGCGGGCCGCGGCGCCGTACGTGCTCATCCCCACAGCGGTGCTGCTGGCCGCGGCTCTGAACGGCTCCCGCGACCTCGGCGTCCGGTACGCCATCTTCGTCCCGATGTTCCTGGCGGTCGCGGCGGCCAGCGTGGTCGCCTTCCGATGGCGGTGGGCACCCGTCGTGACGGCGGCGCTGCTCCTGTTCGTCGCGGTCAGTTCGCTGCGGACGTACCCGTACTACCTGCCGTACTCCAACGAGGCGTTCGGCGGGCCGGCGAAGACCTACCTGCGCTTGCACGACTCGAACGTCGATTGGGGCCAGGACCTGGGGCGGCTCGCTGACCGCCTCCGGCAACGGTACCCGGGTGAGAAGATCTGGCTTGTCTACAAGGGCAGCGGCATGCCGTCCTACTATGGCATCGACGCCTCCGACCCGCTCACGGTGCCCCCGACCGAGGTCCACGGGCTGCTCGTCGTGTCCGACAGCTGGATCGACAAAGCCCACGGCCGACTAGCGGCGCTGATCAACAGCAGCAAGCCGATCGACGAGGTCGGCCACTCGATCACGATCTACCGCCGGGCGGCCGCGACCAGCTCGGCACGCCGAAACGAAAAGTCCACCAGCCCGTTGACCGCGAGGTCATCGGTGACACGATCGAGCAACTCCCGGCGCCTGGCCTCGCCACGCGCCGACCCAGCCGACCGCCGGTAGCCCGCTCGTCCTGATGAACCGTCGCCGGCAGAGGTGTTCACGCCGACGGCTTCCACGGTCGGACAACCTCACACAGTGAATGCACAGGCCGACATTTACCCTCCGGGGCGGGTCGCTGTTCGGCTGGCCCAGACGGTGGCGGTGGTGCCGCCCATCTGCCGTGAGCAGTCTGGATAGGGCACCTCGCAGGGCCGAGTCCGGGCGACGACCTGCACCAGGTCGGCAGACTGCTCGATGTCCTCGACATCCACACCGGCCGGATGCGTAGGAGGGAACCTATGAGCCTGATCCCAGTTCCCACCGACATAGTCACTCGGCCATCACGTGCTGCGCCGCGGTGCCAGGTTAGGGAGCGCGGCACAACTCGGTGTGTTGCGGCGCAGTTCCGACACCGGGGAAGATCTTGTCACATGGGGAGTGCGGCCGTTAGCGTACTGAGCCCGGTCCACCACGACTGAACCGCCACCGCACAGTTGGCCGTATTACACAGTGGGCGGCGCCGACCCGTCTGCGCAGCACTGGCCGGCATTCGCAGCAGTGACCAGCATCACCAGGCTTCGCATGGAAGGGTTTCGGATTGTCGTTCTTCACGCGCTTTCGTCGGCTGCCGGCTCAGGGCCGGACGACTGCGGAGGACGACCTGACGACGGACGGCCGCCTGGAGCGCATACCGAGCGACGACGCCCCAGGTCACGAGGCCGGCGACCTCCGGAACGACGCTGGCAGCCCCCGGGACGAGGACGTGGCAGGTGACCCCGCCGGCAACCCCCGAGGAAAGCGCCCCGTCGCAGCGCGGGTGACCACCGCACTGGCCTGCGTGCTCGTGCTGTTCGCCCTCATCGCTCCGAACGAGATCGGTCGCCTCACGGCTGGGGCATTCGTGCGCATCCCGCTGGAGGGACTCCTCGGCGTCGCCCTCGTTCTCGTCCTGCCGGCGAGGGTGAGGCGAGTGGTGGCGGCATTCATCGGGGTGTACTTCGGTCTGCTGGCCATCTTGAAGATCATCGACATGGGCTTCTTCGCGGTTCTCGACCGGCCGTTCGATCCGGTGCTCGACTGGACCTTCTTCTCGCCCGCCGTAGAGTTCCTCACGCAGTCGGTCGGCCGGGTCGGTGCGATCGGCTCCGTGGTCGCAGCCGCGGTTCTCGCCGTCGCCGTGCTCATCCTCATGACGCTGTCGGTCCTGCGCCTGACCCGCCTCGTGGTCCGGCACAACGCCACGGCGACCCGCGCCATCGCGGTACTCGGAGTCGCCTGGCTCGCCTGCGCCTCGCTCGGCGCGCAGATCGTCCCGGGCGTGCCGGTCGCCGCCCAGTCCTACGATCATCTGCTCCAGGTGCGCGCGAGCCTGGAGGATCACAACGCGTTCGCCGCGGAGGCCGCCGTCGACGCCTTCCGAGACACCCCGGGCAAGGATCTGCTGACCGGCCTGCGCGGCAAAGACGTCATGGTCACTTTTGTCGAGAGCTATGGGCGCAGCGCGGTCGAGGATCCGCAGTTCGCGCCGCAGGTCGGTGCGGTGCTCGACGCCGGGAATCGCCGACTGCGCGCGGCCGGGTTCGCCTCCCGGAGCGCCTTCCTCACCTCACCGACGGCGGGCGGCGGCAGCTGGTTGGCCCACGGCACGCTGCTCTCCGGCCTGTGGATCGACAACCAGCAGCGCTACCACAACCTCGTCACGAGCCACCGCCTGACCCTCAACGGCGCCTTCCGGCGCGCGAACTGGCGGACGGTCGCCGTCATGCCGGGCAACACCCGGGCCTGGCCGGAAGGAGCGTTCTTCGGCTACGACCGGATCTACGACCGCTGGAACATCGGGTATCGCGGCCTGCCCTTCAACTGGTACACCCCGCCCGACCAGTACACCCTGTCGACCTTCCAACGCTCCGAGCGTGCAACGCCCCACCACGCCCCGGTGATGGCGGAGATCCCCCTCGTCTCAAGCCACTCGCCCTGGGCACCCACCCCCCAGCTCATCGACTGGAACAACGTCGGTGACGGCTCGGTCTTCAACGCCCAGGCCACAGCCCACGGCCCACCGGGGGACGCGTGGCGCGCCGTCTGGCGCGACGTCTGGCACGACCCCACCCGGGTACGCGCTGCGTACCGAGGTTCCATCGAGTACTCGCTGAACACCCTCATCTCCTATGTGGAGACCTACGGCGACGACAATCTCGTGCTCGTCTTCCTCGGCGACCACCAGCCCGCCCCGGTCATCACCGGTGCGGGGGCCAGCCGGGACGTGCCGATCACGATCGTCGCCCGCGACAAGGCCGTTCTGGACCGGATCTCCGGGTGGGGCTGGCAGGACGGACTGAAGCCCGGTCCGCAGGCCCCGGTCTGGCGGATGAGCGCCTTCCGCGACCGGTTCCTGACCGCCTTCGGACCGCAGGGCCGGCCCACTGGCTAGCCGGACTCGACGGCCCCGTGACCGCCGGCCTCTGCCCACCCGCCACTGGTGTGTAGTCCGGCGATATCACCAAGGCCGAGATGGACGAAATCGCCCTCCAGTTCTCGGTGTACTACGGGTTCGCCAAGGGCCAGGCACTACAGGCCAGCGCCGACGACGCTTGGACGCGACTGCGAGGCTGAGGGATTCGCAGCGTGGCGGGCTCACGGTGCGAAGACGATGTTCGCTGTTGCATGACGTGCGTTGCCGGCGGTGGCTATCCGCAGCGAGAGCCGATCGTCGTCCTCGGCGGTGGCCAGGGCCCGGAACGGGGTGTCGACAAAAACGGGGCTGCGAAAGCGATAGGACAGCGAGGCGATCCGCCGGTCGCCGGAATGACGTCGGGGCAGCTCGAGCATGAGCAGGGCAAGAAGCGGCCCGTGCACGACGAGTTCCCCATAGCCCTCGACGTCGCGGCTGTACGCCAGGTCATAGTGGATGCGGTGGGCGTTCGCCGTGAGCGCGCTGAACCGGAACAGCAACGCGGAATCGGGCCGCACCTCCAGCTGCCATTTCGGAGGCCGCTGATCCTCACTCATGACCTCCACCCGCAGTGGCCGGTCAGGAGCGTGCGCTTCCGGAGTGGCCTGGCCCGAGCGGTAGACCACGTCGTGTTCCTCGACCAGGCAGAGCTCCGAATCCTGGCTGAACTCGTGCCGGACGGTCACGAAAGCCAGCTCCCCGGTTCGCCCCTGCTTGATCTGTACGTCGCCGAGGCTACTTGAGCGCTCGGCCGGTCGACCGAGGACCAACGGACTGTGGATCGTCATCCGACCGCCGGCGACCATCCTCCGCCGGTCCGGAATGGGCGGCAGGAAATGTCCATGAAGCGGATGCCCGTCGTCCCCCAGATCCTTGCCCCGAGGCCAATCCAGAAAATAGAGCCAGTGCCACATGGGAGGCAGAAGATCGCCTCTCAGTGCCACGGGCTCAGGCAGATCGAGCGTCGCCGCCAATGCCGCGACGGGGCCAGGTGCGAGTTCGTCGGTAGACGGGATCGGCTCCGGGTGCCATTCGCGCAGATGTTTCGGCAAATACCCCATGTCCCCACCTTAGGAAAGAATTCCTGTCTGGTCGTGATGGTGCCCCATGTCAACGGGTGGTGGCGTCGATGCCGCCCCGGCTGACGAGCTGGCGCACGATCACGTTGCGTTGGATCTCGTTGGTGCCCTCGCCGACGATCATCAGTGGTGCGTCGCGGAAATACCGCTCCACATCGAATTCGGTCGAATACCCGTAGCCGCCGTGAATGCGGACCGCGTTGAGCGCGATCTGCATGGCGGTCTCGGAGGCGAAGAGCTTGGCCATGCCTGCTTCCATGTCCACTCGCCGGCCGGCGTCGGCCTCGCGCGCGGCGTAAAGAGTGAGCTGGCGTGCGGCCGTGAGAGACGTGGCCATGTCGGCCAGGTAGTTCCCGATCGACTGGTGCTGCCAGATGGGTACGCCGAACGATCGGCGTTCCTGGGCGTAGGCGAGCGAGTCCTCCAGCGCAGCCCGGCCGACGCCGAGTGCACGCCCGGCGACCTGCAGCCTGCCCGTTTCAAGTCCCTTCATCATCTGGGCGAATCCCCTGCCCTCGGCTCCGCCGAGGACCGCGTCGGCGTCCGCCCGGAAGTCCTCGAATGACAGTTCGCAGCTCTCGACGCCCTTGTAACCGAGCTTGGGCAGGTCGCGGGAGACCGTGAGACCCGGGCCGTGTTCGACGAGGAGGATCGAAGCTCCCTTGTGCGCGGGCTGGGCGTGGGGATCGGTCTTGCACAGCAGGGCGATCAGCTGGGACCGCCTGGCGTTGCTGATCCATGTCTTCGATCCGTTGACGACGTAACCGCCGGAAATCCTGCGCGCGACGGTGCGCATGGCCTGAAGGTCGGAGCCTCCTTCCGGCTCGGTCAGGGCCATGGTCGCCCGGATCGCGCCGGTGGCCATCCGCGGGAGGTAGCGGCGCTTTTGCTCCTCGGTGCCGAAGTGCAACAGCAGCTTCGACACCACGGTGTGGCCGCCCATCGCGCCCGCCAGGCTCATCCAGCCGCGGGAGAGTTCCTCGGTGATGAGCACATAGCACTGTGTGGAGACCGGGGTGCCTCCGTACTCCTCCGGGATGGCCAGACCGAAGATCCCGAGTTCCTTCATCTGCTCGATCAAGGTCTCGGGGTAGGTGTTGGCGTGCTCGAGTTCCTGAACGACAGGTTTGACCTTCTTGTCGACGAAGTCGCGCACTGTGCCCACGATGGACCGTTCGTCTTCGGGAAGGATGTCGAGAGTGCTCATATGCGATGCTCCTTGCTGGATAGCCCATTAGATGACGCCGTCGGCACGAAGGGCGTCGATGCCGGCTGCGTCGTATCCCAGCTCGGCAAGGATCTTGTCGGTGTGCTCGCCGGTGCTGGGGACCGCGTCCATGCGCGGACTGGTTCCGTGCAGGTCAACGGGCGGCAGGAGCGCCGACATCACCCCGCCGGGGATCTGCACCTGGCGCCAGCGGTTGCGCGCGCTGAGCACAGGATGAGCGAGGAAGCCCTCAATGTCGTTGACCCCGGCGTTGGCGATGCCCGCCTGGTCCAGCAGCTCCATCACCTGCCGGCTGTCGGATCGGCGAAACCGCTCAGAAACGATCATGTTGAGTTCGTCGCGATGCGCCACACGGCCGGGGCCGGTGGCGAAGCGCGGGTCGGTCACCAGGTTCGGACGCTCCAGGAACTGCTCGCACAGCGCGACCCACTCGTGCTCGCTCTGGACGGAGAAGAGTACGTCCTTGCCGTCGGCCGCGGTGTAGGCGCCGTAGGGGGCGATGGTGGCGTGCTGGGTGCCGATCCGCGGGGGTTGTGTTCCGCCGTAGCGGGTGTAGTAGGCGGGCTGGCTCATCCATTCGGCCAGCGCCTCCAACAGTGAGACCTCTACGGCCCGGGCGACGCCGGTGGTCGCGCGCGCGTACAAGGAGGTGAGGATTCCCGCGTGGGCGTACATGCCGGCGGCGATATCGGCGATCGAGATCCCCACGCGGGCGGCGTCCCTGCCGGTTCCTGTCAGGGAGACAAGACCGGTCTGGCACTGCACGATCAGGTCGTAGGCCTTGCGGTCGGCCCATGGGCCGCTGGATCCGTAGCCGGAGATGGAACAGGGGATCAGCGAGGTGTACCGCTCGGCCAGGGAGGTGGCATCCAGTCCCAGCCGGGCGGCCGCGCCCGGGCCGAGGTTCTGCACGAACACATCGGCCTCGGCCAGCAGCTGCTCCAGGATGTCCCGGCCGCGCGCTGACTTCAAATCCAGGGTCACCGATTCCTTCGAGCGGTTGAGCCACACGAAATAGCTGGACTGACCATGGACGGTGGTGTCGTAGCGGCGGGCGAAGTCACCTCCTTCGGGGCGTTCCACCTTGATGACACGGGCGCCCAGATCGGCCAGCTGGCGGGTCGCGAACGGGGCCGCCACCGCCTGCTCGACGCTGACGACCGTGATGCCGGAGAGTAGAAGCTCGGTCACGCGGCGACTCCAGAGGTCTCGGGGGCAGTGCCATCATGGACACTCATTGAAGCGCCTGTGAAATAGCAATTCTTGATAGGACCATGCTCGATGCGGATGGCGGGGACGAAGCGTTGGACCTGAAACAGCTCAAAGCACTCATCACGGTGGCTGAGGTGGGCAGCGTCACACGGGCGGCGGAGCTGCTGCACCTGGTCCAACCGGCCGTCACCCGGCAGATCCGCACGCTGGAGCAGGAACTCGGCGTCCTCTTGTTCGAACGGACCCGGCAGGGGATGCGGCCCACGGAAGCGGGGGCCATCGTAATCGATCGTGCCCGGCGTGCCCTGAACGAGCTCGAGCGGGCCCGCGCGGAGGTACGGCCGACTCCCGGCGTGGTGACCGGTATCGTGACCGTCGGCCTCCTCGAAAGCGCGAGCGATCTGCTTGCGGAGCCGCTGGCGTCCGCCATCGCCCGCGATCAGCCCGGAATCGAGCTGCGCCTGCTCACCGCCTATTCCGCTCATCTGGAGCAGTGGCTCAACGACGGCGACCTGGACCTGACCTTGCTTTACAGCCTGGCCAGCACTCCGTCGCTGAACATGCGTCCGCTGGTACGGGAGAGCCTGTGGGCGGTCGCGCCGCCCTCAGACGGCCTACGAGCCGAACGCCCAGTGCCCTTCGCGCAGGTCGCGGGGCACCCGCTCGTCATGCCTGCGCCCGGCCACGCTCTGCGCACCTTGATCGACGCAGCCGCGGCGCGGGCCCGGGCCGAGGTGGACGTGGCCGTCCAGACCAACTCGATGCGGGTGCAGAAGCAACTCGTCGCCAGCGGTCACGGCTGGACCATCCTGCCCGGGGTAGGCATCGCCGAGGACGTCGCCAACGGTTCCCTGAGCGCTGCTCCACTGTGCGAACCCGAGGTGTCGCGCTTGATCGTCCTCGGCACCCCGAGAGCGGGGCGCACGCCGCCCGCCGTCGACGTCGTCGCCCGTGAGCTCACCTTCCAGATCCACTCAGCCGTAAGCCGGGGCAAGTGGCCCTCCGCTCAGTTGCACCCGCGCACGACGCTCTCCCAGGGGTGAGCAAGGTCGTCAGCTGGGACTCCGCCCCCCGGCATTGACGTCGCGGCCCCGCCATGGAAATCTAGTACTCACTAAGCGAGAATGCTATTCTCGTCGATGAGATTGGAGTGCCTATGAAGGTGCGAACCATGGCCCTGAGCCCCACATCAGCCAGATCCTCGGTGTGAACGGGGAGATGAGCGCCTGATGCCTCTGCCCCCGCTACCGGAGGACCAGTGGGACGAGCGGACCGAGGCCGCGCTGGCGTCCCTGCTGCCCCCGGGTCGACGCAACCCGCGAGGCGCCGGCGCCGCGTTGGCCACGTTCAGGCGAGTCACGGCGGGCGGTCACCCCCCGAACACCGCCGTACCGGACTGACCCGGCTGGGCGACTTTCGGAGCAAATGGGGCGAACTGCGTCATCGTCGCCAGATACGGCGTGGGGTCGGTGGCCGACCCAGCTCCTCCAGCACGATCGCCAGCTCCACCGCCTCGGCGGGCTCGGTCAGCTCGGTCCAGCCGAGATTGGAGTAGATCCGCCACAGCGGGGCCGGATCGACGCCCCGATCGACGACCCCTCGAACCAGCGCGGGCGGACACTCCTTGGTAACGACCTCGCGGACGGCCTCCTGCCACAGCCGCTGGTCGGAGTCGAACTCGAAGATCATCCTGGTCTCCGAGCCATCTGAAAGTCCCAAGCCACGAACGGCACTCCTTGCCAACGTTTGAGAACGAAGTAGTGTGAGAATAACATTCTCGGATATTGAAAGTAAGAGTCTCGTCATCGTTTCGCAGCCATGCGTGCAGTGCGCAAGTTGCCTACCGGTACCGTGCAGTAAGGTTCTACATATGGAGCAGAAGACCGATGCGCGTGTGAGCACTCCGAGCGAAGAGCCGGCCTGGAAGCAGCGCGCGGTCGAGCGTTCCACCAAAGCCGCGAAGCTCCGAGCCGAACAGCGGGTGGAGCGCTTCCTCGACGCGGCCCAGGTGATCATCACGGATAAGGGCACCACCGACTTCACCGTGCAGGAGGTCGTGGAGCGTTCCCGGCAGTCACTGCGCAGCTTCTACCAGCACTTCGACGGCAAACATGAGCTGCTGCTCGCCTTGTTCGAAGACGCGATGCGCCGGTCGGCCGAGCAGATCCGCGCCGCTGCGGCGGGCCACTCGGACCCGCTGGAGCGGCTCAAGGTCGCCGTCCATCTGCTGTTCGAGCTCTCCCGTCCCGACCCGGCCGCGCAGCGCCCGCTGTTCACCGACTTCGCGCCCCAACTCCTGGTCTCCCACCCCGCCGAAGTGAAGATCGCCCACGCGCCGCTACTCACGCTGTTCGCCGAGCTGATGACCCAGGTCGATGCCGCCGGCCGACTCCGCTCCGGCATCAAGCCCCGCCGCGCGGCCGCGCTGACCATGCAGACCGTCATGTTCGTCGCCCAGTCGAGCAGCGTCTCCGACGAGGAGGAGAACACCCACCCCATCACCGCGGACGAGGTCTGGGACTTCTGCACGTCGGGGTTTGCCGCCCCCTAGGCGAGAACGACGTTCTCATCTGAGCGGAATCTCCTTACACTAGGGGCATGTCCACTGACCTCTCCGTCTCCTTCGACTGGACCGCCACGGCCGACATCCTCGGCGCGACGATCGTCGCCCTCCTCCGCGACGAACCTCTCCCCGTCGGACCCGCGATCACCTGCACGGTCACTCCTCGCGACTCCGCCTGATGAGGTGCTCGGCCGCGGTGTAGGGGTCGAGACGGTCGTCGGCGACCTCGCAGGCGAGGCGGGCGAGGTCGTCGTCATCGCCTACCAGCACGGCCTCGTCCGCCCCACCCCGCCGCCGCACTGACCATCCAGGGCACAACCAGGTGGGCCTTGTACCCGTCGTCGCGCTGGCAACAACACATGGCTGCTCCGCCGCCGCCATCTCCGTCGACCGCGACGGATCGCTGAGGTGTGGGGTCTGTTCAGCCGGCTTGACGGCAGCGGGACCCAGGCCTGCGGCCCGCGTGCTGTGCAAAAACTTGCCTAGCCAGAGAAATAGACGAACATATCTACGTCAGCTTCTGAATGAGATATTGCAAACATTGAGCATAATGAGTAGCTTCGTCCCGGGCGTGCAGGAGCGGGTATCAGGGGGACGTGTATGACTGCCGATGCGTCGACGGTGCTGATCGAGGCCAAGGGCCTGACGAAGGTCTACGGCAAGCCCGGTGGCCGCGACGGTTTCACGGCCGTCGACGGGATCGACTTCGAGGTACGCCGCGGCGAGGCGTTCGGCGTCCTCGGCGCGAACGGCGCCGGCAAGTCCTCGACCATGCGCATGATCGCCTGCGTCTCCCCGGTCACGGCGGGCAGCCTGCACATTCTCGGCCATGACAGCGCCACGGACGGCGCTAAGATCCGGGCTCGGCTCGGCGTCGTACCGCAGGACGACACGATCGACAGCGAGCTGACGGTACGCGAGAACCTGCTGATCTACGGCCGCTACTTCGGGTTGCCGTGGAAGGTCCTGCGCGAGCGCAGCACGCAGTTGCTGGAGTTCACGCGCCTCTCGGAGAAGGCCGGCGACGCGGTCGCGACACTCTCGGGCGGCATGCGGCGCCGGCTCACGATCGCCCGGGCGCTCATCAACGAGCCCGAGATCGTGCTGCTCGACGAGCCCACCACTGGCCTCGACCCGCAGGCCCGCCACCTGCTCTGGGAGCGCCTGTTCCAGCTCAAGCAGGACGGCGTGACCCTGCTGCTCACGACCCATTACATGGATGAGGCCGAGCAGCTGTGCGACCGGCTCGTGGTGATGGACGCCGGGAAGATCGTCGCCGCCGGCACTCCCGCCGAACTGATCACCCGCTACACCAGCCGTGAGGTGCTCGAGCTGCGTTTCGCCCCGGACGAGCGGCAGATCATGACCGACAAGTGCCGCGGCCTCGTGGAACGCATGGAGGAACTGCCGGACCGGTTGATGCTCTACACCCACAACGGCGAGGAGACGCTGACCGCGGCGCACGCGCGGGGCGTACGGCCGCTGACCGCGCTGGTCCGGCGGTCCAGCCTGGAGGATGTCTTCCTCACCCTGACCGGCCGCTCGCTCATCGACTGATTCGCCCCACCCGACCGCCTGGACGAGGAGAAATGCACACACCGGCCAGGGCGTTCTCGGCGCCCGCGTTCCGCGAGCTCGGCTACTGGCTGCTGCGCTACCGCCGCACCTGGCGGGGGTCGATCGTGATCAGCGTGGCGAACCCGCTGCTCTTCCTGACCGCCCTGGGGCTCGGGCTGGGCAAGCTGATCAATCGCAACGGCAGCGAGTCCCTGCACGGACATCCGTACCTGCAGTTCATCCTGCCGGGCATGCTGATCGCCTCGGTCATGCAGACCACGTTCCTGGAGGCGTCCGGCCCGGTCATGCAGGGCGTACGCACTCGCGGCAACTACCGTGCCGCCGCGTCAACACCGCTCGCACCGGCGGACATCCTCTATGGACACCTGATGTACTGGACCGTCCGGGCGGCCCAGAACGCCATCCTGTTCACGGGCGTGAGCATGCTCTTCGGCGCCGTCAGCATGTCCCGGGCGCCGCTGCTCGTGCCGATCGCGCTGCTGGTCGCGGTCGCGTTCGCCACCCCGGCTGCGGCCTGGGCGGTGACCGTGACCCGGCCCTCCCAGCTCAACGTGATGTTCCGGTTCGTGATCCTGCCGCTGTACATGTTTTCCGGCACCTTCTTCCCGGTCGAGCAGCTGCCGACCTGGCTGCGGCCGGCGGTCTGGGCTACGCCGCT
>JAOPYO010000241.1 GCA_025964575.1 Actinomycetes bacterium
GGAGATCTTGTGACGGCGGATCTCCCTGAGCCGCTTGGCCGAGGCCGTGCCCATGTCCTCACCGTCGATGTGGACCTCGCCGGCCGTGGGATCGATCAGCCGGGCCAGACATCGCACCAGGGTCGACTTGCCGCTTCCCGACAGGCCCATGACGACGAAGACCTCTCCGGGCCGCACGTCGAAGCTCACGTCACGGACCGCCGTGGTGCAGCCGGTCCTGGCTCTCAGATCGGCCCGCGACAGGGCGGCCTCGGGCGTGCCGATGATGCGGTGCTCACGCGAGCCGAAGATCTTCCACAGCCCCCGAACCGAGATCATCACTTCGCCGGGCGGCTGCTCGGCCGCGGTGGGCGGCGACTCGGCGGGGCCGGGCACGCCGGGATCGGAGGGGAGGGTTGACGAGGCTGCCATGGGACTTCCTTCCGGGGACCTTGCCGGCCTGTCTTCGGTTGAGGTCAGCCGCCGAACCAGCGCTGGGGCCGCGGCCGCACGTTCTGCCAGATGTGCTTGGTCTCCTGGTACTCGGCCAGTCCGGTGGGGCCGAGCTCACGCCCGACACCCGACCGCTTGAAGCCGCCCCATTCGGCCTGCGCGACGTACGGGTGATAGTCGTTGATCCAGATCGTGCCGTGCCGGAGCCGTCGCGCGACCCGCTGGCCGAGGCCCGCGTCCTGGGTCCACACCGCGCCGGCCAGACCGTAGACCGTGTCGTTGGCGATCCGTACCGCGTCGTCCTCGGTGGCGAACCGTTCCACGGTGAGCACCGGGCCGAAGGACTCCTCCTGGACGACGCGCATGCCACCGTGACACTCGCCGAGGATCGTCGGCGGGTAGTAGAAGCCGGTCTGCAGGGCCGGGTCGTCGGGACGGTGGCCGCCGGCCCGCAGCACCGCGCCCTCTGCCAGGCCGACCGCGACGTAGGCCTCCACCTTGGCCCGGTGGGCGGCGGAGATGAGCGGGCCCGTCTCGGCCTTGGGATCGAACGGGCCGCCGAGCCTGATGCGCCCCGCCCGGGCGGCGAGCTCGGCCACGAACTCGTCGTGCAGCCCGTCCTGGACGATCAGCCGGGCGCCCGCCGAGCACACCTGACCGGAATGCAGGAACACCGCGGTGAGCGCCATGTCCAGCGCGGTCTCGACGTCCGCGTCGGCGAAGACGATGTTGGGGTTCTTGCCGCCGAGCTCCAGCGCGACCTTCTTCACGGTCGGCGCGGCCGCGGCCATGATCCACTGTCCGGTGGCCATGCCCCCGGTGAACGACACCAGATCGACGGCGGGATGCTCGACGAGCGGGGCACCGGCGGTGGCGCCCGCGCCGAGGACCAGGTTGGCGGCGCCCGCCGGCAGGCCCGCCTCCTCCAGGATCCTCATGAGGAGGATCGCCGTCGACGGGGTGAGTTCACTCGGCTTGAGCACGAAGGTGTTTCCCGCCGCGAGCGCCGGAGCGACCTTCCAGGACGTCTGCAGCAAGGGATAGTTCCACGGCGTGATGAGGGCACAGACCCCGACGGGCTCGTAGACGACCCTGCTGATCGCGTCCTCGCGGCCGGTGTCGATCACCCGTCCGGCGTCCGAACCGGCCAGCCCGCCGTAGTACCGGAACACCGAGACCACGTCGTCGACGTCGTATTCGCTCTCCACCAGCCGTTTGCCGGTGTCGAGGGACTCGGCGCGGGCGATGACGGCCTTGTCGCGCTGGATGGCCTCGGCCACCCGCAGCAGCAGTTCGCCGCGCTGCCGGGCCGGGGTCCGCGGCCACGGACCGTCGTCGAACGCGGCGCGGGCCGCCTCCACGGCCGCCACCGCGTCGCCGGCCGTGGCCTCGTCCACAGTCGCCACCAGGGCACCGTCGGCCGGACAGTGGATGTCGCGGCGCCCGCCATCGCCGGCCGAACTCCACGAACCACCGATGCGTAGCTCTGGCATCTCACCTCCCGGGATCAACCTCGAGCGCACACTCCCCGTGGTGGCGTGAGATCGGCCGTTGCTCGTGACGCAACACGTTTTGCTATGCGAGACAGTATCAAAGTCGGTGGCAGATGGACCCGTCGCAACGAAAGTGAAACAAAGCTGGACACCAGGCGAAACGTTAGCGATTGGTGCTCATGTCACCTTTTGTCACGGCATGGCATGAGTCAATGGCACGAGGCCCGCGAGCCCGTGCATGATCATGCTCAGGCGGACATGCGTCCCATCCAGCCGAGCCTGCGGGAAACCTCGTCGGCGGCGGCGCACACCGCGCGCGCCACCTCCGGCACGCGACTGTCGGGCAACCGGAAACTCGGCCCCGAAACGCTGATCGAACCCCGCACCGTGCCCTCGACATTGCGGACCGGGGCGGCGATCGCGGTCAGCCCGAACTCCATCTCGCCCACCGCCGTCGCGTAACCGCGCTCGCGCACCCGCTGCAGCTCACGCTCCAGTTCGTCGAGGTCGGTGATGGTGTCCTCGGTGAAGCGCTCCAACGGTGCGGTGAGCAGTTCCCTGCGGTCGTCCTCGCCCAGGAAGGCCAACTGCACCTTGCCATTGGAGGTGGCGTGCAACGGCAGGCGCTGCCCCACCCAGTTGCTCAGCTGCAGGGCCGACGGCCCCGCGACCTGGTCGAGATAGAGCACCTCGGGGCCGGCCAGAACGGTCACGTTGACCGTCTCACCGACCTCCTTGGCGAGGTCATGGCACACGGGCCGGCTCTCCTGGACCAGATCCAGCCGCACGGTGGTCGCGCCCGCGAGCCGCAGGATGCCCACACCGAGCCGGTACTTGCCACGCTGGGTGTCCTGCGCGACGAGGTCGCGGTTCTCCAGTGCGGCCACCAGCCGGAAGGCCGTCGACTTGTGCACGCCGAGCTCCGCGGCGATCTCGGTGACCCCGGCCTCGCCCTCGCGAGCGAGGATCTCCAGCACCGTGACGGCGCGATCGACCGACTGAACCGTGGTCGCATCACCACTCCGCTGCGACGTGTTGCTCATAGAGGAACAGTATCGCACTGCGCGATCAACCCACGGCGCCGTCGACGATCACCCACTCTTGACGAATCACCGCAAGACAAGAGCGTGAGTTGCGTATAAAGAAGTGATTTCGGCATTAAGCACCAGCGATCACGGGGAGGCGGCGTGGCGGTAGAACTCCACCTCGGCCGGCGGCGGCGGGGTGTTGCCGAGGATCAGGTCGGCCGCCTTCTCGGCGACCATCATCACCGGTGCGTAGATGTTGCCGTTGGTGACGTACGGCATGACCGAGGCGTCGACCACGCTCAGTCCCTCCAGCCCGTGCACCTTCATGGTGAGGGGGTCCACGACCGCCATGTCGTCGATGCCCATCTTGCAGGTACACGAGGGGTGCAGCGCGGTCTCACCGTCCCGGGCGACCCAGTCGAGGATCTGCTCGTCGCTCTCCACCCCGGGACCCGGTGACAGCTCGCCCCCGTTGTAGTCAGCCATCGCGGGCTGGTTGAGGATGTTCCGGGCGACCCGGATCGCCTCGACCCACTCACGGCGGTCCTGCTCGGTCGACAGATAGTTGAACCGCAGGGCGGGATGCGTCCGCGGGTCGGTGGACTTGATCTTCACCGAGCCTCGGGCGTCGGAGTACATCGGCCCGACGTGCACCTGGTAGCCGTGCCCCCCGGCCGGAGCGGAGCCGTCATAGCGGATGGCGATGGGCAGGAAGTGGAACATCAGGTTGGGGTAGGCCACGTCGTCGTTGCTGCGGGCGAAGCCGCCGCCCTCGAAATGGTTCGTCGCCCCCGGCCCGGACCGCAGGAACAGCCACCTCGCCCCGATGAACGGCCGCCGCCACATCGCCAGCGCCGGCGCCATCGAGACCGGCTGCTTGCAGGCGTGCTGGACGTACACCTCGAGATGGTCCTGGAGGTTCTCACCGACGCCCGGCAGGTCATGCACGACCTCCACGCCGAGCGCCGCCAGTTCGGCGGCGTGGCCCACCCCGGAGAGCTGGAGCAGCTGCGGGGAGTTGATGGCGCCACCGCACAGGATCACCTGGCCCGCCCGCACCCGCAGCGGCGTCCGGCTCCGGCCGCGGGTGAACTCCACGCCGACGGCCCGCTTCCCCTCGAAGAGCACCCGGGTGGCGAACGCCCGGGTGGCCACCGTCAGGTTGGCGCGTCCCATCACCGGATGCAGGTACGCACGGGCGGCGCTCAGCCGGCGGCCGCGGCGGACGTTCCGGTCGAAGGGCGCGAAGCCCTCCTGCCGGTACCCGTTGACGTCGTCGGTACGCGGGTAGCCCGCCTGCTCGGCCGCCTGGAAGAAGGCTTCGAACAGCGGGTTGGTGGCCGGGCCCCGCTCGAGCACCAGCGGGCCGTCGTGACCGCGCAGTCCCTGGCCCGCGCCGGCCTCGGAGTCCGGCTCGGTGTCGGCGAGGCAGTTCTCCATCCGTTTGAAGTACGGCAGGCAGTGGGCGTAATCCCAGGTCTTCATTCCCGGATCGACGGCCCAGCGCTCATAGTCCAGCGGATTCCCGCGCTGGAAGATCATCCCGTTGATGCTGCTCGACCCGCCGAGCACCTTGCCCCGGGCGTGGTAGATCCGCCGGTCGCGCATGTGCGGTTCGGGTTCCGACTCGTACTTCCAGTCGTAGAACCTGCTGCCGATCGGGAACGGCAGCGCCGCGGGCATGTGGATGAAAACGTCCCACGGATAGTCCGGCCGCCCGGCCTCGAGGACCAGCACCCGGCAGGAGGGATCGGCGCTGAGCCGGTTGGCCAGAGCGCTGCCCGCCGACCCCCCGCCGACGATGACGAAGTCGTACTGCGGCGGGGTGGAGGTCGAAGTCATGCGCACCTGCCATGGAAAGTACCGTGGGGATGATTACCGCAAAAACTATCAGCAGGCATCACATTACGGAACGCGGTGCGTCATACGGAACACTGCGTGACCCCCACTCCTCGTTGAGCCGCCGAAGGCTTGACACAGCAGGCTCATTGTTGCTCAATACGACATATAATTCGCATTGCGCAACATCGAGCCGTAGGTGGGTACGTGGTAGCCGAAACCCTCTCCCAGGCGCTCCTTCCCACTCTCCCGGGGCGCTCCTACTACGATCCCGGCGTGTTCGCCGCGGAGCAGGAGCACATCTTCGAGGCGATGTGGTTCTGCGCCGTGCGCGCCTCCGAGCTCGACCGGCCCGGACGTTTCCGCACCGTCCAGATCGGCAGGGAGAGCGTCATCGTCTCCCGTAACAAGGCCGGGGACCCGCGCGCGTTCCTCAACGTCTGCCGGCACCGCGGGGCACGGCTGTGCACCGAGGAGTCGGGAGAGGTGCGCAACACCTTCAAGTGCGCCTACCACGCGTGGGCCTACGACCTCGACGGCGCGCTCGTGGGCGCGCCGCACTTCGCCCGGATGAACGACGTCGATCGCGGACCGCTCGGGCTGGCGAGCGCCCATGTGCGGGAATGGCTGGGGTATGTGTGGGTGTGCCTCGCCGACCGGCCCCCCTCGTTCGAGGACACCGTGATCGCCGACGTCGTCGAACGGCTGGGCGACCTGTCCCCGCTGGACGGCTACCGGGTCGCCGATCTCAGCGTGGGCAAGCGCATCAGCTACGACGTCAAGGCCAACTGGAAGCTGATCATCGAGAATTTCCTCGAGTGCTACCACTGCGCGACGATCCACCCGGAGCTCGTGCGGGTGCTCCCGGAGTTCTCCCGCGGGCTCGCCGCGCAGAGCTACGTCGGCCACGGCGCCGAGTTCGGCAAGGACATCGAGGGCTTCACGGTCGACGGCGGCGCCGGCTTCGACCGGCTTCCCGACCTCGCCGACGAGCAGGACCGCCGCTACTTCGCGATGACGCTCAAACCTCAGGTCTTCGTGAACCTGGTGCCCGACCACGTCATCTTCCACCGGATGTTCCCGGTCTCCGCCACCCGCACGATCGTTGAGTGCGACTGGCTCTACTCCCCCGAGGTGACCCGCTCGGACGCGGACATGTCACGCTCGGTGGAGCTGTTCGACCGGGTCAATCTCCAGGACTTCGAGGCCTGCGAGCTGTGCCAGCCGGCCATGGAGTCGCGCGCCTATGCCGCCGGCGGGGTGCTGGTGCCCGCCGAGCACCATATGACCGCCTTCCACTCGTGGTACCTCGACACGCTCGCCGGTCCAGATCGGGGGTGAGGACGCCGGGCGTTCGACGAGATGCGTGGCGAGCGTGGCCGGACTCCACGCGGAGAAGCCGGTGATGCCGCACTCCGCGAGGGCCGTCCGCGTGATCCGCTACCGAGGGTCGGCCAGATCGCTGTTCGCAGCGTTGATCTGTTCCAGGGTGGTCGTGTAGTGGTGCCGCCTGTCTGGGCGAGCGTGATCGGCGGCATATCTCAATGCGGGGATCGCGGATCGACCCTGCCGGGTGAGCCCTTCGGTGGCGGCCTTGCGGACGGCTGGATGGGGATGGGTGAGGAGGCTGACCACGGCTGGGATCGCGGGTTCCCATGATGCGTGGCAGAGGGTCCTGATGGCCGAACGCACCACGTCAGGCTGGGGGTCGTCCAGGAGCATCTCGGTGTGCCGCAGGTACGTCGGTCGGTCCAGCACTTTCCGGGAGATTCGGTGGGCGTGGAGGCGGACCCTGGCCTTGGGGTGACGGAGCAGCTCACCGATCACATCTCGCAGTTCGGGATCTGAGGTCTCGGCCGGCCGTTCGAGGAGTTCGGCGAGCTGGGAGAGCGCCCTGCGGATCTGCTCGGGCTCGCCGGTGCGGGCGAGGTCCAGCAACTCGCGCCGTGGCAGGCGCGGGGAGGCGGTCGCGGGGCGTTCCGGGAGGGTGCGGAGCGCCGAGAGCGTGGCGGAGTCCTGCCGGGCCGCCTCGGGACGCCGTAGCGGTCCATCCACAAGAGTGAGCTTCTCGGCGATGTCGTCGCGGGCTTCGGCGCGCAGCCGTCGGCGGGTCTCCTCCAGCGGCGGGGTACGGAGCAGGGGCCGGCCGGACAGCAGGTCCAGGAATCCCCAGGCAGCGGCCTTGAGGCGGCCACGCAGAACCTCGGCCAGCGCATCGGCGGGTACCCTCCGCAGCGCTTTCTCAGCCGCCGCACGCGTGGCCGGCCGGCCCTGTTCCCACCACAGGAGCAGAGACGGGACCAGCCGTTCCAGGTCCGCCGGGGCGAGATAGGACGCGAGGCGAGCAGCCCTTTCGTGAACGGCGTCGGCGGAGTCGTCCGTCTGGTCCGCGCGCAGTTCGGCCACGCCGATGCCGGTCAGCGACTGGCCCAAGGCGGCGGTGAGCGGCGGGTCGGCCCGGCCGCGCAGGAACGCGCGGAGCACCACGAGCCGGACGTCCGGGTCGGGCCAGTCTCGAAGAGCCAGAGCGGCGGTCTGTCTCCTGCTCTCGTCGGACGAGTCCAGCATGGCGAACAGGCGGTCTCGTAGCGCCGCCGAGCGAGGCTGGTCGAGGTCGTCGTCATGCACCGTGCGGGGCATTGGCCCGGACAGGCCGGTGCTCTCGGTGATGGTCCAGGGTGGCGCGTCGATGGGCTGGAGGGTCAGCATCCAGTCCAGCAGGGCATCGCGGATTCCGGGGGCTCCGGCGGAGGGGAAGACGCCGATCAGTGCGTGCAGGCGCTCGCGAGACCCCACGTTGACGTGGTCGCGGCCACGGAACTCCTCCAGCGCGTCCGGTGTACGTACGGCCTCGGCGAGCGCGGCCCGCCAGGGGGCGTCCTCAGCGGGCGGCGGAGACTCCAGAACCGTGAAGGCCTCACGTAGCACCTGGTTCTCGGCATGCCAGGGGCTCGGCCCGAGGCGGGCCGAGGCCAGCGCCTGCTCGATGTCGTCCCGGGTCAGCACGGCGCCGCAGCGGCGCAGCAGGGACAGCGGCGATCGTCGCCCGGCGGGCATGGGAGGCAGGGCGCGGAGAGCGATGACGGCACCGAGCGCCTCGGCGGCCGGCAGCGCGGGCGCGATCGCCTCGAGGACGGCGATGAGGTGATCGCGGTGCTCGCCGGCGGCGTCGGTGAGGCCGGCGAGCAGGATCTGTGCCGAGTGGCCGAAGATCCCGATCTCCGCGTCCGACCACGGGCCGGGGCACAGGCACATGGTGAACCGCAGTACGGATTCGCGCAGGTCCGGCCGGATGTCGGCCAGGTGCAGCCAGTCGGCCAGCATGGGCCGCAGCAGCGTGACCTGGTCCGGGCGGAGCCGCTCCTTCCGTTCGACGACACGCACCGCGATCTCGAGGTTCCAGCCCTCCGTCACCAGCAGGTCGACCTCGGCGTCCGGGCCCGCGGTCGAGCGCTGCCGAGTGTGCAGGGTGATGCCATGCGCCGCGAGGTGCACGGTCAGTTCTTCGATCGTTCCGGAGCCGAGGCCGACTCGGCCCGCCGCGACCAGAGTGAGGAGGGCCGGCGCCGCAGGGGATTCCTGGTCCGACAGGATGCCGACGGCACGCGCCGACAGGGCTCCGCGGAGTCCTGTGAGCAGCAGGTCGCGAGCCCGGCCCGTCTGGTTCTGTTCGGCTGCGGCGAGCAGGGTGGCAGCGAAGGCGTCGCCCAGGATGGCACGCAGCCCCTCCACGAGCGTGTCGCGCAGGCCTGGGTTGTCGTGGTGGCCGAGCCAGAACAGCATCCTTGGCACCGCCGTGGGCGTGCCCGCGCGGACGAGAGCAGCGGCGGCTGCCTTCTTGACGTTCATGTTGGGGTGATCGAGACACGCTGCGATCGCCGGGGCTGCCCAGCGGGCCCGTACGTGCCCGAGGGCGAGGAGTGCCTGGCGGACGGTATGTACATCACCTGCCGCGGTCAACGAGATCAAGCTGGCCGAGAGCGCTTCAGCGCCGTCGCGGGTGAGCAGTGCGATCGTGTGCTTGCGCACGTGCCTGTCGTGGTGGCGCAGCAGCCGGTGTACCCGGGGCCGGGTCCCCGGGTACGGGGCACGGAGTAGCAGTTCGAGAAGGATGGCCTGCTCTCCATCGGAGAGTCTGGGCCGGTCCAGCAGGTCCAGTGCCATGCCCGCCACGAGGGCGTGGCCGGCGTCCTGGGTGTTCGTGGTGTCGAGCAGGCTGACCGGCCGGATCTTCCCACGGCCGTGAAGGCGACCGCCAAGAGCGTGGATGGCGGCCACCACCTCCGCTGGGACCACCGGCTCACCGAAGGCGTGGTGGCCAGAGCGTCCGACGGCGACGTCGGCCCGTGGGCCGGGTGAGCCCGGCGACCACGTCGCCGCGAGGTCGGCCACGATCCGCATCAGCAGGTCCTCGATCACCGGCACTGTGCGGGCGCCGCCGTTGGCCGCCAGCCTGCACAGTGCCTCTGCCGGCTTACCCGGCTCGAGATGGGAGCTGAGCACGGCCAGCTCGCTCTCGTTCGGGCCGCCTAGATCGGAGGCGATCCGGCCGGGCAGATCGTGTGGATCGAGTCGTACGAGCAGGGCGTGCCGCTGCTCGGGGTCGTCGGTCAGCTGCCACAGCAGCTCGAGGGCCCGGTCGCGAACCGGGCGCAGATGGGCGGCGATGACGGTGGCGTCCGGGTCCGGATCCTCTGGCGCGGCCAGGCCGAGCCCCTGCCTCAGGACCGCGACCGTCCGCGGCCCGCCGATCGCCTCGAGAGCGTCGAGCGCCGCCGCCGGTGACCGCGGCAACACGGCGAGGACCGCCTCCTCGGCCGCCGTATGGCGCAGTGCGCGGATCGCACGTAGGAACGGCCCGGTTGCGGATGCGGCGGGCAGCAGGGCGGTGAGGGTGTCTCCGAGCGGAAGCTCCCCAGCGCCCTGGCCGTCCAGCGAGGTCAGCAGCGCGAGCCGCCGCGGCCAGGCCGGATCGTCGGCGCCCGCGTCGACCAGCGCCTCGAACGTCTCATGCCGGCAGGTGAACAGGATCGTCGCGATCTCGCGCGAGCAGATCGAATGATCGGTGAGTGCCAGCCCCACGATGGCCGAAGCATTCGTGCCGTCTGGAAACCGACCGCGTCGGTGCATCGCGCGAAGGCACGCGATCGCCGGCCCGCCGAGCAGGAGCGGGTCCTCCGCGGCGATCTCGATCAACTCGCCGATGTCCTCGCGCTCCGCTAGCTCGCCGAGTTGCTCCAATGCCCGCCGGCGAAGTCCCGGCGGCAGGTGCTTGTCGGCGGCGGCCTTCCGCAGCAGGCCGGAATGGCCGTGGCCGGCCGCGGTCATGAGTGCGGCGTCGGCCACCGAGGGAGCCGTGGTCACCGCATCGGCGGTGAGGAATGCGGACAGCCGCCCCAGCGGGAAAGGGTCCAGGAGGGCCCACGGTTCGGCGAGTTCACGCAGTGCGGCCGCGGTGACGTCGGCGTTGCCCTTGCCGACCAGTACGGTCAGGCATTCGCGGACCAGAGCGGGGGCCAGCAGCGAGGTATGCAGACCCTCCCGGGCCAGACGCAGGGCGGCGGTCTGCAGCACCGGGTCGTCGCGGCGGGACAGTTCCCGTACGAGGTCACCGGGCTTGTGTGCGTCCGTGAGGCTGAGGGCGTGTACGGCCTGGTAGAGGAGTTCGCCCGGGGATTCCTGCCGGATCACCTCCGGCCTGTTGAGCAGCTCAGCGCTCAGCCAGGCGATACGCGCCCGGACGGGTAGACCGGCCGTGCGCCACTGTGGCCAGGCCCGTTTCCCGGTGTACGGCCCGAGCCGCTGGTAGAGCCCGGCCAGCACCAGCCCGGTCTCCGGCGGCCCGTCCAGCGAGGCCGGCAGCAGTGCCGCGAACTCGCGCGGTTCCGGGCCTTCACCGGTCTGTTCGGCCGTGATCCGCCCGGCGAGATGGGCGAGGCCCAGATGGCGGAGCAGCGGATCGTGGTGATGGATGAGACGACGCAGGACGACAAGAGAGCAGGGCTTCGCGTCAAGATGGGCGGAGACCCTGCCTACGTCGGCGCTGCGCACCGCTTCGAGGATCGGCTCGGCTTCCACGGTCTTCACCGCCCGATGCTAACGGGGCATTCCGCCCTCAGCCACAGAGTTACGGCGGGCGCCCGGCCTGGCACGTTCCCCTGTCTCCGCTAGGAATTCGATCTCATGGACCGTCACCCGATCTCCGCCAGCCCGGGCCGGCAGTGCAAGCAGGGCCGGTATCCGGCCGCCTCGGCCTGGGTGACGCTGCGGAAGCCGTGCCGGTGCTCGGGTGTGATCCGCCGTGCGTTGCGGCAGGTGGGGAAGCACACGATGCCGGTGGTGTCGCTCCCGAGGTAGAAGACGTTTCCTCCGGCCAGCTCACGCACCTCATCGAGGTCCCGCACAGCCGCCGTTCACCGGTCGCCGGGGACGCGATCCACCGGCAGGCGCGCCGTCGCCATCCAGGTCATATATTCCTTGCGTGACATATAGCCTCACAAGTATATTGAGTGGATGGCGACCACTTTCGATGTGCTGGCCGAGCCCGCCCGGCGGCGCATCCTGGATCTTCTGCTGGAGCGGCCCCGGCTGGTCGGTGAGCTGTCCGAGCAGCTCGGGCTGACCCAGCCAGGCACCTCCAAGCATCTGCGAGTGCTGCGTGAGGCGGGGCTGGTGCGGGTCCGTCCGGACGCCCAACGACGGTGGTACGAGCTGCGCCCCGAGCCACTGGCAGAGATCGACGCCTGGCTGGGGCCCTACAGGCGGCTGTGGGCCGATCGTCTCGACGCCCTCGAACGGCACCTGGACACGATGCCGGACACTTCCACCAAGGAGGATCTGCAGTGAACGAGACCCTGATCACCGCGGACGGCCGTAGCATCCTGCGCTTCGAACGCAGGCTGGCGCATCCGGTGGAGAAGGTCTGGCGGGCCGTCACCGACCCCGCCCACCTGTCCCAGTGGTTCCCCAGCGACATGGACCTCGACCTCCAGCCCGGCGGGAAGATCCGCTTCGTCTTCCGTGACGGCGAAGGACCCACCCTGGACGGCACGATCACCGACCTGGACCCGCCTACGGTCTTCGCCTACACCTGGGGCGACTCCCACCTGCGCTTCGAACTGTGGCCCGACGGCGACGGTTGTTTGCTGATCTTCACCCACACCTTCGACGACCGCCCCTCCGCGGCCAGCTTCGCCGCCGGCTGGTACACCTGCCTCAAGGCGCTCGCCATGGTGCTGGACGGCAAGCCCATCGAGGTCTCCGACGAATGGGCCGAGCTGCACGAGTCCTACGTCGAGGCGTTCGGCCTGCTCGAGGGCACCGTGGAGGAGACGCCCGGCGGCTGGACCGTACGCTTCGAACGGCAGTTGACCCGACCCGTCGCCCAGGTGTGGGCCGTGCTCGCCGGCACTCCGGCGGACGCGCCGGCCGCCGGTGAACCCGCACCGCCGCCGTCCACCAGCGGGCACGCACCGGCCGGCGCGATCACCTCGGTCGAGCCCCCCGCACTGCTGGAATACCAGTGGCTGTACGAAGACGAACCCGTAGGGCAGGTGCGCTGGGAACTGTCCGACGGCCCGGGCGGCGCACGCCTCGTCCTCACCCAGACCGTGCCCGCCCGGCTGCCGGACCACCGTTACACGGCCCTGACGGCCTGGCGCACCCACCTCAAGCGGCTCGCCGGACGCCTCCGCGCCGGCTCCTGCGGATAGCGCGCATCACCACGATCAGCAGCCAGTTGGGAGACCTGTCCTGCTCCTGATGGTGTCCTCGGCGCAAGAAGTGCTTGGTCCATCAGGACTCCCCCAGTGACGTCGAAGCCTGGGGCCTTGACAATGTAAGGTTCACCCTGAGTAATGAGCTCGATCAGGCCGCCCGGCGCAGGAAGATCGCGACGAGGGCGGCCCCGGCCAGGGTGATGGCCGCGTTGACGATGATCGCCATGTGGACACCGCCGAGAATGGCGACGGTGTGCGTGGCCGAGATGTTCAGCGTGCTGGTACGGGCGGTGGCGATCGCGCTCATGACCGGAATGCCCAGGGTGATCGCGACCTGCTGGGTCATCGTGGCAAGCCCGGTGGCCAGGCCCTGCTCCTCCTCGGGGAGCCCGGACGTGGCGGCGCCCATGAAGGCGACGATGGCCAGGAGGTTGCCGAAGCCGCCGATCGCGGTGGCGACCAGCATCAGGGCGAGGCTGCCGCGGGCCTCGCCCAGGCCGAGCAGTGCGGCCGTCGCCAGACCCTGCACCACGAATCCCAGAATGAGGGTGACCCTGGTTCCCAGACGGCCGATGATCCTCGGGGCGGCGATCCCACCGGCGAAGGTGCCCGCACCCAGCATGCCCAGTGCCAGCCCGGTCACCAGCGGCGAGTAACCGAGCACCTGCTGGAGGTAGAGCGTCATCAGGAAGACCACGGAGGTCTCCGTCGCGAAGGCGATGAAGCCTCCCACGTTGCCCCAGGTCACGGTACGCCTGGTCAACACCCGCAAGGGGGCCAGCGGAGCCGGGGAACGCCGCTCGACGAACCAGAACGCCACCAGCAAGGCCGCGGCCAGAGCGAGTGCGCCAAGGGCGAGGCGACTCCCCCAGCCGTCCCGCCCCGCAGCGGTGATCCCATACACCAGGGCCAGCAGGCCGCCGCTCACGGTCACCGCGCCGGGCACGTCGAACCGGGTGGCGTGCGGGCTGCGGCTCTCCGAGATCAGGGCGGGGGCGACGGCCAGGATGATCACTGCGACGGGCACATTGACCAGGAAGGCCCACCGCCAGCTCAACAGGTCGGTGAGCACACCGCCCAGCACCGCTCCGGCGGTGAAGCCCGCGGACATCAGAGCCCCGTTGAGCCCGAGCGCCTTGGTGCGCAGCGGCCCTTCGGGGAAGGAGGTGGTGAGCAACGACAGCGCGGCGGGAGTGGCGATGGCGGTGGCCAGGCCCTGTAGCACCCGTCCGGTGAGCAGCATCGCCGGCGAGGCCGCCAGTCCGCCGATCAGCGATCCGGCGGCCAGCAGTGCCAGGCCCGCCAGGAGCATCCTGCGCCGGCCGAACAGGTCCGCGACCCGGCCGAACAGCAGAGTGAATCCGGCGGCGGGCAGCGCGAACGCGGTCGCGATCCACTGCAGATTGTCGAGACTGAAGCCGAGGCCGTCACCGACGACCGGTAGTGCCACGTTGAGGATGGAGAAGTCCACGGCGAGCATGAACTGCGCGCCGAGCAGGAGCACCAAGATGAGCTTCTGCCGCGCGTCCATGCGGCCGGCTACGGGCGGCGGCGCCACCTGCGAGTGGGTCGATGTCGTCATCGGGAGGCCCTTTCAGAGGGACTGGGGATCAGCCGTTCGCGGATCACTGTGCGCCGAGGCGCCACGGCTACCCAGCCCCCTGCGTTGCGTACGCACGTGGTGCCTACTACCGCCAGGGTCAGGCTGCGGCGGTGAGAAGGGGCGATACTGGACGGCATGGATCGCGGCGCCGAACTGGGTGAGTTCCTGCGTTCCCGGCGGGCCGGGCTGCGGCCGGAGGACGTCGGGCTGGTCAGCTACGGCGCCCGCCGCCGCGTGCCGGGGCTGCGCCGCGAGGAGCTCGCGCAGCTCGCCGGGGTGAGCGTCGCCTACTACACCCGGCTGGAGCAGGGGCAGAGCCAGAACGCCTCCGACGGTGTGCTCGAGGCGATCGCGAAGGCGTTGCGGCTCGACGATGACGAGCGGGCACACCTGCACGACCTGGCCCGGCCCAGGAACACCAGGCCGCGCCGCGCACCCCGCCCCGAGCGCGTACGCGCCGGCCTGCGCCGGCTCGTCGACGCCATGGACGCCGTGCCGGTGCTGGTCACCGGATGGCGTACCGAGGTGCTCGCGTGGAACCGGCTCGGCCACGCCCTGTTCGCCGGGCATCTCGATCCGGACAGCCCGTTCCGCCCCACCGACCGGCCCAGCATCGCGCGCCTGACCTTCCTGGATCCGCACACCCGTGAGCTGTACGCGGACTGGAAGGCGAAGGCTCGCGAGAGCGTCGCCTACCTGCGGCTGGCCGCCGGCCGCCACCCCGACGACCGGCAACTGACCGAACTGGTCGGTGAACTGTCACTGAAGAGCCCCGAGTTCGCGGCCATGTGGTCGGCACAGGCGGTACGCGACTGCGCCAGTGTCGTCCGGGACTTCCACCATCCGCTGGTGGGTGCGCTCACCCTCGAGCAGGAGACCGCCGACCTGACCGGGGATCCCGGCCAGCGGCTGGTGATGCTGCACGCCGAGCCGGGTTCGCCGTCCGAGGCCGCGCTGCGGTTACTGGCGAACCTGACAGCCGACAACGTGCCGCTGGGCCGTGGCCATCGAGCGCATTCATGACCGGGTTCCGGAACCAGGTCCTTCGCCATGCCAGGACTACCTGCAGCTGCCGTCGGAGTCGGTGTTGCCCCCCAGGGACACGAACCTCGCATGCACGGCCCGGCAGTCGCTGTGGCCGCCCTGACGGGTGTTGCCGGTGATGACAGAGTCCTTCAAACGGACCTGGCCGGGACCGACGAAGCCGGGCGCGACGGGCCCGGGGAGATAGGCGAGGGTGATGTTGATGCCGCCGCCACCGTGGTCGGCGTAGTTGCCGGTCACCTTGGAGCCGACGACGGTGATCCCGGGTCCTCGCACGTCGATGCCACCGCCGAGCCCGGCCAACTCGCCGGGCCGGGTGGGATCGTGTGGGTCGACCACCCTGTTGCCGGTGATCGTTGATCGTTCGACCAGCCCCTGCCAGTCGAACCGGATGCCCCCGGCCTCTCCCGCCTGGTTGCCGTCCACCAGGCTGTCACTCAGGGTGAAGGAGCTGAAGGGGATGTTGAAGATGCCGCCGCCGAACGTCGCGGTGTTCCCGGTGACCCGTACATGCCGCATGGTCAGGGACGAGGCGTTCAGCACCCCGCCACCGCCGTAGTAGTTATAGGGCGAAGCCGTCGGCGCGGACCTGCCTCCGGTGACGGTCAGGCCCGAGATGGTCGCCGGTCGCAGCACGGTGAAGACCCGATCGAGATGGCGCCCGTCGACGATGGTCCTGCCCGCGCCGGCGCCGGTGATCGTGATGGGCGCCATGATCTTCAGATTGCCGGACGCGGCATCGCTCAGGGTGTAGTCGGTGAAGGCCGGTCCGAGCCGAGGTGGGATGGTGAGCGCGTACCGGCCCGCCGGGACCACGATCGTCGAGCCCGGGTCGGCGTTGGCCTCCATGATCGCCGCTCGCAGCGTACATTTGCCGCCCGCGGCCCGGCAGTGGCCGTCGCCGGGAGAGGTGTCGGGTGCGTCGGTCGTGCTGTCGATCTGGAACCGCCCTGCCGTCGCCGCGTCTGAGACCGCGTTTCCCGACACCACCGCGAGACAGGCGACGAAGCCCGCGGCCACTGTGCTCTTGGCTGCCATGGGCCGAGAAGCTACCCCGGCCGGACCTCAAGGACAGCCCTGTGACCACAGGCGGCAAGGATTGAACGGAACCGACCCGCCATCCGTCATGCGCTCATCGGCAGAAACGGATCACCTGGAGGTCGAGACCACCGACGTGACCGTTCAGATCGAGCCTGGGATGGACGACAGGCGGGACCTTCGCCTCTGTCCAGCGTGATCACGGGGTGTGAAGCTGAAGATGACACCGGTTGCGGATCACACCAGCGGATCTGACCGGCCGTGGGGAACAATGGTTCACAACAGGGCGGTGGCGATGACCGATGCGACGGTCGAGAACGAGATCGAACGGGCGAGCCCTGAAGATCTCATGCATCTGGCCACCGATATCGGCCCCGTACCGATGCAGGTCGGCGCGTTGCTGATCCTGGACGCCGAGCCCGCGTTCGACGTGTCCGCAGGCCGGCAGGTGATTGCCCAGCGCATCCACGCCCTGCCCCGCCTGCGGCAACGACTCGTCAGGACGCCGTGGGGATGCGGCCGACCGATATGGGTTGAGGATCCTGCCTTCGACATCCGCCACCACGTACGATCGACATCGTGTCTACCACCAGGGGATGAGCACGCGGTGCTCGACCTCGCGGCCACGCTGGTCACCGATCCGTTGCCGCGGTCGCGCCCGCTGTGGTCAGCGACCTTCGTGACCGGGCTCGCAGCCGGAAACGTCGCGATTGTCGTGGTGTTTCACCATGTCCTGGCCGATGGGATCGGCGGCCTGGCGGTGCTCGCCGGCCTCGTGGACGGATCCACCGTACGGCCCGCCATTCCGTTCACGACGGCCGCCCCTTCCCCGCGTCATCTCGCTGTCGATGCCTGGACCGCCCGCCTGAAAGCCATCAGGCACCCCGCTGGGCGTCTTCGGCGGCTCCGCTCCGGTCTGGCTGAGCTGGGCTCACCCCGTGCGGTCCGGGCCCCTCACAGTTCGCTGAACCAACCGACCGGACCCAGCAGACACCTGGCAGTCGTACGGACGGATCTCGCCGCCGTCCATGACGTGGCCCACCAGCACGGAGGCAGCGTCAACGATGTGGTGCTCACCGCTGTCACCGGAGCCCTCAACAAGCTCCTCGACCGCCGCGGTGAGAAGGCCGGTGGTTTCGCCGTCTCCGTGCCCGTCTCCGGTCGGCGCGCCGCGAGCGCGGTGCACCTCGGCAACCAGGTCGGCAGCATGCCACTCATGCTTCCAGCGACCGGTGGCCCGCTTCAGCGACTGCGGCAGATCGCGCTCATCACCCGAGGGCGCAAGACCACAACGCCAGGCACGTCGGCCGCCGTGCTGGGACCGCTGTTTCGGGTTCTGTCCGCGGCCGGTGTCCTGCGCTGGTTCATGAACCACCAGCGGATGATCAACACCTTCGTGGCCAACGTCCACGGACCCGCAGACCGCCTCGCCTTCAACGGGTCAGCGATATGCGACATCATCCCCGTGTCCGGCGCCTTCGGCAATGTGACGGTCGCGTTCGCGGTGCTCTCCTACGCCGGTGCGCTCACCATCACGGTCGTCGCTGATCGCGACCATTGCCCCGACCTGCAGACCCTCGCTCACGCCCTGCAGACGGAATTTGACACCCTCGTATCCGCCAGGGTCACACGGCCGGCAGAGTAACGGCTCTCCCGCCGGGCGGGGACGGTGGGGGGAGTCTTCGGGAAGCTCGGTCTCAGGGGGCGCGATGACGGCCGGGTGCGCGTTCCAGTTCGGGCTGCCGTATCTGATCTCGGCGCTGTGCGGGGAGGGCATGTCGCTGGGGCAGGCCGGGATTTTGGCAGCCACCCCGGCGGCCGGGCTGCTGCTGACCCTGATGGCCTGGGGTGCGGCCGCCGACCGGTGGGGCGAGCGGCTGGTGCTGAGCATCAGGACCCGGTGCTGACCATCCAGGTCGCCCAGGACAAGGCGTACACCGCCGCCGGGTTCGGGATGCCTACCGACCAATGGCACGAATTCATCAAGAGCGATCCGCCGTTGACGATCGGCGCCCCCACCGGCATCGACCGGCTCATCACCTTCGGCGGCGGCCTCCCCATCGTCGTCGACGGCCACCTCATCGGAGGCATCGGCGTCTGCGGCGGCCACTGGTCCGACGACATGAAGATCGCCCAAGCCGGTCTGACCGCGCTCGACTGATATTCCCTACGCACCGGCGCCGGGTTCGCAAGAGGTCAAGGTCAGTTCCAGTTCTCTCTTGCAGGGCCTGATATCACTGGCCGGGCTCGGGTGCGACGTGGGTCAGCTTCTCGGGGTTGGTGACGGCGTAGATTCCCGACACCTGGTCCCCATCCGGGCTGAGGTCGATGACCATGACGGCGAAGGGGGCGTCGTCGGCGAACAGCAGCGCGGACGGGTCGCCGTTGACGGACCGATAGCGGATGTCGAGGTCCTGGGGTGCACGGGAGGCGACGCCAACGATCAGGCGGGCGACCTTGTCGCGTCCGTGCACCGGGCGCAGGACCGCTGCCCGAGCCTTGCCGCCGCCGTCGGTCCACATGGTCACATCCGACGCCAGGATCTCCATGAGGGCGTCAAGGTCGCCGCCGAGCGCGGCGGCGAGGAACCGTTCGGTCGCCTGCTGCTGGACGCGTGGGTCGGCCTGGTAGCGGGGGCGGCGGGCGTGGACGTGCTCGCGGGCGCGGTGGGCGAGCTGGCGTACGGCAGATGGGGTGCGGTCGAGGATGTCCGCGATCTCGGTGTGGGCGTAGCCGAACACCTCGTGCAGGACGAACACCGCACGTTCCAGTGGGGTGAGGGTCTCCAGGACCACCAGCAGCGCCATCGACACCGATTCGGCGCGCAAGGCCGGGTCGGCGACGTCGGGCACGCTGGTGGCGGCGGTGACCAGGGGTTCGGGCAGCCACGGCCCGACGTAGGTCTCGCGGCGGCGGCTGATGGCGGCCTGCCGCGCGAGGGCGGCGTTCACCGCTATCCGCACCAGGTAGGCGCGCGGGTTAACGATCTCCTTCGCGCTCGACGCCCGGCTTCTGGGCGCCCACGCCAGCCAGGTGTCCTGCAGCACGTCCTCGGTGTCGGCGACGCTGCCGAGCAGGTTGTAGACGACGGAGAACAGCAGCTCGCGGTGATCGGCGAACACCTGCGTCGCGGTGTCTTCCGTGGTGTCTTCCGGGCTGTCGGACATGGGCGGGCCTCCTGTTTCGCGGTCCCTCCTGAGAGGTATCGCGGCACCCGAAGTGTGACATCCACGCCCCAAATGTGATCTAGACCTCACCGGTGGTCTCCGAGACAGCGTCGCGCCCACCGGCGTCGCTATGGCACTGACCACCGGCGTCGGCGTGCTTTGACTGCCTATTCCTTGACGGCGCCGGACAGCATGCCCGAGATGACGTGGCGCTGCGGGAACATGGAGAGGACGACGACCGGAAGGGCGACGATGATCGAGGCGGCGGCGAGCAGGGAGAACTGGGTGGTCCCGACCTCTGCCGGCAGGCGGGCGGAAAGGTGATAGTCGTATGAAGCTGTCCATCCTCGGCGGCGGCGGATTCCGCGTGCCGCACGTCTACCAGGCCCTGCTGCGGGACCAGGGGGTCCCGCGCATCGACGACGTCTGGCTGTACGACACCGACGCCGGCCGGCTGAAGGCCATGACAGAGGTACTGGTGCAGTTCGCAGCGGACTTCCCCGACGCGCCCAGGGTCACCGCGACCACTTCGGTGAACGACGCCCTGGAGGGCAGCGACTTCGTCTTCGCCGCCATCCGGGTAGGCGGAGTCGCGGCCCGTACCTGCGACGAGCGGGTCGCCCTCGACCTGAACGTGCTGGGCCAGGAGACCACCGGCCCCGGCGGCCTGGCGTACGGGCTGCGTACCATCCCGGTCATGCTCGACATCGCGCATCGGGTGCGCGCCCTCGCCCCGAACGCGTATGTCATCAACTTCACCAACCCGGCCGGCATGATCACCGAGGTGATGCAGAGCGTGCTGGGCGACCGCGTGCTGGGCATCTGCGACACCCCGTCCGGCCTCGGCCGCCGGGTGGTCACCGCCCTCGGCCTGGACGCTTCCCGCGCCCAGTTCGACTACGTCGGCCTCAACCACCTGGGCTGGATGCGCCGGGTGCTGCACAACGGGGAGGACGTGTTGCCGCGGCTGCTCGCCGACGACGAGTTGCTGGGCGGGCTGGAGGAGGGCATGGTCTTCGGCCGTGAATGGCTGCGTGACCTCGGTGTGATCCCCAATGAGTACCTGTACTACTACTACTTCAACCGGGACGCGGTGCGTTCCATCCTGGATGCCCCGCAGACCCGCGGCGAATTCCTGGTCAAGCAACAGGCCGCGTTCTTCGACCGGGTCACCGAGGCGGCGGGCGGCGCCGCCGTGTCACTGTGGCGGCAGACGGTGGCCGACCGCAGCGCCAACTACATGGCCGAGGCGAAGGGCGCCGTCCAGGGCGAGGCCTCCACGGAGCCCGGCTTGAGCCCGGACCCGGAGCACGAGGGGTACGCCGGGGTGGCCCTTGGCGTGATGGCCGCGATCAGCCGAAACGAGCGCGCCACCATGATCCTCAACGTACGGAACGGCTCGACCGTTACCGCCCTCCCCCAGGACGCCGTGGTCGAAGTCCCTGTCATGGTCGACGCGAACGGCGCCCACCCGCTCACCGTCACCCAGCCCGACCTGCACCAGTCAGGCCTGATGCAGCAGGTCAAGGCCGTCGAGCAGCTGACCATCAGCGCCGCCCTGACCGGCTCCCGCACCGACGCCGTCAAGGCGTTCTCGCTGCATCCGCTGGTCGACTCGGTCACCGTCGGGCGGCAGCTCCTCGACGGCTACATCGACCGTATCCCGGAGGTGGCGGCGGTCTTCGACCGCTGAAGGGCGCGCTGCCCGCCGGCGAACTGGCCCTGTGGCCGCTCGACACACCCGCCGACCAGCACAGATCTGACGGCACGAGCCATCTCTGTCTAGGGTCAGGGGGTATGCGAGTACTCGTGACCGGCGGCGCCGGCTTCATCGGATCCCATCTGACCGACGCTTTCCTGTCCCGTGGTGACGAGGTCACCGTGATCGACACCGGTGGGCGTGCCACCCGGTTGGACGGCCGGGTGGCGGTGCACAAGGTGTCCATCACTGACGTGGCCGCCCTGACCTCGGTCGCGGAGGAGGTCCGGCCGGAGTTGATCTGCCATCTCGCCGCGCAGATCGACGTGCGGGTGTCGGTCGCCGACCCGGCCGCCGATGCGCAGGCCAACGTGGTGGGCACCGTCAACGTGCTGGAGGCCGCCCGCGGCGTCGGTGCGCGGGTGCTGTTCGCCTCCACCGGCGGCGCTCACCCGGCCCCGCCCTGGGCCGCCCACGGACGGACCCGAGGACCGGACAGCTCAGCAGGGTCCGAGGTCGGCCTTGGTGCGTGCGGTCTTCGTCGTCAGTTCTTTGCCGTGACTAACGTCGTCGGGTCCTCGGTGACCAACGGCGACGGCGTCCGTTTCCGCCACCGTGTCATACCGGCACCAGGCCACCAGCGGGCAAGGCCAGCGCACTCAATCCCGTCGCGGTGATGAGTTGGGCCGCGGAGAGGGCGATGGGGGCAGCGCCTTTCCCGACAAGATTGCGCCCCATGTAGGCGAAAGCGACGGCGTAGCTCACCGCCGCCGCGAGGATCGCGAGGGAGCCCCAGCTTGCGAGCCCTGTGTGATGCCCACGGGGCGAAGATCAGCAGCGTGCCCGCGAATCCGAGGAGGAGTCCGCTCAGGCGGCATTCGGGCTTACCTGGGCGGACCCCGGACCGGCCGGATGCGAGGCCCTCACCTTCCAGGCCGGAGAACCGCCCGGCCGACTCTCAGGGTGCGTCGAAGAGGGCGCTGACGGATTCGCCGTCGTGGATGCGGCTCATGGCGTCGGCCAGCGCCGGGGCGATGGACAGGATCACCAGCTTGGGCACGCGCTCTTCCTTGGCGATGGGCACGGTGTTGGTGCAGACGATCTCCAGCACGTCCGGCTGGTCGCCGATCCGCTTGAGGGCGCCGCTGGCGAACAGGCCGTGGGTGCAGGCGACGCGGATCGTCCGGGCCTTGAGTTCCCGGAGGCGGTCGAGGAGTTCGATGACAGTGCTGCCCTTGGCGATCTCGTCGTCGAGGATGATGACGTCGCGGCCGGCGATGTCACCGATCACGGCACTGATGGTGACCCGGTCGTCGGCGAACCGCTGCTTGGCACCGGCGGCGACGGGCACACCCAGGAGGCGGGCGAACGCCGCGGCCTCCTTGGCGTTGCCGAGGTCGGGTGAGACGACGGTGGCGTTGGACAGGTCGAACTGGCGGAAGTGCGCGGCGAGTTCGCGCAGCGCGTGCAGATGGTCGACCGGCACGCCGAAGAAGCCGTGCACCTGCGGCGAGTGCAGGGTCATGGCCAGCACCCGGTTGGCGCCCGCGGTCACCAGTAGGTCGGCGACCAGCCGGCCTCCTATGGAGATCCGCGGGGTGTCCTTCTTGTCGGACCGTGCGTAGGCGTAGTGCGGCATGACCACGGTGGTGCGGGCGGCCGACGCGCCCCGCGCCGCATCCAGCATGAGCAGGAGCTCGACGAGGTTCTCCTGGACGGGAGGGGCCAGCGGCTGGATCAGGAAGACGTCGCGTTCCCTGCAGTTGGCCTGAAGTTGGACCTCGAGACAGTCGTTGGCGAACCGCTGGATACGGACCGGATGCAGCGGCACCCCGAGGTGGGAGCAGATCTCGGCCGCCAGCTCCGGGTGGGCGCTGCCGCTGAAAACGGCGATGTCTCGCACGAAATGCTCCCTGGTCAATATATGGGCAACCGAATCGAATGGTACCGGCGGCGGGTCGCGCGACTGCGGGCGCCCAGCACGGGCCGTGGTTGGCCTTCGCGATTCCCGAGGAGTTCGAGCGTGAAACTCGTGACCCACGCTGCGAGTCCGGCGAGGTTCATGGCGCGGGACGTTCGAAGGGCTCACTGATGCCCTGAGATGAGCGTCCGGGTCAGTCGCTTCGCCAGGCCGGGTGTGAACGGGGCGTTCCCCAGCAGGAGGCGGTACCACAATAGCCCGTAGACCTGGTCGACCATCAGGCCGAGGTCGGTGTCGGCCGCGAGCTCCCCTCGCCCCTGACCCCGCTCCAAGATCGTGTTCAAGGCGTCTCGCCTAGTCTGGGTGAACTCCCGGAGCAGTTCGGCGACATACGGATTGCCGGATGCCTCGGCCGCGAGGGTGCGCAGCAGGGACGCGGTCGCCGGCTCGTTCGCGCCATGGAAGGTCGCGGTGAGGAACTGCTCCAGATCGGCGGGCAGGGACCCGGTGTCAGGTGAGGGAACCTCTATCCGCGCATGCCTGGTCAGCGCCTCGAGGAAGATCGCTCCCTTGGTCGGCCACCAGCGATAGATCGTCTGCTTCCCCACCCCCGCCTCGCGGGCGATCGTGTCCACTGTCACGGGCTCGCCGCCCGCGGTGGTCAGCAGCCTCATGGCCGCATCGAGGATCGCCTCGTGGGCCGCGTCGTTCCGGCGGCGACCGGTGTGCGGGCGGTGCTTCCCCGCCGGTTCGGAATCAGAGTCGCTCATGGGCCCATGATAGCGATTGACGAAACCGACAGTCTCGATAATAATTGTCGAGACCGGTAGTTTCGGTAACTAGGAGAGAGCGCGTCATGACACTCAATGGACAGCAGGTCGTGGTCATGGGAGGCAGTTCGGGCATCGGCGAGGCGACGGCGGCACTGTTCGCCGCCGAAGGGGCCGAGGTCGTGATCACGGGCCGCGACCAGGAGCGGCTGGATCGGGCGGTGGAGCGGATCGACGGCAAGGTCACCGCGCACACGGTGGATGCCACCGATCCCGGGCAGGTGACCTCATTCTTCGCAGAGACCCCTGAGATCGATCACCTGGTGCTGGCGGTGAGCAGCTCCTCCGGAGCCGGCCCGTTCGCCGCTCTCGATTTCGCCGACCTTCAGGCCGGCTTCGAGGGCAAATTCTGGCCGTACCTGCGGATCCTGCAGGCGGCACTGCCCAAGATGCGCGCGGACGGTTCGGTGGTGTTCGTGACGGCGGCCTCGGCCAGGGCGGCTCTCGTGGGTTCGTCCGGGCTCGCGGCGATCAATGGGGCTCTCGAGGCGATGGTCCCGCCGCTGGCCGTCGAGCTCGGCCCGCTGCGCGTCAACGCCGTCTCGCCCGGCGTGGTCGACACCCCCTGGTGGGACAACGTGCCCACGGAGATCCGTGAGGAGCTGTTCCGTAGCGCCACCGAGACCCTGCCCGTCGGCAGGGTCGGGCAGCCCGAGGACATCGCCCGCGCGATCCTGCTGCTGTCGACCAATCGCTACATCACCGGCACGGTGCTCGAAGCCGCCGGGGGAGTCCATCTGGCCACCGGCCGCTGAGCCTCGAGTGCGTCATCGTGCCGGCGCACGGTCATCTCAAACCGGCACGATGGCGGCACTCGACAGCGAGGCCGTACGGCGGGTCAGGGGGCGGCTGGCGGGTCAGGTTCGGCCTGGCAGCGGGGGCACCAGAAGAGATTGCGGCCGGCGAGCACCGTGGTGGCGATCTCGGTGTCGCAGACGAGGCAGGGCATGGTGGCCCGGCGGTAAACGTAGACCTCCCCGCCGTGGTCGTCCTTCCGGGGCGGGCGGCCCATCGCCTCCGGGGTGTGTTCCGGATGGACCGTGTCGATCCGGCCCGATCGCATGCCGTCGGCCATGAGAGCCGCCAGATCGGCCCAGATGGCCGTCCACTGGCCGAACGTGAGATCCCGGCCGAGACGGCCCGGATCGATGCCCTGCCGGAAGAGGACCTCGGCCCGGTAGATGTTGCCCGGCCCCGCGACGATGGACTGGTCCATCAGGAGGGTGGCGATCGGGGTGCGGCTCCGGCTGATCCGCCGCCAGGCGATCCCGGGGTCGGCGTCCGCGCGGAGCGGGTCGGGACCGAGCCGGTCGTGGAGTGCCTTCTTGTCTCCCGGCTCCAGCAGCTCGCAGGTGGCGGGCCCGCGCAGATCCGCGTATCCGTTCGCGCCCATGAGGCGCAGCCGTACTGCTCCCGTCGGCGCGGGAACGGGTGGCGGTCCGAAGGTGCAGGTGCCGTAGATGCCGAGGTGGATGTGGAGCCACCGGTCGTCCCCCAACTCAAGCAGGAGGTGCTTGCCATGGGCGTCCGCATCCAGGAGAACCTGCCCGTCGATCTGCAGCGCCCCGGCCGCGAACCTGCCCTGCGGGCTCTCCGCGCGCACAGGCATCCCGCCGAACATCCGTCGGTGTTCGCCGGCCAGTCGGTGGATGGTGTGTCCTTCAGGCATGGATCGCCAGGATAGGGCCTGAACGCCGGGTCAGGGTCAGGTCCGGGGGAGGTGTCCGATCGTGATCGTGGGGGGCGGGCGGCGAAACGGTCAGGGGAGGCCGGACTCGCGGAGGGTGATGTTGAGGCGGCCCCCGCGCATCCCGAGGGCAGGGTCGCAGGTGCCGGGCCGGGTCCTGGGTACTCCGTGGAACGCCAGCCGGGACGGGCCGCCGAAGACGAACAGGTCCCCGGACTCCAGCTCCAGATCGGTCCAGGGCCGGGTGCGGGTCTGGGTGTTGCCGAACCGGAACACGCAGGTGTCACCGAGGCTGAGTGACACCACCGGGGCGAGGCTGCGTTCATCGCGGTCCTGGTGCAGCCCCATTTTCGCCGCCGCGTCATAGAAGTTGATGAGCGCGATGTCCGGTCGATAGCCCCCGGCGTCGCCGTACGCCTCGGCGACGGCGCGGCGGCCCATCTCGCCCAGCCAGGACGGGAACGGCTTCACCGGTTCCCCGTCCACCGCCGGCACGTAGCGGTAGGGCACCCACTGGCGGCCCAGGCAGACCGTGCGGACCGACATCACCCCGCCGCCCGGCAGCCGGGTCTCCCGCATCCCCGCCGGTGGCCGCGCCCACTCCCGGCACGCCTCGACCAGCCCCCGCTGCTCACGCGGATCGAGCCAGCCGGGGACGTGCACCGCCCCCGGCGCGATCTCGGCCCGGGGACGGGGAATCAGCGCCGCCATGTCCCCACCGTACGGCGAGGACGGAGACAGGGCGCAGACCACCTCACCGGAAGAGGTGACCCCACCGTCAGATCCCCGCCACCACTTCCTGAGACCATGGGTGACATGAGCATTCCTGACATCGATCTCAGCAATGGCGTGCCGATGCCGCAGCTCGGCTTCGGCGTGTGGCAGGTGCCCGATGGCGAGGCGGAGAAGGCCGTGACCCTCGCGCTCGAGGCGGGTTACCGCAGCAACTGATGGGGGTAGCCGCCCGGCCACGGGTGGCCCGACCACCAAAGATCAGGGGGACGACCATGAGCTGCGTGCACATCATGACGGCAGGTGATCCGCCGCCTCGGACACCGCAGGGCTGCGAGGAGTGCCTGGCCATCGGGGGACGGTGGGTCCATCTGCGGCTGTGCCTGACGTGCGGCCACGTCGGCTGCTGCGACTCCTCCCCCGGCCGGCACGCCACCGCGCATTTCGTCGCCACGCGCCATCCGGTGATCCGTTCCTTCCAGCCGGGTGAGGACTGGCGCTGGTGCTTCATCGACCAGGTTCTCGGCTGATTTCGGCCGGGAGGCTCACTCGCCGTCAGGGAACGCGTACCGCGACGGAACCTGGGGCTTGGCGCCGGCGGCTCCGAAGACCAGCGCGATCTCGCGGTGCGCGCGCAACTCGATCCGAGCCGGGTCGCCGGTGACCGGTGTGCCGTCGACGTAGGCGGTCAGGGTCCTGGCCGCGTCGGCGGTCAGGCCGCCCAGGTGACCGGCGTCGAGCCGGACGTTCCACTCACTGAAACGTCGAGGTGGGTGTGGAAGTGCAGGGCGGTGCCCTCCATCTGGCCCATGCGCAGCCCGGCCGCCTTGGCCCCGGCGGAGGCGTCGACGGGAGCGGGCCAGGGCGGAGGTCCGGTGGCGGCTGAGGCGGTGGCGGAAGCAGCGGCGGCGGGCGCGTCGGGCAGCGCGGCCTTCGCGTCGTTGCCGTGCGTCGACCGCAACGCGACCACGGCGATCACACCCACCGCT
>JAOPYO010000251.1 GCA_025964575.1 Actinomycetes bacterium
TCTCACCACGCGACAGACGCCCAACTCGGCGGACATCGACCATCTTGTTCGGTTCTGCCTCCAAGCGATCGGTGAGCCCGCCACGCCGGCGTGACGGCGTGGTGCCCGAGGAACGCGGCACCTTGAGAGGGAGAGACAATGCCATCACACAACCCGGCGGCCACCACCGCGGACGCGGTCAGGGGACGCGTGTCGAGCATGGTGGACGCCACCTGGGCCGGCGCCACGGTCACCGCGCTCGACGAGCTGCCCGGCGGCACGTCGAGCCTGACCTACCTCGCCCGGATGGCCGGCACGGCGCCGGAGCGGGCGGTGGTGAAGGTGGCACCACCTGGACTGGCCCCGGTGCGGAACCGGGACGTGCTCCGTCAGGCTCGCGTGCTGCGGGCACTGCTGGACGCGCCGGACGTGCCGGTTCCCACGGTGTTCGTGGAGGATCCGGGGACGCCACCGGAGGTGCCGCCGATGTTCCTGATGTCTTACGTCGAGGGGGAGTCGGTCGAGCCGGTGATCGAACCGGATACCGGTATCCCCGGACAGGAGCTGCGGGCGCGGGCGCTCGGCGCGGCCCGGGCGCTCGCCGGGCTGCAGGCCATCGATCCGGCCCCTCTCGCGGAGCCCGTGATCACGCCAGCCGAGGAGCTCGCCCGCTGGGACAAGGCGTTCGCCACCGTACCGGCGGAGCTGGCGCAGGGCGCCGAGCAGTGTGGCACGCGGCTGGCCGAGTGGACGCCCGAGCCGTCCGAGCCAGTGATCCAGCACGGTGACTGGCGGCTGGGCAACATGCTCTCCAGCGGACCGCGGGTCAATGCCGTGATCGACTGGGAGATCTGGGCGGTCGGTGACCCCCGGATGGACGTGGCGTGGTTCCTGCTGATGACCGACCCGGCGCACCCGAGCCGGGTGAGCCTGCCGGCCGGGATGCCGTCCCCGGACGAGCTCCTCGATTGTTATGAACAGGCCGCGGGGCGCCGGGCGCACGGTCTGGAGTGGTTTGAGGCCCTGGTGCGTTACAAGCAGGCGGCGGCCACCGCGCTGATCGCCAAGAACGCCCGGAAGCGGGGGGTCGAGTCGCCGATCCCCGACGCGGAGGGGCTCATCGGCACGCTGCTGGACCAGGCGAGTGAGCGGCTGGCCAAGCGACGGTGACGCGAGCCGGGAGAGACAGCCGTGGGGCCGGACCCGGCCCCACGGCTTGATCAGCCGGTCCGGCCTCACCGGACCATGAGGACTCCGCCATCGACGGGGAAGAGCTGCCCGGTGATGAAACGGGAGCCCGCACCTGCCAGGAACCGGAGCAGCGGCACCAGGTCGCGGTCGACCTCGCCGAGCCTGCCGTCGATGGGCATGACCGCTGCCAGCTGGGCGTCGTGTGCGGCGAGCTGCTCGGTCGTCATGCTCGCGCGCGTCGTCTCGTACATCGGAGTACGGATGGCGGGTGCGATGGCGTTGACGGTGATGCCGAGGTGTCCCCACTCCTGGGCGATCGTGCGTGTCCAGGCGACGACCGCGCCCTTGCTGGCGGAATAGTGGGCCTTGCCGGGCAGCCCTATGACGCCGGCCGCCGAGGCGAAGTTGATGATCCGGCCGCCGTGCTCCTTCAGATGCTGGAACGCCGCCTGGTTGGTCAGGAAGGTGCCCCGGGCGTTGACCGTCAGGACGCGATCCCAGTCCGCGACGGCGATCTGCTCGGCCGGCGCGCCGGGAGCGATGCCCGCCGCGTGCACCAGCACGTCGAGCCCGCCCAGTAGCTCGACGGCCCGGGCGAAGGCGCCATCGACGGACGCGGAGTCCGTGACGTCGCACTCCACGAAATCGGCCCGGCCGGGTCCGTCCGCGGTCGCCGCGGCGGTGATCGCATTGCCGGGCCCGGTCTGAATGTCGCAGGAGACGACGGAGGCCGCCTCGGCGGCGAACGCGCGCACGAGGCCCGCGCCCATCCCGCTCGCACCGCCGGTGACGAGGATGCGGCGTCCAGCGAGAGAACTGTCGGTCATGCGGGTCCCATCAGTAGAGGCCGCCGTCGACGCGGATCAGCGCCCCGGTCGTGTATCCGGACGCGTCGCTGGCCAGGTAGAGGGCGGTGGTCACGATCTCCTCCGGTCTGCCCGGCCGGCCGATCGCACTGCGGATCCGCTGGCGGTGTTCCTCCGGCCATGCCTTGGCGATGTCGGTGAGGAACGGCCCGGCCGAGATCGTGTTGACCCGTACGGTGGGTCCGTACTCCAGGGCGAACACGGTGGTGAGCGCGTTCAGGGCGGCTTTCGAACCGGAGTAGGGCCCGAGGTTGGCCTGCGGCATGATCGCCCCGGAGGAGGACACGTTGATGATCGATCCGCCGCCCGCGTCCGCCATCCGCCGCCCGACGATGGCGGAGAGCCGGAACGGTCCCTTGAAGTTCACTCCGATGATCTTGTCGAAGAGCTCCTCGCTGGTCTCCTCGGACGACGGCGCCAGCGGCGACATGCCGGCGTTGTTGACCAGGATGTCGACCCGGCCGAACTCGGCGTAGGCGGCGTCGGCCAGCCGGTCGAGATCCTGCCAGTGGGCGACGTGCGCCGCGACCGGCAGGGCCCGGCGTCCCAGCTTACGAACCTCCTGCGCCGCGGCCTCGCAAGCGGCCGGCTTGCGGCTGGTGATGACCACGTCCGCGCCGGCGGCGGCGAAGGCGCGCACCATCTCCAGGCCGAGCCCGCGGCTGCCGCCGGTCACCAGGGCGACCTTGCCGGTGAGGTCGAACAGGTCGGTCATGCCGGCACCTCCGTGGACCGCGAGAGGATCTCCTCGTAGCGGCGGCGGGCCGCTTCCCGTCTGGGTGGCAGATGTTCACTGGGGAACAGGCCCGCCGCAGGCCGATACCGCTTGAGCAGTTGCTTGGCGATGGTGGTCCTGTGCACCTCGGTGGGGCCGTCGGCAAGCGCGAGCAATGGCACGGCCATCCACATGCGGGCGAGCGGCAGTTCGTTGGTAGTGCCGAGCGAGCCATGGATGTGCAAGGAGCGCTGAACGATGTCGTGGTAGATCCTCGCCATCGCCACCTTGCACATCGCGATCTGCGTGCGGGCCGCACCGTGCGGCTGGGTATCGATGATCCAGGCGGTGTGCAGCACCAGCAGGCGGTATTGCTGCAGTTCGATCCACGAGTCCGCGATGAAGGACTGCACGGCCTGCTTGTCGGCCAGCAGGGTGCCCTGGGTCCGTCGGCTCAGCGCGCGTTCGCACATCATGTCGAAGGCGCGTGCGCACTGCCCGACGGTGCGCATCGCGTGGTGCACCCGGCCACCGCCGAGCCGGGCCTGGGCGACCCGGAAGCCTTCGCCCGGTCCGCCGAGCATCGCGTCCAGCGGCACCCGAATCTGGTCGTAGCGGACGTAGCCGTGGATGCCCTCATCGAGCTCGTCGCGCTCATCCATGGTGGAGACGTTGCGGAGGATCTCGATGCCCGGAGTCTCGGCGGGCACCACGAACATCGACATGCGCGACTGCGGTGCCGCGTCGGGGTCGGTCACCGCCATGACGATGAAGAACGCGGCGTAGCGAGCGTTGGAGGAGAACCATTTCTCTCCGTCGATGACCCATGCGTCGCCGTCGCGCCAGGCGCGGCAGACGAACTCCTTGGGGTCGGCGCCGGCCTGTGGCTCGGTCATCGAGAAGCAGGAGACGATCTCGCCGTCCAGCAGCGGCTGAAGGTAGCGCTCCTTCTGCTCCGGCGTGCCGAACATCGCCAGGATCTCGGCGTTGCCGGTGTCGGGAGCGGCGGTGCCGAAGACCGTGGGCGCCCAGTACGAACGGCCCAGGATTTCGTTCATGTAGGCCAGCTTGACCTGGCCGTAGCCCGGTCCGCCGAGCTCCGGTCCCAGGTGGCACGCCCACAATTCGCGCGTGCGGACCTCCTCCTGGAGCGGCCGCAGGATGGCGCGTGCCTGGTCGTTCCCGACGTCGTACGGATCGCCGCCGTGCGGAAACAACAGGTCCAGCGGCTCGACCTCCTCCCGAACGAACGTGGCCATCCAGTCGAGCTTCTCCTGGAACTCGGGTTCGATCGTGAAGTCCAGCACGTGCGGCCCCTTCGCTGTCGTGACGCATCAGGCGGTGGTGGTCGGTCGGGTAGCTCTCCGGCCCTGCGACCCAGAGTCCAGTACGGCGTCCCGGAAATCAAGAATGGCATTCTGAAAACACGATACGGGTACCGTACACTGCACGGCATGACCGGTCCGCAGAGCGGAGGAGCAGAGAGCGTGGACGAGTCCCTGGCGGCCCGGGCGGTACGCCGCCGGATCGCCGACCGTCAGGCGACGGCCGAGAGCGAGGTCCGCAGGCTGCTCGACGCGGGCCTGGAGCTGATGCGGACCAATCCCACCACCGCCCCGAAGGTCTCGGATCTCGTACGGCTGGCGGGCGTCTCCAACGACGCCTTCTACCGGTCCTTCCGCAGCAAGGACGACCTGATGGCCACGATCGTCGACGAAGGCGGCCGGCGGCTGCTCGGCTATGTCCGGCACCAGCGTGACAAGTCCGCGGACCCGGCCGAGCAGTTGCGGTTCTGTCTTCGGGCGGTGCTGCAGCAGGCCGCGGATCCCGAGGTGGCGGCCACCTCCCGCGCGGTGCTGAGCAACGCCTCCCGGGCACTGTGGGACCGGGCGATCGCGCTCGTCGACCTCAAGCGGCAGATCGCTCTCGTCATGGAGAAACCCCTTGCCGGGCTCGGCAGCGCCGACCCCGGCCGTGACGCCTTCCTGCTCACCTGCGCGGTGTTCGGCATGATGGAGCAGTTCCTCTGGTCAGAGCAGTCACCGACCCCGGCGGAGTTCGACTTCCTCTGCGCGTGGGCGCTGCGCTCGGTCACGGTGGACGGCGACGGCGTCGGCGAGGAGTCACCGAAGGTGCCGGGGAGCGTCGACGGCTGACGCTCCCCGACGGCTCTTGACTGGGGGCTGATCGACGAGGGGTGCCACCGCCTACGTGCTGTGTGCGGCTTCTGGAAGGGGCGGAGCGGGGGTGGCGGCTCGGCGGTTCGGGGCGGGTGCCGTGCTCGCGCGCAGGGAGATCGGTGGATTCAGGAGGATGTGGCGGTAGCGACCACGCATGACCCCGGCGAGGCACTCGTCCACCCTCATCCGGTGGACGAGGTTCTGGTCCAGCGCGTGTCCCAAGGTCATTCCGACGTCACCTCAGTGCTTCGATGAGGCGTTTGCGGACGACGTCCAGCGCGGCGATCTTCTCCTCAACGTCGGTGAGCCTTCGGGCGATGACCCGCGCGCTCGCGGGGCAGATGGGTCCGTCGGCGATGTCCTGATCGAGACAGGGCAGGAACGCGCGGACGTCGTTGGCGGTGAGGCCGAACGAGAGCAGCAGCCTGATGTTGCCCACCAGGGCGACCGTCGACTCGTCGTACTCCCGGTAGCCGTTCGGTGCTCGCCGGGGGTGGAGCAGGCCCTGCTGCTCGTAGTACCGCAGTGCCCGGATGGTGGTGTCGGCCTCGTTCGCTAGTTCTCCGATCAGCATTGCTCTATCTTCATCCAGAGGCGCTCAGCCCGCCGTCGACGCGAACGATCGTACCGGTGAGGTAGCCGGCCTCGGGGCGCACCGCGTTCACGATCCACCAGGAGATCTCCTCCGGCTGGGCGACACGCCCGAGCGGGATCCGGGCCCGAAGCTCCTTTCCCGCCACGGCGATCTGCTCGTCCGAGAAACCGGCATGGCTCAGCACCGGTGTCGCCGTTATCCCGGGGGCCACCGACACGACGCGAATGCCGCGGTGCGCGAGCTCGACGGCCCACGTGTGGGTCAGGAAGTCGAGAGCCACCTTCGTGGATCCGTAGATCGAGTTGTTCGCCCAGCCATAGTGGGGCGGGTTGGATGTGACGTTGACGATGGTGCCACCGTCCTCCAGGTGCGGCAGAGCATGTTGGGTGAGGAACACTGGCGCGAGAAGGTTTGTGGCGAGCTGTTCCTCGGCGACCTTCCGGTCGATCGCGCCGAGCGGAGCCGGACGAGTGATCGCGGCGTTGTTGACCAGGACATCGATGCGGCCGAACGCGTCGAGCGCGGCGGCGACGATGGCGGCCGGGGCGTCCGGCGAGGCGACGTCGGCCACGAAGGTCCGGATGCGCGGGTGTTCTTTGGCGGTCTCCGCCAGGCGTTCGGCAGTCCGGCCGATGATGAGAACCTCGGCGCCCGCGGCGGCGAACTGCCGGGCCGTCGCACGGCCGATCCCGGTGCCGCCCCCGGTGATGAGCACTGCCCGGCCGTGAAGGGTGTTCGTCTCTTTCATATTCGGGACGCTAAGCCTTGACCCTGGGGTCAAGGTCAAGGGCGGGGACGGAATCAGGCACAGCCAGGCGCTCGGACTCGGCTTCACGACCGCGATGGCGGTTCGCATCCCGGGACTTGACTCAGTGGCTGGCGCAGTCCTGGCCTATACTTGTATCTAGTACAAATACAAATACAATCAAGTGGGAAGAGGGGGTGCGCAGGTGGCAGGCGAGTTCGCCAGCGAGGTCGCGGCGCGGTTGCGGGAAGCCGGGCTGCGGATCACCCGACCCCGGCTCGCGGTGACCCAGGCACTACGTGCCATGGGCGGCCATCACACGGCCGACGAGGTGCATGCTTACCTGGTCAAACACGACGTCACGCTCTCTCGGATGAGTGTTTACAACTCGCTGGTGGCGTTGGCTGACGTGGGCCTCGTGCTGCGCGCGGACGTCGGGCGAGGCGCGATCCTCTACGAGCAAGCCGATACCTGGCACCACCACTTCGTCTGCCGGCGGTGCGGCGAGGTCAGCGACGTGTCCTGCATTGTCGGCGACAAGCCCTGTCTCACTCCACTCGAAGATGTGGGGTTGATCGACGAGGCGCAGGTTCTCTTCCGCGGGACCTGCCACCGCTGCCTCAATGCGAACGCCACCTCAGACGACCGGCAATCGGCACCGGACGGTGCCGGGGCAGGAGACGCAGACGATGAGTGCTGACGCACACAACATCCAGACCCGCAGCGAACGGCAAGCGGTCGCGCGCTTCCGTGACCTGCTGCGGGCTGAGCGGCAGAGCGCGGCCCTCTATCGGGGGCTGGCCGCCGGCGCCACCGGCGAGCGGCGACAGATCTTTTTGGAACTGGCCGCGGCGGAGGAACGGCACGCCACGCACTGGGCGGCCAAGCTCACCGCGCTCGGCGAAAGAATCCCTGAATCCCACCGCCCTATGGTGCGCACCCGGTTACTGTCCTGGCTTGCCCGCCGGTTCTCCGTCGACACCGTGCTGCCGTTCGTGGAGCGCGCCGAGCGCTCCGACGCCGGCCTGTACGACGGTGACCCGCACGCCGCGCCGGACATGGCCGTCGACGAGCGTTCACACGCCCGTGTGCTCACCCGGATGCGCGACCAGGGACAGGGCGATGCCGGCGGCAGCAGCCGGGATATCACCCGGAATGAGCCGTGGCACCGCGGCGACCGCTCCGGCGCGCTGCGGGCCGCCGTGTTCGGCGTCAACGACGGGCTGGTCTCCAACACCTCGCTGGTCATGGGGTTCGCCGGATCCGGAGCGGCCGGCAAGACCATCCTTTTCGCCGGCCTCGCCGGCCTGCTCGCGGGCGCGTTCTCCATGGCAGCCGGCGAGTACATCTCCATGCGCAGCCAACGAGAGGCATACGAGCGCGAGATCGATCTGGAATCCGAGGAACTCCGTGACGACCCCGAGGCCGAGGCCGAAGAACTAGCGCTCATCTACCGAGCCAAAGGCCTGGACACCGACGAGGCGGAACGCATCGCCACGACCATCATGAAGGACCGCGAAGCGGCCCTGGACACCATGGCCCGCGAGGAACTCGGACTCGACCCCGACGAACTCGGTTCGCCGTGGTCGGCCGCCGTCTCCAGCCTCATCGCCTTCACCATCGGGGCCGCGGTCGCCGTCATTCCCTACCTGTTCGCTTCCGGCGCTGCCGCGCTTGTCATCTCCATCGTCCTTGCCGCCATCGCCCTGTTCGCCGTTGGCGCTGCCCTTGGACTGCTCAACGGCAGAGGCCCACTGCTCTCTGGTGCACGCCAACTCCTCGTAGGCGGAGCCGCCGCCCTGGTCGTCTACTCCGTCGGCCACCTCATCGGGTCCGGCGGGGCCTGACCTGGCCGGTTGGTCTCGCGCACTGTCCATGACGAACGGCCTTCCGGCATCCAGCGGACGCCGACGCGGGTGACGCGGCCCGGCAGACGGGAGGATCGCCGGTGGATCAGGGGTGTTGCGTGCCGATACTCGCGCTCGTGGAGGAGCCGCAGGTGCTCAGCGAGCGACTGGACGCTGCGCGGCGGTGGTCATGTTCGATGCGGAGAAGGCCGAGGCCAGTTCCCGCATGGCGGTGTCAAGCAGGTGGATCAGATCGGTGTCATCGTGCCGTAGCCACTGTTCGTACGCGGCGATGGCGACGCCGAGAGTGGCGTACGCGATCGTCTGCGGTATGAGCGAGTCGTCCGGCACGCCCATGCGGTGGCCGACGTACTCGGCGAGGACCTGGCGCCACGCCGCGTACCGGAGCGTTGAGTGCGCTTGGAGCGCCGGGACGGTGAGGATCAGCTTCATGCGCCGCCGGAGCCACGGCAGTTCGGTGGTGTCCACCCGGTTGAAGTCCAGGAGCGCCTCGCGCACGGCGTCCATCAGCGGTTGTTCGGGTGGAGCGGCGAACAATCGCTGTCGCATCTGCGTGAGCTGCCCGTCGAAGTCGCCCCACGCGATGTCGTTCTTGGAGGGGAAGTACCGGAAGAAGGTGCGGCGTCCGATGCCGGCCGCCGCGGCGATGTCGTCCACCGTGGTCTGGTCGAAACCTCGGCTGGTGAACAGCTCGAAGGCGATGTGCTCGATCTCGGCGGCAGAGGTCACCCGCTTCCGGCCGGCGCGGCCTGCGGACCCGTCGGAGGCGGGATCCGAGAGCTTCTGTTGCATGACCTCTTCCCTTTTGCACTGAGTGCCAATATTGTATCGGCACTGAGTGCCAATACCGGAGCTTCGTGGCCGTCGGCCGCGTTACGCCGCGTGAGAGGAGCATGTCATGTCCGACTCGCAGAACGCCCCGACCGCCGAGCAGGACCGGGTTCTGGTGGAGGAGGAACTGGTGGAGGAGGACCTGCTCGTCGAGGAGGTCTCGATCGACGGTATGTGCGGCGTCTACTGATCAGGGGATCGCCGTGTTCGATCCGGATCGGCCGTACCGCTGTTCGCCGCAGGTGTCCCTGCGTCCTGAGCCGTTCGGCGCGCTGGCCTACCACTTCGGCACCAGGCGTCTGTCGTTCCTGAAGACGCCGGTGCTGGTCGAGGTGGTGCGCACATTGGACGCGCACGCCACCGTTCACGCTGCTCTCGACGATGCGGGCGTGCCGGCCGGGGAACGCTCCGCCTACCTCAACGCTCTCGCCGGACTCGCCGAGGCGCAGACCATCGAACCTCGGGAGGCCATTCGATGAAGCTCGTCGACCACTTCCAGCATGGACTGGACGCGCCGATCTGCCTGACGTGGGAGCTGACCTACGCCTGCAACCTGTCGTGTGTGCACTGCCTGTCGTCCTCTGGGCGCCGTGATCCGCGTGAGCTGGACACCGCGGAGTGCAAGGCGGTGATCGATGAGTTGCAGCGGATGCAGGTGTTCTATGTGAACATCGGCGGTGGCGAACCCACCGTACGACCGGACTTCTGGGAGCTGGTGGACTACGCGACCGCGCACCAGGTCGGCGTGAAGTTCTCCACCAACGGCATCAAGATCACACCAGAGCGGGCGCGGTGGCTTGCCGCGAGCGACTACGTGGACGTGCAGATCTCCCTGGACGGGGCGACTCGCGAGGTCAACGACGCTGTACGCGGCCAGGGTTCGTTCGACACCGCCATGGCGGCGATGCGCAACCTGGCGGACGCGGGCTTCCGCGACTTCAAGATCAGTGTGGTGGTGACCCGGCAGAACACCGGACAGCTCGATGACTTCGCGGCGATCGCGCAGGAGTACGGGGCGCAGCTGCGGATCACCCGGCTGCGCCCCTCCGGGCGCGGCGCTGATGTCTGGAACGAGCTGCACCCGACCGCCGGGCAGCAGCGCGAGCTCTATGACTGGCTGGTGTTGCACGGAGAAGGGGTGCTGACCGGCGACTCGTTCTTCCACCTCAACGCGCTCGGCTCGACCCCACTGCCGGGACTGAACCTGTGCGGGGCCGGCCGGGTGGTATGCCTGATCGACCCGATCGGTGAGGTGTACGCCTGCCCGTTCGCCATCCACGACCAGTTCCTCGCCGGCAATGTGCGCTCACCGGGCGGATTCGCGGAAGTCTGGCGGAACTCGCCGCTGTTCGCCGAGCTGCGCGGACCACAGACCGGAGGGGCGTGCACCTCCTGCTCGGCCTTCGACTCGTGCCGCGGTGGGTGCATGGCCGCGAAGTTCTTCACCGGCCTTCCCCTCGATGGCCCGGACCCGGAATGCGTCAAAGGGTACGGAGAGGCGGCACTCGCGTCCGTCGGGGCGACGTCGGCCCCCCGCCCCACCGGTGACCATTCCCACCGCACCCGCCCGGCGCGCGCGGCCCGCGCGGTGCCGGTGCAGATCGGCTGGGGTGCACCGGCCGCGACGCCGCCGGACCGTGCCTGCGATGCCAGCCCGCTGGCGGGGTTCCGCCCCACCGCCTGACCGGAAGAAGGACACGCTGCTCACCGACCCGATCGTGCTGGCCGGCCGGACGGCACCCAGCCGGGTACTGTTCGGCCCGCACGAGACGAATTTGGCCTGGCAACGGGAGATCTCTCGTCGCCACGTGGCGTACTACGAGCGCCGCGCCGCCGGCGGCGCCGGACTCATCGTCACCGAGACCGCGAGCGTGCACGCCGACGACTGGCCCTACGAGCGCGCTCCGCTGGCCACCGACTGCGGTCAGGGCTGGGCGGCCACCGTCGCGGCCTGCCGTCGGCACGGAGCGGTTGTGGTCGCGAGCCTCGGGCATGCCGGGTCGCAGGGTTCGTCGGCGTACTCCCAGTCCGCGTTGTGGGCCCCTTCGCGGGTTCCGGACGTGGCCGGCCGCGAGTTGCCGATGGAGATGGAGGAGACGGAGATCGGGCGGCTCATCGATGGCTTCGCCGCGGCGGCAGCCCTCGCCGTCCGTTCCGACCTGGACGGCGTCGAGATCGACGCCGGTCAGCACAGCCTGCTGCGGCAGTTCCTGTCGGGGCTGACCAACCTGCGTGCGGACTCCTACGGGAGCGACCGGGCGCTGCTGGCCCGCGAGGTGCTGGGCGCGGTACGCGATGCGATCGGCGCGGACCGGATTCTCGGCCTGCGGTTGTCCTGCGACGAGCTCGCGCCGTGGGCCGGCATCACGCCGGAACAGGCGGCCGTTCTGGCCCATGAGCTGGCCTCCCTCGTCGACTACCTGGCCGTGGTCCGCGGCTCGGCGATGGGCACCTCCGCCACCCGGCCAGATCTGCACACCGAGCCGGGATTCAACATCGACCTGTGCCGATCGATCCGATCGGCGGTGCGCGGTGCCACCCAGGTCGTGCTGCAGGGTTCGGTCGTGGAGGCCGAACAGGCACAGCGGGCATTGGACGATGGTGTCGCCGACCTGGTGGAGATGACCAGGGCGCAGATCACCGACCCGGACCTGGTGTCACTGTGGCGCGCCGGAAAGGGCACGCGGATCCGGCCCTGCGTGCTCAGCAACCAGAAGTGTCGCGTCCGGGACAACCGCAACCCGGTCGTCAGCTGCATATCCGAACCGCACAGCGGCCACGAAACACGGGAACCAGCGGTCGGCGGGCTGGACGAGCATGCCGTGGAGGTGCTCGTCGTCGGCGGCGGCCCGGCCGGGCTGGAGGCCGCCCGCACCCTCGCGCTCCGTGGCCATCGGGTGCGGCTGATGGAACGCTCGGCGCGGCTGGGCGGCGCGCTGCGCTCGGCGGCGCTGGTCGGCGGCAGAATACGGCTCACCAAGCTCGCCGACTGGCTGGAAGCGGAGATCAGGCGGCTGGGTGTGGCGGTCGAGACCGGTGTCACCGCCACGCCCGAAGACCTCGATCTCGCGGCGGACGCCGGCACGTCGGTCCTGCTGGCCACCGGTGCCGTGCCCGGCCCCAGGGAGTATCAGATCGCCGACGGCGCACACGTGCTCGATGTGGTCGAGTTGCTCACCGCCGCTGAGAACAACCTGCTCGGAGAGTTGCCGCCCGGCCCTGCCGTCGTGTTCGACCCGGTCGGTGATCCCGTAGGCGTGGGGATCGCGGAGCTGCTGGCCGGGCACGGCCGGGAGACGGCGATCGTGACCCAGGACAATGTGGTGGGCACGCAGCTGGCGCTCACCGGGGATCTGGCGGATGCGAACGCACGCCTGCAGCGCGCCGGGGTCGTTCTGCACAAGAACTCGTTGGTGCGGGAGGTGCACGCCGGCCGAGTGGTCCTGGAGGATCGCTTCTCCGGGGAACGCCGGGAGGAGTCCGCTGCCCTGCTCGTCCACTGCGGGCACCGGCTTCCGGATCGGACGCTGGCACTCGCCCGGCCGGGATCGGCCTGCGCGGGCGACTGCGTGGCACCCCGGACGATCCACGAGGCGGTCCTGGAAGGCAGGCGGGCCGCGCTGGCGATCGGCGGCGCCTACGGAGCAGCCCGCCTTCTGGCTGGGAAGGCCGTCTGATGGGCGCCGGGCGCTATCGCCATCTGTTCTCGCCATTGCCAGTAGGACCGGTGACGGTGGCGAACCGCGTGGTGTTCTCGGCGCACCTGACCAACTACGCCGTGGACGGGCTGCCGAGCGAGCAGCACGCGGCATACTACGCCGCCCGCGCGGCCGGCGGGGTCGGGCTGGTGATCACCGAGGAGCATTCGACGCATCCGACGGACTGGCCGTACGAGAAGCTGATCCACGGGTTCCACCGCTCCGTCATTCCGGGATACCGGCGCATCACCGAGGCGGTGCACGCCCACGGCGTGCCGATCTTCGCGCAGCTCAACCACAACGGTGGCCAGTCGTCGGGCATGTACTCGCGGCTGCCGGTATGGGCGCCTTCACCCGTGCCCGACCCGATGTTCCGGGAGGTCCCCAAGGCCGTCGACCTCTCCGAGATCGCCGAGATCGTGGCCGGGTACGGCATGGTCGCCGGGCACTGCGCCGAGGGCGGTTTCGACGGGGTGGAACTGCAATGCTCGCATTCCTCGATCGTGCGCGGCTTCCTGTCCCCGGCCACCAACCGGCGCACCGACGACTACGGCGGCTCGCTGGAGAACAGGGCACGGATCCTGCTGGAGATCATCGATGCCGTGCGCGAGGCGATCGGCCCGAAACGGGCACTGGGTGTACGGCTGTGCGGCGACGAGCTGATCGAGGGCGGCACCACCATCGACGAGGCGGTCGAGGTCGCGCGGATGGTCGAGGCGACCGGAAAAGTCGACTACATCAACACCTCGATCGGCGTGGCCACCTCGACGCTGTACATGATCGAGGCGTCGATGGCGATTCCGCCCGGCTACGCCTTGTTCATCGCCAACGCGATACGCCGTGCCGTACGCCTGCCGGTGATCGGTGTCGGCCGGATCAAGGACCCGGTGCAGGCGGAGCGGGCACTGGCCGAGGGCCATTGCGACCTGGTAGGGGTGGTCCGCGGGCAGATCGCCGACCCGGACTTCATGGCCAAAGCACGGTCCGGACACGCCACGGAGATCCGGACCTGTCTGTCCTGCAACCAGGAGTGCGTCGGCCGGATGGGCCTCAACCGGTGGCTGGGCTGCATCGAGAACCCGCGCGCCGGACGTGAGGCCGTCCCGTTGCCCCCGCCCCGAGCCAGGAGCAAGCGGGTCCTGGTGGTGGGCGGCGGGCCCGCCGGGCTGCAGGCCGCATCGACGGCGGCTCGGCGAGGCCACCACGTGACGCTGTTCGAGAGGGAGGCCGCCACCGGCGGGCAGGTGGCGGTGGCGGCGAGCGTGCCCGGCCGGGCCGAGTTCCTGGACCTGGCGCGGAACCTGCTCGCCGAGTGCCGGCGCCATGGCGTCGACATCAAGACCGGGTCGGAGGCCACGGCCGAGTGGCTGCGGGCGCAGTCACCCGACGCGGTGGTGCTGGCCACCGGGGCCCGCCCCCAGCCACCGCACTGGGCCGGTGGCCTGGACCGCGTCGTGGACGTCCGAGATGTGCTCGAGGGCCGGGCCACGCCCGGCGGCGACGTTCTCGTGGTCGACGAGCTCGGCTTCCACCAGGCCACCTCTGTGGCGGAACTGCTGGCCGACCGGGGCTGCCGGGTGCGCATCTCCACCCCGGGAATGGTGGTCGGCCAGGACCTCGGCGTCACCCTCGACCTGGAGTTGTTCACTGTGCGCGCGCGCAACAAGGGCATCCGCCAGACCACCGATGAGGTCGTCATGTCCGCGTCGGTGCACGAATCCGGCGGCGTCGTTCTCCAGATCCTCACGCACACCACGGGAGCCATGTCCGAGGTACGCGTCGACTGGGTCGTGTGCGCCGTCCACCAGGAACCACAGGACGAACTGTGGCAGGAGCTCAAGGGTGCTCCGTTCGAGGTCCACCGGGCCGGCGACTGTCTCACACCACGCCGCGCACACGCCGCGGTCATCGAGGGCGATCGGGTCGGAGGCGCATTGTGACGGCCTTGCCAGAAGGTGCGCCGATCGCCGTGGTCGTCGTGCGCGACGGCGTCCTTCCGCTGGGCGCCGATGAGACGGTCGCAGAGGCCGGCGGAACGGCACTGCTCGTCGGAACGGACCCGGGCACCGCCGTCGCGGAACTGACCGGGGCTCGGACCGTGTGGTGCGCCGAGAACGGGGCGTTCACGCCGGCCCGCTGGGCCTCCCAGCTCGCGCCCGTCCTCGCCGCAAGCGGCCCGATCCTGCTGCCGGCCTCGCCGGACGGCAGGGATCTGGCGCCGCGGCTCGCGGCGGCCATGGACCGGCCGCTGCTGGCCGGAGCGGTCCGGGTCATGGAGTCCGGCGCCGAGGTGGTGCGCTGGGGCGGCCGCGTGGCCGTCGAACTGACCTGCGAAGGCCCGTTCGTTGCGACGTTCCAGCCCGGAGTGCGCGGGGTCGAGTCCTCCTCCCGTACGCCGCGGATCGTGGAACTGTTCTTGCCTGACGCCGGCCCGGCCCTGGACGCGACCACGATCGCGATCACCGGGCCCGATCCCGCGACGGCCGACCTGGCCGAGGCGCCGCGCATCCTCGCCGCGGGCGCCGGCCTCGGCCGGGGGGAACTGCCCGGCCCGGACGCGGTGGCGCTGCTGCGCGCGGTGGCCGGGCACCTGGGTGCCTCGCTGGGCGCGACCAGGGTGGTCACCGATGCCGGGTGGGCCTCGTACGAGCGTCAGATCGGCACGACCGGAGTCGTGGTGACTGCCGAGCTGTACGTCGCCTTCGGCATTTCCGGTGCCGCGCAGCACCTCGGCGGGCTCGGGGACCCGCGGCACGTGGTCAGTGTCAACCTCGACCCATCGTGCCCGATGACCATGATGGCCGACCTGGGCATCGTGGCGGACGCGCCCGCGATGCTCGAGGAACTGGCCAAGCGACTCGGCGTGTCGGCCGGGGAAGAGCAGGTGCTCCATGGATGAGCAGACCGAGACCGCCTACGCCGGCCCGGCATCGAAGTCGGCCGAGGTGGCGAACAACGTTCGCGCGTTCGACGTGGTCGTGGTCGGCGCCGGCCCCGCCGGTTCCGCCGCGGCTCTGGAGGTCGCCAGGGCCGGATACTCGGTGGCGCTGGTGGAACGCGGCCCGTTCCCCGGCTCCAAGAACGTCTACGGCGGAGTCGTCTACGGGCGAATCCTCGACGAGCTGGTGCCTCAATGGTGGGAGGAGATCCCGGTCCAGCGCTGGGTCACCCGACGTGCCACGATGATCATGACGCCGACCCAGGCGCTGACCGTGGACCTGCGAACGCAGGACTGGGGCCGGCCGCCCTACAACGGCGCGACCGCCCACCGCGCCGACCTGGACGCATGGCTGGCGGAGCTGGCCGTGGCCGCAGGGGCGGTGCTCGTGACCTCCACGGTGGCCACCGGTCTGCTGCGCGGTCCGGGCGGCTCGGTCGCAGGGGTGCGCACCGATCGGCCAGACGGCGACCTGACCGCCTCGGTGGTGATCGCCTGCGACGGCGTGAACTCCTTCTTGGCCAAGGAGGCGGGCATGTACCCGGCCGAGCACGCCGCGGAGCACGTCACGCTCGGTGTGAAGGAGACCATCGCGCTGCCACGCGAGGTGATCGACGAGCGGTTCGGGCTGAGTGGCAAGGACGGCGCGGACATCGAGATCCTCGGATGCACCCGCGGCATTCCAGGCGGCGGGTTCCTCTACACCAACCTGGAGTCGGTCAGCGTGGGCGTCGTCCTCGGGCTCACCGGTCTCGCCGCGTCGAAGGTGCGCCCCGAAGAGCTCATCGCCGACCTGAAGCAGCACCCGGCGATCGCCCCACTCGTGTGTGGCGGCACGCTGCTGGAGTACTCCGCGCACCTCATTCCCGAGGGTGGCTACCGCAGCATGCCCGACCTCGTCGGTGATGGAATCCTCGTCGCCGGGGACGCCGCCGCGATGTGCCTGGCGGCCGGGATCTGGCTGGAGGGAGTGAACTTCGCGCTCGGGGCCGGTATGTACGCCGGCCGCGCCGCCGCGGCCGCACTGAAATCCGGGGACACCTCGAAGTCCGGGCTCTCCGGTTACCGGACAATGCTGGAGGATTCCTTCGTGCTCGCCGACCACCGCAAGCTCCGGAAGGTGCCCGGCCTGGTGCTGTCCCACCGTGTCCAGACACGCTACCCGGGCCTGATCTGCGATCTCGTACAAGGACTGTTCACCGTGGACAATCCGGCTCCCAAGCCAGGCCTGCGCAGGCTCCTGCGCCGCAGCGCGAGAGCACACGAGGTCCGGATGCGCGATCTCGTTCGCGACGCGCTGGTGGGAATGAGGTCGTTCGGATGACGGGCGTGGATCCCCGCTATCGCGACCTCGCGTTCGAGGACCGCATGGCCACCGTGGACTTCCTGGTGTCGCCGCGGCCGCACATCACCGTCGACTCCGACGTGTGCCGGTCCTGCACCACCAAGGCCTGCGTCCACGCCTGCCCGGCCGACCTGTTCGTGCCGACCGCCGAGGGCGGGATCCTGTTCAACTACGAGCAGTGCTTCGAGTGCGGCACCTGCTACCAGGTCTGCGACGGTGAAGGCGCGATCACCTGGACCTACCCCGACGGCGGGCAGGGCGTCGTCTTCACGAAGGGATGACGCCGATGCTGGTGGTCGTGGCGCAGCGCTGGGTCGACGCTCGTCCGCACGTGGACTCGCTGACCGGGGAGGTGCGCACTGATGCACGCGCCAGCGGGGCGAGCGAGGCCGACCTGTGCGCGCTGGAGCACGCACTGCGCGTGGCCGGGAAGCTCGGCGGCCGGTGCGTCGCCGTGACGGCCGGGCCGCCCGCCGCCGAGGAGATGCTGCGGCAGGCCCTGGCCGCCGGCGCGGACGAGGTGCTGCGCATCCACAGCCCATCGGCGATCGATCCGGCGCTGGAGGACAGCGCCGAGACCGCCCGCGTCCTGGCGACCGGGCTGACGGCGCGATTCGGGCAGGTGGACCTCGTACTCTGTGGTGATCATTCGATCGATCGCGGAACCGGCAGCACGCCGGCCTACCTCGCCGAACGGCTCGGCGCCGCGCAGGCGCTCGGACTTCTGGACGTGGAGGTGGACGGCGTCGGCCTGCGGGTTCTGCGGCGACTCGACGGAGGACGCCGCGAGAGCCTGGCGGTGCCCTTGCCCGCGGTGTGTTCGGTGGAGCCCACCACGGTGCGCCTGAGACGGGCCGCGCTGCCGGCGATGCTCGCCGCCCGCCGGGCCGTGATACCGCACATCGCAGTGGATGCGGGGACAGGCGGCGGCGCGGTGCGGGTGAAGGCCGTCCGGTCCTACCGGCCGCGAGCCCGGGTGCTCCCGGCTCCCGCCGGCGACGACGCGCGCTGGCGGATGCTCGAACTGACCGGCGCCCTGGTGGACCGCACCCCGCCTCGGGTGGTCACACCGTCGAGCCCGGCGCAGGCGGCTGAGGAACTGCTCGGATTCCTGCATGAGCACGGTTACCTGGCTGCTGGCGCACCTGCCGGAGGAGCGCGATGACTGAGCGGGTGGCGATCGTGACCGGTGCCGCACGAGGCATCGGCGCGGCGGTGGTCAGCCTGCTGGCGGCCGAGGGCTGGCGGGTCGTCGCCGTGGACATCTGCGCGGACCTGCCCGGCGTCGGGTACCCACTCGGTACCAAGCAGCAGTTGAACGCTCTCGCGCGGCGTTGGCCAGGCTCCGTGCTGGACGTCGTCGCGGATGTACGCAACCTTGACGCACTGAAGGAGGCCGTCGACCTGGCGGAGCGCGAGTTCGGTGGCCTCGACGCCGCGGTGGCGGCCGCGGCCGTGATGGCAGGCGGTCGGCCCTTGTGGGAGACCACCGACACTGAATGGGACGCCCTGTTCGACAACGGTGTGCGGGGCGTGGCCAACCTGGCCCGAGCCTGCGTGCCCGCCCTGCTACGACGCCCCGAACCCCGCTCCGGCCGGTTCGTGGCGCTCGCCTCCGCCGCCGGTCATCGCGGGCTGTGGCATCTGGCCGGATACAACGCCGCCAAACACGCCGTCGTCGGGCTGATCCGCGGATTGGCCACGGACCTGCGCGGCACGGGAATCACGGCCACCGCCGTGTCACCCGGCTCCACCCGCACCGCCATGCTGGACGCGAGCGCCGCCCTCTACGACCTCGAGGACGTGGCGGAATTCGCTCAGCACCAGCTCATCGAACGGCTGCTGGAGCCGGAAGAGGTGGCCGCCGCCGTCTGCTGGTTGTGCGGCGAGAACTCCTCCGCCATCACCGGCACCGTCGTGCACGCCGATGGTGGATTCACCGCATGACCGTCCTGCGGCTGCGTCCCGACCCGGGAACGCGCCACCTGGCGGACGGTCGGGTGTTGCTCGGCGGCTCGCCGTACAAGGTGATCCGCCTGTCGGAGACGGCAGCACGACTGGTGAGCCGCTGGTTCGACGGTGAGCCCGTCTCCGACACACCCGCGCACCGGAAGCTCGCCGCCAGGCTGGTCCGCGCAGGCATCGCACACCCCGCGTACGAGACCGCCGCGCTCTCGTCCCAGGACGTCACGGCCGTGGTGCCGGTGCGCGACCACGCCGAGACTCTGACCACCCTGCTTTCCGCGCTGGGAGAGCTCGCCACAGTGATCGTGGTCGATGACGGATCCCGCGTACCGGTCACCGCGGCCACCCTGCGGCACGCCAGCCCCCGGGGGCCGGCGGCCGCACGCAACAGTGGCTGGAGGCTCGCCACGACCGAACTCGTGGCGTTCGTCGACGCGGACGTGATCCCCGAGCCTGGGTGGCTGCAGCCGCTCCTGGTTCACTTCGAGGACCCTGACGTCGCCGCCGTGGCACCACGCGTACGCAGCACATCCGGTCCGTCGACGCTGGACCGCTATGAGCAGTCGCGTTCCTCACTCGACCTGGGCGGTGCGGCCGCACCGGTGCGGCCGGGAAGCCGGGTCAGTTATGTGCCCTCCGCGGCTCTGGTGATCCGCACCTCGGCCCTGTGCGACCTCGGCGGATTCGACGAGCGCATGCGGTTCGGCGAGGACGTCGACCTGGTGTGGCGCTTGAACTCCAGCGGCCGCCTAGTGCGCTACGAGCCGGCATCGGTGGTCAACCATGCGCCCCGCTCGCGGTGGAGCGCGTGGGCTCGGCAGCGCTTCCACTACGGCACCTCGGCCGCTCCGCTGGCGTTGCGGCACGGCAAGGCCGTCGCCCCGGTCAAGGTCTCGATGTGGAGCGCGATGTCCTGGGCCGCGATGGCGGGCGGACAACCGCTGATCGGAGCCGGCGTCGCCGTCACCACCGCGGCCCTGCTGCCGCGCAAGCTCGGCAAGGTCGGGGTGCCCGCGAACGAATCGCTGCGGCTGGCGCTCCTGGGTCATCTGGGCGCCGGCCGGCTGCTCGCCGATGCCGTCACCCGCTCGTGGTCACCGATCTCGGTACCGGTGCTCGCCACGACCCGTCGCGGGCGCCTGCTGCTCGCCGCCGCATTCGGACGACACGCCTGGGACTGGTACCGGGAGCGACCACCCGTCGGCCTGCCGCAATGGGTCGCCGCACGCATTCTCGACGACGCGGCCTACGGCGCGGGCGTCTGGTGGGGGGCGATCCGACACCGCACCGTCATACCGTTGATGCCCGACCTGGCGGACTGGCCGGGCCGCGACGGGGTCGACACCGGCGGAGTGGGGGAGCGGTCGGCATGAACGCGGACGTGCCTCGTCGGCTGGCCGAACTCACCTGGCAGGAGATCGCCGAACGCGCCGACACCAGCGCGCTGGTGGTTCCCCTCGGCTCGACCGAGCAGCACGGTCCCCACCTCCCGTTCACCGTGGACACCGACCTCGCGATCGCGCTGTGCGAACGTCTCGGGCACGCCCGCGCGGGCGTGATCCTCGCCCCGGCCATCCCCTACGGATCGAGCGGCGAGCACGCGGGCTTCCCCGGAACGCTCTCCATCGGGCAGGAGGCGCTGGAGCGACTGCTGATCGAGTTGGTCCGCTCGGCCGACGTCTTCGCCGGAGTGTTCCTGGTCTCCGCTCATGGCGGCAACGCTGCGCCGCTGCACCGCGCCGTCACGCGGCTGCGGCACGAAGGTCGCCAAGTGTGCGCATGGTCCCCCACGGGGTCCGCTGACGACAGCCACGCCGGCCGGCTCGAGACCTCGGTGATGCTAGAGCTGCGCCCGGATGCCGTCAGGGCCGAGCGCGCCGAACCTGGCAACACCAGCGGCCTGGAGGAGATCATGCCGACGCTGATGCGATCAGGGGTGCGAGCCGTCAGCCCGAGCGGGATCCTCGGCGACCCCACAGGTGCGTCCGCCGACGAAGGGCACCGCATCCTCACCCGGTGGACGAACGACCTGCTGGCCGCATTCGACGCCTGGAGCCCGGTCCGGGGCGGCGATCTCTGAGTCCCCGTCGCACGGCACGCGGAACCGCGCGGTTGCGTAGCGCATGGCGGAACCGCTCGGGATAGCGGCGCATCGGTTCGTCGTCGGCGCGACTTACCAGGTCAGCGGCGTCAAGTGTGTCGGCCATCCGGCGTAACAGGGCGCAATCGCCGCGTCATTCTCCGGCAATCGGGCGTTCTTAGCATCCCTGACCAGGATCAACGCACAGGGAGCGACATGGATCTCGCCGAGAATCCGGCGCTGGAGGACTACTCCCTCCGCTACGCGCCGAGTGCCTTCCGTTCCTGGTCACCGTGGATGATTTTCCTGAGCTGCCTAGTTCGTTCCGAGACGCTGTCCGCCACCGTCAGCGCTGCGACCGAGGAGGTGGGCTGAAATGACCGCATCACTGATCACCGGTCGGGGTAATGGCCGGGTAATGGCCCCGGAACCGCCGGGAAACGACGTGTCCGTACTGTGTGCGCCCATGGCGACGTCGTACGGACCGGGCGGCGCACACGATGCCCAGGTCCGCCGTCTCCGCGACCTGCTGCGCTCGGCGATTCTGCGCCGGAGTTTCACGCACGGGCAGCTGCCCGGCGAACCGGAACTGATGGCCTCGTACGATGCGACGCGGGCGACGGTACGCGAAGCGCTGGCCCTGCTCCGCAGGGAGGGACTGATCGACCGGCGGCAGGGCGTCGGCACCTATGTTGTGGTGAACGCCGTGCTGATGAGGCTGGCCGAGGCGCACGGCGCGGCTGACCCCGTGGTGGGCAGCGTCTTCAACCGGCGGATGCGCCCGCGGGTGCTCGACCGCTCGACGATTCCGCTGCCCGCCATCGCGGCGGAGCGTCTGGGCGCGCCGCCGGGTGTCCCGTGCCTTCGCCTGGAGTACGTCGCCCTGCTCGAGGACGAACCGACCGCACTGGCCACCAACTACGTGCTCTTCCCCGAGGCCGAACGGCTGCTCACGCTGCCCTTCGACTCCGACTGGTACGCCCTCCTGCGCGAGGCCGGTGTCGGTCTCGGCGAGTCGGAGTTCATCCTCGGCTGCGCGCCCGCCGACGCCATCACGGCTTCACTGCTGGACGTCGCCGAGGGCGCACCCCTGATCACCATCGAACAGGTGATCCGTGATCAGGACGGCCGGCCCTTCAACCTGGCTCACATTCACACGCGCGGTGACCGCTTCCTCTTCGTATCACGCGCCGTACGAGACCACGCGCCCAGCGCCTGATCTCGGATCTGCCTTCTTCTCGCCGACTCCTCCCTGGCTTCTCCCCGAAGCGACACCTTCGCACCCCCCTGGAGGGATCCATCATGGAAGCACCCCTAACGCTGACCGAGGCCGCCGCGGCGCTCCGCTCCGGCGCCGTGACGAGTACCGGACTCACCGAGGCGGCGATCGCCCAGGCCGACCGGCTGGACGGCGAGCTCGGTACCTATCTCGCCCGCTTCGATGACAGCGCGCTGAAGGCGGCCGAACGCGCCGACCAGGAACTGGCCAGCGGAATCGACCGGGGGCCGCTGCACGGGATTCCGTTCGGCGTCAAGGACATCATCGCCTCGTCGGAGGGGCCGACGACGGCGCAGAGCCTGATCCTCGATCCGCAGTGGGGCGCGGGCAAGGACGCGCCGGTCGTCTCGCGGGTCAAAGCCGCCGGTGCCGTGATCACCGGAAAGGTCACGACCATGGAGTTCGCCTGTGGAATGGTCGACCCGAGCAAACCGTTCCCCACCCCCCGCAACCCCTGGGATCCGCGGACCTGGCCGGGCGGCTCCAGCTCCGGAACCGGCAACGGCGTGGCGGCCGGCCTGTTCTTCGCCGGGCTCGGCAGCGATACGGCGGGCAGCATCCGCATTCCGGCGGCGTTCTGCGGGGTGACCGGGCTCATGCCGACGTTCGGCCGTGTCCCCAAGTCCGGTGTCGCGCCGCTCGGCTACAGCCTCGACCATGTCGGCCCGCTGGCGCGTAGTGCCCGGGACTGCGCCACCGTGCTGGAGGTCATCGCCGGGCACCATCCCAGCGATCCCGACTGCGTCGACCTGCCCCTCACCATGCCCGCCTTCGGCGACTCGCTGGACGGTGTACGGATCGGAGTCGTACGCGAGCAGCACTTCCCGGAGAGCTCGGATCCTGCGCTCGGTCCCGTTTTCGACGGTGCGCTCTCCGCCCTCACCGACCTGGGTGCCACCCTCGTCGAGGTAACGCTGCCGTACTGGCCGGAGATGCTGGTCGCCAACCTCGTGACCATGTGCTCCGAGGCGCTGGCCTACCACCGGAACGACTTGATCGGCCGATGGGACGACTACTTCGCATCCACCCGTCTGCTCCTCGCCCGCGGCGCGCTGGTGTCCGGAGCCGACTACGTCCAGGCCCAACGCGTACGGCGGGTCGCCCAGGACGCGGTGGCCCGGCTGTTCGACGAGGTCGACGTCATCGTCTGCCCCACCACGGCGATCGGAGCCCCCCGCTATGACGACATAACCGACGCTGAAGGCAACATCGACGTCGAGGGAATGTTCCAATACATCTTCACGCAGTACTGGGACTGCATCGGCAACCCCGTACTCGCCGCGCCGATGGGCTTCACGGCGGCGGGGCTGCCGCTGTCGATCCAGTTCGCGGGCCCCGCGTTCGGAGAGGCCGCGCTCCTGGCGGCCGGAATCGCCTTCCAGCAGGTCACCGACTGGCACCGCCGAGTGCCCGAGTTGGCCTCCACCGTCACCGTCTGACCAGCGGACCCATCCAGGGAGAGACCATGACAACAAACACCCCGGCCGCCGAGGTCGGCGTCCTCCTCGCACGCGCCGGCCTGCCCGCCGGCGAGCCGCAGATCGCCATGCTCGCGGCCGGATACGATCTGCAGAACACCGGTATCGCGATGCTCTACGCCGTGCCCGAAGCCCGCTACGCCGACCCTGCCCTCCGTTTCCGCGCCGATGCCCGCATCGTCGACTGGTCCGAGTGAGACACCCCTCGGGGAACGCCTGCGGGCTTTCGTGCCCGGTCACTGCCCAGGCTGGCCCGGGTCCTGGGAGGGCAGTCATGAGGAATTACGGCCCGGAACATCCCGAAACCTATGTGAGCCATGCCTTCCCGGAGACACCTTCGACACCGGCGAGGTGCTGCTGAACTACGCGGTCGCCGGGTCCGCCGATCTGCCCGTGCTGCCGTTTTGGTGCCGTTGGTTGTGATGGGCGCTTCTAATCGGCTAGTGCAGCGCCGCGTTGATCCTTCGGGGGTTCGGTCGTCGTCCGGTCATGCCTCGGGCGGGTCCCCGAGGTAGAGGCCGCAGGCGCAGTCCAGGGCTTGTTCGGGGGTGCCGAACGGCAGGCCGGTGGGCAGGATGTTGTCCTCGTAGCGTTCGCCGCTGTAGGTGAACAGGGCGAAGCCCCACATCTCCGGGTGGCCGGTGTCGCGCAGGCGGCACAGCTGCAACTGGTCGCCGTCGTCCAGGACGGCGTCGATGTAGGCGAACTTCGCCCGGTAGCGGACGGTGACCTCGGTGATCTGCGGCCAGCGTTTGGCGTGCTCGGTCAGACGGCGGTGCAGCTCGGTGGTTTTGGCCTGGGTCGGGCTCGGCATGCGGTCCATCTTGCCGCAGCCGCCCAGTCGAACGACTGCGGGCGTGCTGTTCGCGCGCCCGGCGGTTCCCGGTGGATGATCAGCGGGTCATCATGCTGATTCTCTCTCGGGGTGGCCGTGGCGCTGGCGAGTCCGTTCGTTGTCGTGCTCGATGAAAAGCAGCGCGCCGAGTTGGAACGCCTGGCGGTCTCCCGGACCGCGCCGGCCGGGAGGACCGTCCGGGTCAGGGCGTTGCTGGCTGCCGCCGACGGCGAGTCCAACGCGGCCATCGCCCGGTCGCTGCACCGGCACGTGGACACGGTCCGCACCTGGCGCAAGCGGTTCGCCGCCGAGGGCATGGCCGCGCTGGCCGAACGTCCCCGGCCCCGTGGCCGTCCCCGGTTCGACCCCGAGCAGCGGCTGAAAGTGATCGCGGCGGCCACTGCCGTCCCGCCGGGCGCCGACACCGCCTGGAGCCACCGGCTGTTGGCCGAACACCTATCGGAGCTGGGGATCTCGGCCTCGCAGATCGGCCGGATCCTCGGCAGCGCTGATCTGAAACCGCACCTGGTGCGCGGCTGGCTGACCCGCCCGGCCGACCCGGAGTTCTTCGACAAGGCCGCCGGCGTCTGCGCGCTCTACCGGATCTGCCCGCCGAACGCGGTCGTGTTGTCGATCGACGAGAAGACTGGGATCACCGCCCGCTCCCGCAAGCACCCCGACCGGCCCGGCGGCCCCGGACAGCGCACCCGCCGGGAGTTCGAATACGTGCGCCACGGCACCGTGTCCATCATCGCCGCCCTGGACGTCCACACCGGCCAGGTCCTCACCGAGACCATCGCCCGCAACGACTCCGACACCTTCATCAGGTTCCTGCGGCTGCTCGACTCCACCATCCCCGCAGGCCAAGACATCCACCTGGTCATGGACAACGGGTCCTCACACACCTCGAAGAAGACCCGCACCTGGCTGGCCGCGCACCCGTGTTTCCACGTCCACCACACGCCCAAGCATGCCTCATGGCTGAACCAGGTGGAGATCTTCTTTTCGACGCTGACTCGGCGTGTCCTGCGCCGAGGCCAGTTCACCAGCCGCGACGAACTCGCCGAACACATCGACGAGTTCGTCCTGGCCTACGACCAGACCGACGCCAAGCCCTACCGCTGGACCTACGATGGCACCCCACTCAAAGCCGCCTGAACCCCCGAAGGATCAACGCGGTGCTGCGCTAGACCTTCGGGACAAGCTCGTAGGTGAGGAAGGCGAGGCCGGCACCGACGGTCCGCGAGCTGAGCAGCCGCATCGGCTTCATGGCACTGGTCTCGCCGAAGAGCCGCTCACCGGCCCCGAGCACGACCGGGAAGACAGTCAGCCGCACCTCGTCGACCAGGTCGTTCTCGAACAGCGTGTGGGCGAGCTGGTAGCTGGCGTAGACGACGATGTCCCCGTCCACCTCCTTCTTCAGCTTCGTGACCTCTTCCACCACGTCGCCCTTCAGGACCTTCCCGTTACCCCACCGCGGCTGTTCGAGGGTCGAGGACACGACGTATTTGGGCAGGCTCTTCAGCCTTTCCGCCCACGCACCGGGCCGGTCGTTCCACCGCGACGCGAACCACTCGTCAGTCTTCCGGCCCAGCAGCAGGGCCTCGGTTCCGCGCGCCTCTTCGAACGAGATCTCGCCCCACTCTTCGAGGTCCTTGCCCCCGAACCGGCCGAACCAGCCACCATGGTCGAAGCCCTCCTCCCCGGTCGGGTCCTGGACCACTCCGTCGAGCGAGACGTTTGTGCTGATCACGATCTTTCCCATTTCGGTTCTCCTCCATCGGTGTCGGCGGCGTTATCGGTCGCCACGGATGTAGACACCAGGCCATCGGGAAAGGGGGCGCCGGGAAACCGCCCCCTTCGCCCCTCGGCCGGTGTCCATACGGGATGGAAACGCGACCAGGCGCAGGAAGAACGGGAAGAGGGTGGCGTGAGCATGGAGACATTGGAGGTCGACCTGATCACGAGGGCGCGGAGCGGGGACGGCGAGGCGTTCCGGGCGCTTACCGAGCCGTACCGCCGGGAGCTACAGGTGCACTGCTACCGGATGCTCGGATCCTTCCAGGACGCCGAGGACGCCCTCCAGGACACGCTGCTGGCCGCCTGGCAAGGCCTCGCCGGGTTCCAGGAGCGCGCCTCGCTCCGAACCTGGCTCTACCGGATCGCCACCACCCGGTGCCTCAACGCGCGTCGCGCAGCCGGCCGGCGCCTGGCCAAGGAGTGGGACGTGCCGAAGGTCGAACCGCCCGAGCCGACCCGCCTTGGCGAGGTCGTGTGGCTCCAGCCCTATCCCGACGCCCTCCTGGAGGGGGTGGTCGACATGCCGCCCGGCCCGGAGGCCCGCTACGAGCAGACCGAAGCCGTCTCCCTGGCCTTCGTGACCGCCCTACAGGTCCTGCCGCCCCGCCAGCTCGCCGTCCTCATCCTGCGCGACGTCCTCGGCTTCCCCGCGACCGAGGTGGCCGAGATGCTGGACTCGACCGTCGACTCCGTCAAGAGCGCGCTCAAACGGGCCCGCTCAGGCCTGCAACTCCGCCAGCGGTCGGCCGCCGACCGCGAACCGCACCCCGCCTCGGGCTCGCGGGCCGAAGACGCGATCGTGGCGAAGTTCGTCAGCACGTACCAGTCCGCTGATCTCGACGCGCTGCTGGCTCTGCTGACGGACGACGTCTTCATGTCGATGCCGCCGATGCCCTTCGAGTACGAAGGCCTCGACGCCGCGGCCCGCTTCTTCGGCAGCATCTTCGGCGCGGACCGGCGGTTCGACCTCATGCCGACGCGAGCGAACGGCCAGCCGGCGTGCGGCGCCTACGTGCGCGCCCCCGACGGCGTCAGCCACGGGGCCGGCCTGTTCGTCCTCACCTTGGCCGGCGACCAGATCTGTGCCTTGACCCGCTTCGAGAACACCGTGCTCCCATGGTTCGGGCTACCGCGATCGCTCCCGAGCCGATAACTAGCTTCCGAACAGCCCGGCCACCCGCTGGCTACACCCGAACAAGCCCCGGACTGCGCCGCCGGACCCTACCTCGGCGACCCACCCCACGACTCAGACCCCCGAAGGATCAACGCGGCGCTGCACTAGGTGTGATGGGTTGCTCAGCCCGTGACGGATCAGAGACTGGGCGGTGCGTACCACCGAGTCGAGTGAGTCTCGTCGGGGGTTCCACCATTCTGCGGCCCAGTTGAGGGCACCGATCACCAAGCGCTGGGCGATGCGCGCGTCGAGGTCGGATCGAAGGTCGCCGGTTGTCTCGGCGTCTTGGATGAGCTTGCGCCACAACGCGCCGTACTTGGCGTCTTCGGCGAGTTGCCGGGTGCGGATCTCCTCGGGAACCTGGCCCGAGTTGCGGATCACCGCGGTGGCGAAGTCGGAGAGCTGCAAGGCCACGTGAAGGTGGGCTTCCACTGCGGCGCTGATGCGATCCATGGGCGGAGTGTCGGTGGGAAGGCCGTCGAGGATCTCGGCGACGTGCTCGTGCAGGCGCTGGACGCCGACCCACATGACCTCTTCGATGAGGTCTTCCCTGGAGGGCCAGTAGTAGTAGATCGCCGGTGCCTGCAATTGCGCTTGGTCGGCGATGTCGCCCAGGCGGGTCCCCGAGTAGCCCTTGCGGCTGAGTACGTGAGCCGCCGCGTCGAGGATGCGCTCGCGGGTGCGGCTGGACTTCGGGCCGGGGCTGTCCTTGGGGGTCGCTTTAATGGTGGCTTTCCTGGGCACGGACCGATCATACGGCGCGGGCTGGCCGCTGGACCGTGCCCTTGTCGGCCGACGATCTCAGCCCGGAAGGTAGACGCGGACGCCGTCGGCCTCGGCGGCGGTGAGCGCTCCCTGGTCGGCCAGCACGTCGAGGTGGGCGTCGGTCTCCAGCACGGCGAGCATCTGGCTGAACAGATCAAGGTCGTCGAGCCTGCGCCGCCGACGCGTCCACGGCAGGGCGCGGGCCACCTCGAAGGCGGTCCCCGCCCCGGCCCGGACCTCGTGGGCGCAGGCGTCCAGCCTCTCCTCGTGGTGGGTGAGCAGCTCCTCGACACGGGTGTGCACACTGTGGGTGACCGGGCCGTGGGCGGGCAGGAGCAGGGTGTCGGGGAGGTCCCGGACCAGCCGCAGGGAAGCCAGGTAGCTGCGCAGCGGCTTGGGCTCGGGAACAGTCTCCAGCCCGAGCGACGGGGTGATGTGCGGGAGCACATGGTCACCGGCGAACAGCAGCCCCGCGGCGGCATCGCGCAGCACGATGTGCCCGCTGGTGTGTCCCGGGGTGGCGAATACGTCGAGCCCGCGTGGCCCGAGCGCGATTCTTTCGCCGTGGTCCAGCCAGGCGTCGGGGAGTGAGTGCGGCATGTCCCAGTCGGACTGTGGGACCTCCATGGTGGCGATACGGTGCGCCAGCTCCGAGGCGCCGCAGCGCAGCAGCAACTCGGCCTGGCGTGGATGGAGCCCGTTGGCCGGGTCGTGCGCCTCGATCGAAGGCCGTTCGCCCCGGCCGATCCGCACTCGGGCGCCGAAGGCGTTCCGCAGCGCGAGCGCCTGCGAATAGTGGTCCCAGTGGGCATGCGTCACCAGTACGTGGGCGATGTCCTCGAGCCGGTGGCCGAGCGTGCGCAGCGCTGCCTCCAAAACCTTCTCCGTGTCGGGCATCGCCCATCCCGAGTCGATGATCACCGGACCCTCGGGACTCTCGATCACATAGGCGTTCACCGCGTGCAGGGCGCCGGAGGGCAGTGGCAGGGGTATCCGATGCACTCCCGGCAGCACCGGATGGGCGCCCGGCTCGGTCCAGTCTTCGGGCTGCTCGGCGATCGTCACGCGTCATCTCCTCTAGCTCATGGTCTCTATGCCGGTGGCTCCATCTATTCTATATTTGAAAGTAAATTCAAAAATCCTGGGGGTGGCTCCGTGCCTGAACACGTCGATCAGAGTGACTGCGTCCTTGTTGCGGACCAGGGGTCCGTACGAGTGCTGACCCTGAACCGGCCACGCCCCCGCAACGCCATCACGAGAACCAACGCCGGCTCATCTCCTTCGACCCATGAGATAGCTGGATCGCCTCGTGCCGTACTTTCACGAGTTTGCGGAGCGCTGGCGCTGACGAGCGGCAAAGTCCGGCGGCGGTGGGCGTCGACGAGACCTTGTGGGTGCGATTGGCGATCCCTCCATCCGTTCGTGCTCGTCAGAAAAGGGTGAGTGGTTCTGCTGGCATCGGCTCGGGCAGGGCCTCGATCTCGGGCAGACGAGCCCGTACGTCGTCGTGGAAGCGGCGGGCGAGTGTGAGGGCGTCGGCGTTGTCGGGGGTGTGGATGAAGACGGTGGGCGAACGGCCTTCGCGCAGCCAGTCGGTGACCGTGGCGATCCATGGCTGCCAGCCTTCGACCGTCGGCGCGGTGGCGTCCCGGCCCAGGTAACGGACGATCGGGTGGTCGGTGAGGGCGCGCGAGCGGCGGGGCAGGCGTGGTTTCTTTGTCCAGGCTTCGCGTTCGGCGTCGCTGGTGGGTGGGCTTTGGAAGAGGGTGGTGGTGTCGAAGGGGATCCATTCGGCGTCGGCGGTGGCGAGGACGCGTTCGAGGCGGTGTTCGGATCGTGGGTCGTCGAAGAAGGCGCGGTGGCGGACTTCGACGGCGTAGCTGTACGAGCGGGGGAGGCGGCGGAGGAAGCCGGCCAAGGTGCCGACGTCGGCCGGGGCGAAGGATCCTGGCAGTTGCACCCAGAGGGCGTGGGCTCGCGGGCCGAGTGGTTCGATCGCGTCCAGGAACGAGCGGAGTTCTTCGTCGGCGCCAGTGAGGCGGTGCTCGTGGGTGATCGACTTGGGGAGCTTGACGATGAGGCGGAAGTCGGGGGCGGTCTGCTGTGCCCACGACTCCACGGTGCTCCGCGTTGGCGTCGCGTAGAAAGTGGTGTTGCCCTCGACCGCGTTGCACCAGGTCGCGTAGGCTCTCAGGCGCTCCTTGGGAGGGAGCGGGTGGGGCAGGAAACGCCCCTGCCAAGGCGCGTGCGTCCACATAGCGCATCCCACATGAAGCCTCATGGAATTCACGCTATCGAAGGTCGGCAACAGGAAAGATCGGTGGATCCTGCCCTTGCCGAAAACCTCATCCGTGTGCGGTGCCATAACTCGTCCACGGTATCTGAGCTGGCCTTCTATCCTCAGAGCTCATGTCTACGGTGCCGTCGCATGACTCCATCAGAACTTGGCGCACTGCTGCGGGCGGCGCCGCCTCGGGCCGGTGCCACCCGCGTCATCGCATTCGACGGGCGCTCCGGCTCCGGCAAGTCGACGCTGGCCAGAGCGCTCCGTGACGAACTCGGCGCGCCATTGCTCAGCATGGAGGATCTCTACGGCGGCTGGAACGGTCTGGAGAACGGCATCGACCTACTCGTGTCCGAGGTCTTCGAACCGCTCGCCGCCGGGCGCACCGCACTCGTCCCGCGCTACGACTGGATCGCCCGGACCTGGGCTGCGCCGGTCGAGCTGGCCCCGCCCGGGTTGCTCGTCATCGAGGGTGTCGGTGCCGGAGCCCGCCGCGCCGCGGCCTACGTGAGCGTGCTCGTCTGGCTAGACGCGACCGAGCCGACGCGTAAGAAGCGGGCGCTCGGCCGCGACGGCGACGTCTATCTGCCGCACTGGAACGACTGGGCGGTTCAGGAGAAGCGGATGCTCGAACGTGAGCGAACCTCCCAGCGGGCCGACGTCGTGCTGGACACGGAGGCTCCACCTACGTAAGAGATTCCTGCGCCGGGTCGTGGCTGTGAGTGAGCGCGTGCAGGTGTACGTCGAACACGCCCGGCAGCAGCCACAGGCCCGCGAGGTCGACATCGCGCAGTCCGATGTCCAGGGACAGGCCGACGTCCAGCTCCGCGATCAGCCCGTCCACGACCCGTACGTCGACCGGGCCGGTGAATCCGCCCCCGCGATCGAGCACAGTGACACCACGGAGCGTGAAACCGGACACAGGACAACCTCCAAAGCGCCTGTTCAGGCTCTGGAGTCTCAGAGCCACGATTGCCGAGATATCGGCCAGGTCTTATCCCCGGGGCACCCTGTCGCAGCGAAGGGTTGCCGGTCGGCGAGCCGGGACTTGGCGCTGACGCTCTGAACCTGAACAAACCATACAGGATAAGTAGGATTTCCTGTTCAGGGGCCTGCTTGCCGCCAGCGATAGCAGGCGGTGACCCGCGCCGGTCAGGGCCGAGATCACCTCAGCTCAGGGTGCCCGGAGGGCACCGACGGGTCGGTGCCCTCCGGGCACGGGCGGCGGGACGGGTCGGGAGCCGGCGGGCTTGATGCCAAGTCTGGCCGAAATGCGGCCCAGTTCGGCGTCGTCGGAGACGCCCTGGAAATCGGCGCGCGGCGTGTACGGGGCCTCGAGTTCGGCCACCTCGTCGTCGGTCAGCTCGATCTCGAGCGAGGCCACGGCGTCGTCCAGGTGGGACGGCTTGCTCGCGCCCACGAGCGGGGCGACGACGACGGGGTTGTGCCGCAACCACGCCAGCGAGACCTGTGCCCGGTTGACGCCGCGGGCCTGGGCGATCGCCGCGACCGCGTCGATGATGGCGCGGTCGCTCGACTCCTGGGTGTAGAGCATGTCGGCAAAGGGGTCGCTCGCCGACCGGCCGGTCGGCGCTTCGCCCTCGCGGGCGAGGCGGCCGCGGGCGAGCGGGCTCCACACGATCGTGCCGATCCCCTCGTCGGCGCAGAGCGGCAGCATCTCCCGCTCTTCCTCGCGGGCGAGCAGGTTGTAGTGGTCCTGCATCGAGACGAACCGCGCCCAGCCGTGCTGCCGCTGCAGGTGCAGCACCTTGCTGAACTCCCACGCATACATCGAGGAGGCGCCGATGTAACGGGCCTTGCCGGCCTTCACGACGTCGTGCAGGGCCTCCAGCGTCTCCTCGATCGGCGTCGAGTGGTCCATCCGGTGGATCTGGTAGAGGTCGACGTAGTCGGTGCCGAGCCGGCGCAGGCTGTGGTCGATCTCGGCGAAGATCGCCTTGCGGGACAGCCCGGACCCATTGGGGCCGGGGCGCATGGGGTGGCGGACCTTCGTGGCGATGACGACCTCGTCGCGGTCGGCGAAGTCCTTCAGCGCCCGGCCGACGATCTCCTCGCTGGAACCCTGCGAGTACATGTTCGCGGTGTCGAAGAAGTTGATGCCCGCCTCGACCGCCTGCTTGATGAGGGGACGGCTCTCCTCCTCGGTCAGCGACCACGTGGGGTGGCCGCGGGTCGGCTCGCCGTAGGTCATGCACCCGAGGGCGATGGGCGACACGTCGAGGCCGGTGTTGCCGAGCTTGATGTAGCGCATGGTGCTCTCCTGGTCCCGGTGTTCG
>JAOPYO010000268.1 GCA_025964575.1 Actinomycetes bacterium
CCGCCGCTGCCCGGGCACGGGGGAACTCGACTTCACCGACATCCATAACGCCCTGAACAGGGCGGCGTATACGGGGTTCATCGGCCTGGAGTTCATACCGCTCCCCGACCTCGCCACGGCCTTGCCGACTGCGGGGGAGTTCGTCGCACGCCACCCCGCAGAACTCCCGAACCCGGAGCTCTAAGAAAAGATCTAATCCTGGACCGCTGGCGAAACCGGACATCCCGGATGACCTACAAACCTGCCGCCGCGAACTGCTCGACCGTACCCTGATTTGGAACCAGCACCACCTGCTGCACGCGCTGCGTGAGTACGAGACCTTCCATAACGAGCATCGACCCCACCGAACCCTCGAACAAGCAGCCCCACTCCGCCTGCTCCCCGAACCGACAACCGATCCGGACCAGCTCACCTGCCTCGACATCCGCCGACAAGATCGACTAAGCGGCCTCCTCCACGAGTACCGACCTGCGGCCTGACCAGGACGGATGATTATTCGGCATCCGCAGGGCTGCATGGGGAGCTGGTCGAGCACGCATCTGTTGGAGATGGTTCACGTCCACTGGAGTGGTGTATGGGGCCTGTGTGACCTATCACCCGGTTCGCGCCTTGGTGGGCGTGTCGGCGTGACGTGAGACGGCCACCTCGTGATCCTTCGGCCAGTCCACTCCGAGCGCTACCCCACCCCATCAACGCCGACATCACAGTCATCCGAAGAGACCGGCTCGGCGGCCTCCTACACGAATACTCCCAGGTCGCATAGGGGTAGCTGAGTTACGGGCACCCACAGGCCCCAATAGCACCATCACCCATAACTACCGCTAATTGCGACATAACAAACATTGCGGTCAGACGGCCATTGAGTAAATCCCAGGCCAGGGGGCATAAACGGGCCGCGACCCTCGTCTGCGACGGCCGTACCTGGGTACATAGCGGCCCGGGACTCGAAGGAATCTACTGGGGACAGGGGGAACATCATGGCGAAAGACCCCGATACGGGGCTGGTGATACAGGTGGGTTCGCTGGACATCGACATTCCACGATCCGCCGGCTACTACGGCGGGGTGGCACTCGCGCTCGCGCTCGGCCTCATCGACCCTCCACTGGGCCTCTTCATCGCGGCGGTGCCGGTACTGAAGATGCTGACCAATGCGCGCTTCCCGACGCCGGTCCGTTTCGTCGGGCAATTCCTGGAGGGCACTGCCAAACCCGTCGGAGGGGACGCCGAGGGAACCGTGCGATTCCAGGCGCCCAAAAAGCCCCCAGCACGCCAAGAGTCCTATGCTGCCCAGGAGGCGAGCACCCGGTCGCCCACCGCTCGACCCAGACGGCCACGACCGGTGCCCTCCCGAGCGGCACGGTGACGGCGTCGGCTTGCATGCTCAGGGAGGCGATGACCGTGGTGACCTCCGCCGTCGTCCCGGCCGGTCAGCCGGTGGAAGGTTGTGCCGGCAGGATGCCGATCGGTCATTCGCAACATTGTGCGCCTAAAGCGACAAACCCCTCCACGTGTGGGTTGTTTGTGCCGAGAACCTCGTCCACGTCATGCGACCTGGGAGTATTCGTGGATGATCCCGCCGAGGCGATCGCGCCGCTGGACCCTGATCTGATCTAGATTTGCGGGCTCTGGAAGTGGCCTCAGCGGGTTGGCCTGCTGGAGCGTCCGGTGGGGCCTGGGGCCTGTGGGGATGCTCCTATGGTCGTCAAGCGGCTTTCGTAAGATCTTTTGTCTGTGTCGTCTGGGTTTTTGGGTGGGTCAGAATCTTGTAGAGCTCGCGGGCGATGTGCGTCGGCCAGACGGCGGCTGTTCATCAGCACCACCGCGGCGTGATGGGTGCCGGAGTGCGTGTCGACCCCACCGGTGACCCTGCGCGCAGGGTCCCGAGGGCCAAGCCGGCACACTTGAGGATGTCGCGCACCGTGCTCGGCGGCACCCGGATCCCGGCACCGGCAAGCTCCCCGCTGATGCGCCGATAACCCCAGCGGATTCTCCCGCGCCAGACGCAGCACCCCGTCACGGATGTCCTTCCCGGTAGAAGGACGACCCGAACGCTCCCGCGGGTAAGTCCATTTGCGGGCGACCAAGTCACGGTGCCAACGCAGCAACGTCGGCCGGGGCCACGAAGAAGACCTTCCACGAGCGGCGCGGCAGATGCCGCGACAACGCGGCCAGCAGGACACGATCCCCATCGCCAAATCAGGCCGGTCCACCTGACGACGCAGCACAGCGACCTGATGCCGCAGCGCAAGGATCTCGATCTCCTTAACCCGATCACCACGCCCGAGCAGAACCAAGAACTGGAAGACACGCCTGACGACAGGGTAGTGAAGGGACCAAAGCACAAGCAGCGAGGACGCCCCGCAACCCACGCATGCTCAGGCCCTGAACCTTCAGGTCAGCCAGGCCGACCCGGTTTCCGCACCCCACACGCCCAGGTCAACCGCCCTGCACGAGTTCTGGCACAGCACAGGTGCACACCAAGCAGCCGTGGTCCCCGCTGACCTGCTCATTGTTCGCCAACGCCTGAGGACGGAGAGTAGCCACTTGCGCACTATTTGATGTCAATCGATTCAAAAGTCTTCGGTCGCCCCATGTCGGGCCGCGTGATCAGAACGGCCAGGCGTCGCGCAGTTCCGCGACCCTGCGGTCGAGCGCCATCCGTTCCGAGGGTGCGCGACCGAGCGCGAGCGTATACGCGCGCAGCTGGCAGGGCAGGATGCGAAATGACGCCAGGAGCTCGAGCGCGATGAACGCCGTCGTCGCGAGCGCCGCGGCGGCGAGCTTGCGGCCGGGCGAGGCCTGAGGCCACCACACGCCGAGCGAGAGGAAGTCGCGCTGCCCGCTCAGCGGCGGCGGCACCGGCTCGAACGCGTGTGACCAGGTCTGGAGCGCGCCAGCGAGCAGCATCCCGCCGACGGAGAGGGCGAGCGCGTGCGGAATGCCGGCGGCGGCGAAGAGCGTCGCCGCGAGCGTCATGATCGCCACCACCGCGGTGGTCAGCGCACCGATGCGGCGGCCGTGGAGGTATCCGTTTGCGCCGAGCAGCGCGGCGAGCGGCAGCGCCAGCGAGACGTGCGGCGCATCGAGCGGCGACGGGAGCCTGACCTGTACGAGCGCCGCCAACGCCAAGAAGCACACGATCGGCGTGCACACTGCGTGTCCGACGCGGCTGATCCGGTGGGTGTGGAACAGCTCGTAAAGCGTCATCTGCAAATCGAAATCGAACACCGCGTAGTGCGCCTGCGGGACGATCGTGAGGTAGCGGACGAGGGCGTACGCGCGGCTCTCGGACGGACGTTGGCCCGGCATGTCGCTGCTCCTAGGACGTCGACAAGTCCTAGGACGTCGACGAGAACCTACCATGCCCTGGCCCTTCGCCGTGCGTGCGCAGGGCGCCGCTACCCCTCGCCGGGATTTTGCGCAATGCTCGCATGATGCCCGCCGACGCCACTCCCTCACTTCCGCCGCGCGCCGTCCGAGCGGGTCTTCCAGGCCCCTGGCGGATCGTGTTCGCCGTCGAGATCCCGATCTGCCTGGGCACCTGCCTGCTGTGGCTGCTCGCGCCGGCGGAATACCTCGGCGGATTCCTGGGCAAGCGGCCGCACGACGTCGCCGACTACCTGCTCTTGCAGCAGTCGACTGCGGTGGTGTTCTCGATGTTCGTCTATTTCTACGGGCGCGTCCTCGTCAGCCGCCG
>JAOPYO010000280.1 GCA_025964575.1 Actinomycetes bacterium
TCGCTGGCCCGCCAGACAGGATCGGTCTGGAAACGCATCGTGCGGCTCGCATTGCCAGGGCCCGGACAACGCCGCTCGGTGGAAACCGCACCACCGGCCAGACAGCTCCAGGCTGCCGTCTGAGATCTGATGTTGTGGTTGGAGCCCGAGGCGGGAGGTTGCTCGGAGAACGTTCCTGGGTGCACACGGAACCTGCTTCTGGGCATCGCACTGCTACTCGCGGCGAGAGCCGAAATGCTGATCGACCCGTCAGCCAACCTGCGGCGGGCTCGGCGGACGGCGGGGCGATGGTTCCCGGTCCTTCGACCGGCCACCCAGGTCAGCCTGTCATCTGATCCGTGGTGACCAGCCAGCCCAGTCTTTTGGTCTGACCGCCGATTCATCAGCGTCACGACGGATGTACCAGGTGATCGGCTCCGGTGATGGGCCCTGCTCAGGTTGCTCCTTTCCGTCGTGGCGCTACTGAGGTTGACTGCACAGTGATCAGCCGGGCCCTGTGCGCCGGCACTTCCATCACGGTGAGAGGGCCTTGTCATGGTCTCCGATCAGAACATCGTGGTAGGTGCCCCCGCCCCCAGCCCGAACGGGTCGGCGCAGCGCTGTGAGCACCTCGATGGGTTGCCGGTGGTGCTCGGGCAGGTCGACATCGTGGTGGGTCGCTCGCCGAAGTCCTCCCACCGTGGCCCGGCGGCCGGCCGACGCATAGACCCAGGGCCGCTGCTCGAGCCCCCCGTTGAGTCGGCTCCCTGGGGATCGTATGGCGTGCGGGGCCGTCTGCCCTGGACCGCATGGGGTGCGCCGCTGACGGACCGAGCACCTTCCGCCCCCGACCGTTTGCATCGGAGATCCCCATCACCACCCGCGCATGCCGCCATCGACCGCCCGGCTCCGTACCGAGGCGGGCCTGTCCATCCTCCACCGGCCAACCCACACCATCGTGACATCGGGCGGTGACATCGACACCGCCACCGCCCCGGTGTTGCGTGAGCGTCTGCTCGGCATGCTCGGCGCCGGCATGAGGCTGCTGATCCTCGGCTTGTCCAGGATGTCGTTGTGTGACGTGGCAGGGCCGACCGTGTGCACCGAATACCTAGGCAGGGTCCCCGGGCCATGGCGTGGCCGGCCGTGAGGGCTGTGGCACCGGTGACCTCCGGCCTGCTCATGGAGGTCCCCGCGGAGACCGTGTACGGCTTCCTCTCAGACTTGCCCAATCACCAGAAGATGGGTGGCCGCCGATTCCGGCTGGACACCTTCGCGGCGGACCAGCTGGGCGCCAGGATCGTGATCTGCGGGCCCCTGAGCATCCGCCGGACCGTCGAGACCACGATCACGCACCTGCATCCCTCACATGGCGTGGGCGGCACGGCGGCGGTCGGCCGCCGGACGCTCGCTCACGTGCACTGGAGTATCCAGGCGGCCGGTGAGTGGTCGCATGTCGCCCTGACCGTGACGTTACTGCGCATCGGGGTGCTGGACCGGGTGCTCCTAGCGGCCGGCGGCAGGAGATGGCTGGCCCGCAGCTTCCACCGGATCCTGACGCTGCTGCCCACCACCATCGGTGCGGCCACCCTCGATGCCACCGTTGCGGTCAGTGCGCCCAGCCCAGATCAGGAACGCTGATCGCGACCTGGTGATCGGTTGCGGTGATTGCCCCTTCCGGGATCGGCTGTTTCCCATGCGGCACGGGTGGTGTTGGCTCAGGGGTGAACGAGCACGACAGCCCGCCACCCGCGCGCTGCGGTGATCGGGCTCTGCGTCGACCGGCCTGGAAGACCGACCTTCCGCAGACAGCGATTCGCTCGTGTTTGGAGTCGGTCATGGGCGTCATCGCCTGGATCATTCTCGGCCTGGTGGCCGGGATGGTCGCTAAAATGCTGGTCCCCGGCAGGGACCCCCAAGGACTGGTCATCACCACCCTGATCGGTATCGCCGGAGCGCTGCTGGGTGGCTTCCTGGCCACGAAGTTGTTCCACGTCAACGGCACCCAAGGCTTCTTCGACCTCTCCACCTGGATCTCCGCCATAGCGGGCGCGGCAGTTCTCCTGCTCGCCTACCACCTGGTCACCGGGCAAAGCAGCAGCCGGCGCTTCGGCGGCCGGCGGTCCGGCCGCTGGGCAGGTCGCAGATGACCGTGCCCACCCCACCCCCGAGCGCACGCCCCGGCCTGCGAAAGGTCGGGGCGTGATGACCATCGCCGGCGGTATCGCCCTCCTCGTGGTCGGGGCGATCCTCACGTTCGCCCTGACCAGGTCCATATACGGAGTCGACCTGTACATCGTGGGCGTCATCGTGATCGGCGCCGCCGGGTTCCTGCTAACCCTGCTGGCAGGCAACGGGCCACGCTCGAACCAGGTGGCGGAACATCTCAGCTCGGATCGGCTCGGTGAAGCTGCGGCTGATGCCGAGACGGCTGCGAAGCCCTCAAGACCAGGTGTGCGGGTTCTGCATAGGGGGCCCCATCGGGGGCAGCGCATGTTCCTGGCGTTCGATCGTGGTGATGGTCTGCCTGATGAAGTGACGTTGGGGTGTTCGTCGTGACGGTGCAGGGCGCGAGTCACAATGTCAGGGCTGTGGGGCGTGAGGCTGCCGCCAGCCGGTGGATGCGATGGCTCGCCCGTGCGGGTCTGGTGGCGCATGGCGTCAACTACATACTGATCGGGATACTGGCCGTACAGATCGGGTTCGGTGCGGGGGGCAAGGAGGCGGACCGCACTGGCGCGCTGCAGGCCGTCGCCAGGCATACCGGCGGGACCCTGGTGTTGTGGTTGCTGGCCGTGGGCTTTGCTGGGCTGACCTTGTGGCGGCTCGCCGAGGCCGTGTACGGCCAGGCCGGTCCCCAGGGGCACAAGGCCAGTAAACGGGTGGCGTCGCTGGCTCGTGGGATCTTCTATGGCTTCGTGTGTGTCGGCGTCGTCGGCTTCCTGATGGGCACCGGTGGCCAGAGCTCGAGTAACGACCAGTCCAAGGACCTCAGCGCCAAGCTCATGAGCCATCCGGGTGGCCGGTGGCTGATACTGCTGATCGGCCTCGTGGTGGTCGGCGCGGGTATCGTCATGGTGGTGGGCGGTGTACGCAAGAAGTTCCTTGAGCGTCTGAACCTGTCGGGGTTGAGCTCTCGGTCTCGCAGGGTCATCGAGACCCTGGGCACGGTGGGAGTAGCCGCTCGGGGGAGTGTCTTCGGTGTCCTGGGTGTTTTCCTGGTCGTCGCCGCCGTGACCTTCGATGCGAAGAAGGCTCAGGGCATCGACGGATCGCTGCGCAAGATGGCCACTACGCCGCTCGGTCCCTGGCTGCTCATCGCCGTCGCCCTCGGGCTGGTGACCTTCGGGGTCTACTCCTGCTGCGAGGCACGCTGGCGCAACGTCCAACCCGGATGAAATGGTCACAACCAAGCGCGCCGAGGAGAGGGCCATGACGCCGAATCCGGAAGATTGGCTGCTCACCTCACGAGAACGAGGGAATCCCTCGACGTCCCTGGATGACCGGCACGCGGACAAGGTGGCATGGTCGACAGGTAACGAAGTACGTCCGCTGGTGCACGGAGCGGTCTATTTCGCCGAACTGCTCGCTGGGGTGAATGAGCTGCGGACCGGTGACTCTCTGCTGTTCACCGACTGGCGCGGTGATCCCGATGAGCTGCTCTCCGGGGCGGGCAGCGAGGTCGCCGACGTCCTGTGTGCGGCGGCGCGGCGCGGCGTAGTGGTCAAGGGGCTGATGTGGCAGTCCCATCTGGACCGGCTGCAGTTCAGCTCGCGAGAGAACCGGCACCTGAGTGAGGACATCGAGGCTGCCGGTGGGGAGTGCTTGCTGGACAAGCGGGTGCGACCCGGTGGTTCGCATCATCAGAAGTTCGTCGTGCTACGTCATCCGGGCCGTCCCGAGTTGGACGTGGCATACGTCGGCGGGATCGATCTGTCGCACAGCCGTCATGACGACGCCGTGCACGCGGGAGACCCGCAGGCTCAGCCGATGGCGGCCGTCTATGGGGGGCGGCCACCCTGGCATGACCTACAGGTGGCGATCCGCGGTCCGGCGGTGGGTGACGTGGAGACCATCTTCCGCGAGCGCTGGGAGGATCCTGCTCCGCTGAGCCGAAACCCCATAAACCGGCTGCGCGCGCTCCTGCAACACCAGGACACCCGCGCTGACCCGCTGCCGCCGCAGTTGCCAGATCCAGCGCCGCGGGGCCCGCACACTGTGCAGCTGCTGCGCACCTATCCCAAGCGCCGACGGGGCTACGTCTTCGCCCCGGACGGGGAGCGCAGCATCGCGCGCGGCTACCTCAAAGTGTTGCGCCGGGCCAGATCCCTGATCTACATCGAGGACCAGTACCTGTGGTCGCCGCAGGTGGCGAGGCCCTTCGCCGAAGCCCTGGCCGCCAATCCCGGGCTTCATCTGATCGCGGTCATCCCTCGCTTCCCCGATCAGGACGGCCGGTTGTCGCAGCCACCCAATATGGTCGGACACCGACTGGCGCTGGAGACGCTGTATCGCAGCGGCGGCGACCGTGTCGCCGTGTACGGGATCGAAAACCACGAAGGTACGCCGGTCTACGTACACGCCAAGACCTGCATCGTCGACGACGTGTGGGCATCAGTGGGCTCGGACAACTTCAACCGGCGCTCGTGGACCCATGACTCCGAACTCAACTGCGCCGTCCTCGACGAAGAGCTCGACCAGCGTGATCCGCTCACCCCCAGGGAGGACGGCCACCGCGCGCGCGTCTACGCCCGGGAGCTGCGGCTGGCACTCGCCCGCGAACATCTCGACCGTGCCGTGGGCGAGGACACCGATCTGTGTGAGCCGCGCACGGTCTTCATGGCCTTCGCTCGATCCGCCGCCACACTCGACGCGTGGCACGCCGCCGGCCGGCACGGACAGCGCCCGCCGGGACGGCTTCGCACCTACCAGACACCAAAAGTGTCGCAGTGGACCAGAATCTGGGCGACGCCCCTGTATCGCGGCTTCTTTGACCCTGACGGGCGCCCAGCGGCACTACGGCGTGCCAACACCTTCTGACAGGTTCGCGCAGCGGAGCCTCCCCCCAGCAGCGCCCGTCCGGAAACAGCCACACCGTCTCCAAGCCGGCCTCGGCGATGCTCAGCGCCGACCACACCGCGCGGATGCGAGTGTGCCACACCGCGTAGCCGTGCCGCTGTCACAAGCGCTCGCGATCACCGGGTGATGGGCAAGGGGAGGTTCGTCGGCAGACGCTCTCAGATCGTGTTCGCCCGCGGGGCCTGCGGATGTGCTCCGGGCTGGGCGTGCGTTTGATACCGGGCGCTGGTTTGCCCAAAAATGGGTCAAGAGAAGTCAAGTCGTGCGATGGGCGGCAAACCGGGGCGGTTCGTGCTCGTTGGCGATCATCTGGTGTCTAGGATCGGGCGGGTGACCCCGAATCCGTCTGCCGCCATCGGTTGCAGTGTTCTGTCGGATGCTCGTGCCCTCGCCGCGTGGGTGGGGGATGGAAAACCGGTGACGGCCAAGGGTGTGCTGCGTCCATCGGCGGTTCACGAGGCGGCGGGGGCCCTCGGGATCGATGTGCCCGAGCATATTCGTACGGCCGCAGACGTGGAAGCGATCCACCGTCCATGGATCGCGGCGCAGGCGATCGGGCTGCTCACCGTGGCCGATGGTCGGGCGGTGGCCCTACGGCAGGTCGCCGAGCCATCCCTCGAACACTGGCTGGTTGGTTTTGAGGCAGTGCTTCGCGCTGAGTCACACGATCAGCGCAGGCGGGGAGCGGCAATCGCATGCCGGCTGGTACTGACCGCACTGGCCGCAGACCCAGCTCCCGCCCCCGATGATCTGGAGAGGGTCGTCCACCAACTCCTGGATGCGCGCGGCTACAAAGAGTCCGGTGCGGTCTTCCAGGCGTTCCGGCGCAGTCTCATGCCGGTGGAAGCAGCGCTTGGCCTGCTGCAGGACTTCGGAGCCGTCGATCAACGAGGAACGATCACCCCGCTCGGCCGGTGGGCTTGCAGGCAGCTGGAGGACAAAGTCCCGGAACCGGTGAGTTCCGGCCTGCCGGCGGGCAAGCTCCTGCCACGACTCGCCGAGCTCGATCCAGAGGATGCCCGCGATCAGGCGGATCGGTGGCTCTCAGGCCGAAAGGACATCGGGAGTGCCGGCCTGCTGCTCGCCGCCGCGGCCCAGGCGTCCCCGCGTGAGCGGATCACCGCGGTGACCATCGTCGCGGGCTTGGGCGAGGACGCATTGCCCGCATGGCACGCCGTCCTCCGGGTCCCCGCGTTGGCGGCGCACGCCCGCAACGAACTGGTGGGCTGGGACGAGGGGCCCGGCGTCAGTGAGACCGACCTGCGGTGGCTGACCGTTGATTACGCCTTGGCCGCGGTCGCGAAATCCGATCTAGAGGACGCATGGTTCAGCGTCCAGGACCAAGGCGGCCTGGAGATGGTCTCGGCCAGCGGCCACCCAGGCGCGGCCGACCTCTCACATGCGCTGCAGCAAGTCACCGCCTCCGGTGGCGGGCGGCTCCGTGTCCACCAGCTCAAGATCGCCCTCAGTGGGATGCGGCCGCCGGTATGGCGCCGCCTCCTGGTACCGGCCCACGCCACCCTGGGAGACCTGAACCGCATCATCAAGATCGTCATGGGCTGGGGCGAGGACCACCTGCACCTCTTCACCGTCGACGATGCCCGATATTCCGACCCGTACTATCAGCTGGACGAGTGCGGCGATCAAGAAACCATCCGACTCACCAGAGCACTCCCCCACCCCGGAACGAAGATCACATACGTGTACGACCTCGGGGACTGGTGGGGCCATGAGATCACGCTCGAGAAGATCACCGACCTCGATGAAGCCGTGACCTACCCGGTATGCGTCACCGGACGCGGGGAGGCGCCCATCGAGGACTGGAACCCCGAGTACCCCGAAGATCCGACCATGTTCGACAAGGACGACCTCAACCGCCGTCTCGCCAAGCTCAGATAACGCCAGCTCACCTGGCTGAACGCCCAGCCCGCGTAGACCCGATCAACGGTCATCGCCACCGGGACCCAGCTGATCCCGGGCACGGAACACAACGGAGCGTACGGCTCGGCGGCCCCTCCTCACGTTCAACGCTTTCGCACCCACAGGTGCGGCAATCCAGTCTCACGCGTTGGGAATCGGACTGTCGTTCCGCCTCGTTCGGACTGTCGTTCCGCCTCGTTACGATGGCTGCCATGAGCGAACTGCCTGCGGAAGACACTCATGACGTGATCCACCACCATGGCCAAGTGGTCGCAGTGCTCGTGCCCATCGAGGAGTATCGGCAGCTGCGCCTGGCCCAGGAGGAACAGCGGATCAACGAGGAGTTCACGGCCGCTCGCACCGACTATCTGGCACGCAAGGAAGCCGGCTCGGTTCGCTACGTCTCACACGACGAAGCCCGCCGCCGGTTGGGGATGCCCAGCCGCTGTGCCCGAGCATCGGGTGCCCACCGAGTGCCACGAGCCGGATGAGGCCCGCACGGAACAACGCAGCCCTGGCGACTACGCGGTGAGCGGCTCGGTGTAGTCGATGAAGGTCGTGGTGGTCTGGTCGAAGTCTGCGACGAGGCGGAGGTGGCCGCCGAGAGCCGCAATGTAGGCGGCGATCGATTCGACCTGCATCCGTTCGACGTCTCCACGTTCCATGTTGGAGACGCGGGTTTGGCTGACACCCAAGGTCTCAGCGACCTGTGCCTGCGTGAGCCCACGACTCTTGCGCATCTGGGCAAGGCGATAGCCGATGTCGCGGGCGCGGCGGGAGGTGCGTGCGGCGTCCTGGCGAGCAGAATCATCGATGCCCGGATCAGCGGCACGGCGAGCGTTCAGGGTGGTCTCCCACCGGTAATGCGTGGTCATTCGATCTCCTCCGGCGGTGTGGCGAGGAAGCGGGCATACCGGTCTTCGGCGAGCTTGATCGCATCGCCGTACCAGCGGGTCCAGTTACCTGCCTTATCCCCGGCCACCAGCAGGACGGCTTGGCGTTGCGGGTCGAAAATGAACAAGATCCGGACCTCTGTGCGGCCGGCGGAGCCGGGCCGTAGCTCTTTGAGGTTGTGCAGATCGGATCCGATGATCCGATCGACAGCCGGGCGGCCAAGAGTTGGGCCTCGTTCAGCCAGCAGTTCGAAGAACCCCGGTCGGCCGACGCCACCCACAGGCTGGGGGCTGCGCTCCTGGGAGGATGAGTAGTGGACGCCACACACCAAGCGAAGATCATGGAACGGATCCGGTGTCTGCCGAACGTACTTCCACCGCAGCCCCAGGGCTTCACCTTGGCGAAGCCCCAACGCGAGCGCGACTGCCCAGCGGGTGCTGTTGCGACGGCCCGCCGCGATCCGCAGCAGTCCGCGCGCCTCTCCTGCGGTCAGCGGCTCGGTCTCCATCTCCCCGGCCTGCGGCGCGTCGACCAGCGAGCACACGTTCCGGCCGCCGACGTTCCGTTGCGCCGCCACCTTCAGGGCCCGGGACAGGATCCGGTGAATCTGCACGACCGTGTTGGCGGCGAGCCCTTCGCCTGCCAGCCCGAGGTAGAAGGCGCCCAGATGCTCAGGGAGCAGCCGGTCCAGACGGTGCCGGCTGAGCCGCGGAATGATCCACCGCTCGGCCTTGGGCCGGTATGTGCTGTGGATCGTAGATTCATCCACCGTCCGGACCGCGATCGTGGCCAGCCAATTCCTGACCCACTGGTCGAGGGTCGGTAACCGGGCCCGGCTCGCTGGTCGTACCGCTGTCGCGCTCGACCTCCAGTTCGCGGACCTTGCTCGTGACCACGGCCCGGGTACGCGCCCGGCGGTGACGGCGGTCAGCTGAACCGTCCCGCTTGAGACCCATCGTCACCCAGCCATGCCAGAACCCGTCACCGCCCAGGAAGATCAACCGGCCATTAGGTGTACGGGTATCCCCGAGGCCGCCTCGGTTTGGTGTTGCCGACGGTGAAGATTCCCAGGCCAAGCCACTCCCGACCGGTCGGGGCCGATGTCGTGGAACAACGACGTTCACAGCGAGCGGAGTTCGGCCAGCCGCTGACGAACCAGGTCCTGGTGCGGGCCCGGCTGATCAGCGGCCATCAAGACCTGTTCGGCCACGTCACGTCGCTTCCAGCTCAGCGCGGCCTGCACCATCGAGTCCAGGGCGGGAATGTTCACCGAACCCAGGGCGGCCGCGATGGCTGCGAACCGGGTGAACCCGCCTGTGGCCACCGCCGCGTACGCGAGGAGCGCCCCCGCTTCATCGGCGTGCCAGTTCATCCTGGGCACCGGCGTAGTCGTCGCGGAGTTCCAGGAGGATCTCCTGAAGAAGATCGAGGTCCTGGCCAGCGCCTGCGCGCCGCAGCAGGCAGGGCAGCTCCTTGCCAGCCGGGATTCCGTAGTTGGACATCAGGCAGCAGAGCTCGGAGAGGTCTCGCCAGAACACCTCTCGTGCGATCCCGGTGGCCTGCCAATCGATGCGCGTGTACCCTCGCGCCGCAACGTGCCGACAGGCCACATCGCCCTGCCCGACCCTGGTGGCATACTCGTGGAGGATTCCGCCCAAAGCGGTGCTGTCTTCGTATGTGCAGGCAGGTACCTGCTGTCGGTCGGTGATCAGCCTGGGCAGCGGGCGTAGCAGAGCAGCGTTCGCTATGCCTTGATCGGGTTGGACCACGTCGTCTGCTACAAGCCGAGGTCGGCCACGATGCGCGCGTCGTGAGAACCCTGCTGGTCTACACTGCTTGCATGCCCGAGGCCGCCCGAACCGCCGACGTGTTCCCGCCACTCGCCGACCATGACGTGATCCGCCTCGGCGGGCAGGCCGCCGTGATCGTGCCCGTCGAAGAGTTCACGCGCCTTCGGCAGGCGGCCCTCCACACACGTTTCCTGCGAGCCCAGGCGGCCGGAGAGACGTCACGAATGACGGTGGAGGAGTTCATCGACTCCTCTGACCTGCCCGAGACCGAAAAGCAACGACTCCGCGACGTTCCCATCACCCGCGCCGCGCAAGGCTGATGTCGTTTCATATCGAATGGGAACGGCTGGCAGCCCAGGAGAACGCGCGGCAGCTGTCCTCGCTCGTGGGCGCCCAGGCTGTGGTCCTCACCGGCGACGACCTGACCCGGATCGACCCCGATTCCACCGGCGGGTCCGAAGAACTGGCCAACGCCCAGGCCATGGCGGGCAGTACGACCGGACTCGCCGTGTGCGTCGCGGTGTTCGTCGTCGCGACCTTCGCCTTAGCTGCCGAGCAGCACCGCCGCGAACTGGCGCTGCTGCGGCTGGTGGGCGCCGCGCCCAAGCAGGTGCGGCGCATGGTGCTCGGCGAGACCCTGCTGATCGGCTGGCCGCGGCGACCGTCGGCTGCGTGCTCGCGCCGCTGGGCACCGTACCGCTGCGCTCCTGGATGCTCGACCACAACGTGGCACCCTCGTGGTTCACCATCCCCTTCAACATCCTGCCGTTGCTGATCTCCTTTCGTTGCGCAGACACTCGCCCGGCTCGAGGCCGTGCCCGGGATCCGGGTCACCCCGGTCACCTCGATGAACATCCGGATCGGCACCACTGGCGGCGACCAGATCGACTCGCTTAGCACGAAGGCGGTGCCCACGACGGCGATGGGCGACACCGTCACGCCGCCCGTGCTCTCCGGCACCCTCGCCTCGCTGCCCGAGAACTTCCTCGTCATCGACGAGCACGCGGCCGACTCCGACAACCTCTTGGTTGGGGACCACATGGTCACGCTGCTGCCGACCGGCGCGCGGATCCCGAGCGTCATCGCGGCGGTCGTCGCGCGCGGCCTGAACGGGGACGACACGTACGTCTCCTCCTCGCTGATGCCACGTCGGGTCTACCTCGACTCCTCGGCGGGCACCGGCGTGCCACTCGACGCGCAGGTGACCGCGGTGAACCAGGCGCTGGCGCGCTCCGGGGCGCGCGTCATGACCTACGACGCCTACCTCGCGGCCGAGCATTCGCAAGCGGATCAGCAGACGAACAACGCCGCGGTGGTCATCTTGGGTATCGCGCTGGCCTACGCGCTGATCGCGGTCGCCAATACCCTGATCATGGCGATGTCCGGGCGGCGGCGGGAGTTCGCCCTGCTTGGCCTCGCAGGCGCCACGCGCGGACAGATCGTGAAGGTGTGCGCGGCCGAGTCGGCCGTGGCGGTGGTCGTCGGCACCGTACTCGCCGCCGTGGCGACCGTGCTCGCCGCGGTGACCCAGCGCGCTTCGCTGAGCAAGCTCGTGGCCACCGCGCCGACGGTGATCCCGTGGACACAGATCTGGGAGACCGTCGCGATCTGCGCCCTCGTCACCGTGGCCACCGCGTCGGGCGCGACCTGCATGCGCCGACGCGCGATCGAGGCCGCAGGCATCCGCGAATAGGACACGGCCGGGACCCCGCACGCGATCCGCCAACTCGTCCTTCCCGGAGAAGGCGCTGAACCGGGCCGCCGAGATCCTGGGTGTGGGGTTCGAGGCTGCCCGCGGTGCAACCCCAGGTCGAGCGTTCTCGCCGATGGTGCCGTCGACGTCGCAGGTGCGGTGCCGGTCATTACTCGGATCGTGTGGGCGGGACGCTCGCCGGTTCGGCAGGGCCGGGACCGGTGAGGTGAACTTCGGCGGACTTGCGGAAGGCCGCCACCAGGCGGTTGTGGTCGCCGGCGCGGGTCGCCAGCACGACGTGGCTCGGTTCGACGCCGTGCAGGGGGACGGTGGTGAGGTCGGGGCGGAGGCCGCTAGTGTGGGCGCCGTCCGAGATGATGGCCACGGCCTGCCCGGCCAGATGCAGGGAGTGTTCGCGGCTCATCCGCTGACAGCGGGCTGATCCTGGCTCCAGCAGACCGCTGAGATGCCGGGCCCACGCCGGAGCGATGACGACGACGTCACCCCGCCGGAATGGACCTGCCCCGCCTGCGGTCGATCCGGACCGCTGGAGATCGGCGAGCAACTACCCAACGACACCCTTGCCTACTGCCACCACACCCCCGACCGGCCCCTCGCCGCCTACCTGGCGCCGCCGGACGATCCCGGCGGCCCGGCCCGGCGGGTACGCACGGAGCCGTCGCCGGTCTCGTTCTGTTGCACGTCCCGCTCGCCTCCGCGCTGGCGGCATCGGACGCCGGTCTCGTCAGGGCCGTGCTGATCGATGGAAGCCTCATCACGGGTGCATAAGGCGTGCGCTTCAGCGCCTCATGGCGCCCGAGGCCTGCGGAGATGGGGTGCGGGCGTCGCATGTATGAGATCGCTCCCAGGCAGGCAAATTCACCATAAAACGGTG